>JANPKV010000209.1:0-40549 GCA_031426185.1 Rhodobacterales bacterium | reverse complement strand
CTTATGAATTCATGCGCGAGACGGGCAAACCGATGACCAGCCTGCCACCTTCGGTCTTTTCGGTCGGGCGGGGCGTGGATATGGCCGGGTCAGTGTCGTTGATCGTGTCGCAGTCGGGGGGCAGCGATGATCTGGTGCGATCGGCTTTTGGCATCCGCGAGGCGGGGGGGCGGGTGATCGGGCTGATCAATGTCGAAGGCTCGCCGGTATCCGCGGCCTGCGATCTGGTCCTGCCGCTGGGTGCGGGGCCGGAACGCGCGGTGCCGGCGACGAAATCCGTGATCGGTGCCATCGCGGCGGGCATGGCGCTCTTGGGGGCAATGCGGCCCGGATACGGACAACGTGCAGAGACGGCGCGCGGGTCGGTTCACCGACTGACGGGCGTTTTGCATCCCCAGCATGGTGCGGTCGTCGCGGCGCTTCTTCGGGCGCGCCACGTCTATGTCATCGGCCGCGACACGGGCTTTGGCGCAGCGCAGGAACTGGCGTTGAAGCTGAAGGAATGCTGCGCGTTGCATGCCGAGGCCTATTCAAGCTCCGAGGTTCTGCACGGTCCCTTGCAGCTTGTCACCAATCCGCTGCTGATCCTGATCCTCGATACCGAACAGCCTGACGTCCAGCCGAGCCTCGACACCGCCGAGGCACGGTTTCGCGGGGCCGGGGGGACGGTGTTCCGCCTGCGTCCGTCGGATGCGGGGGCTGTCGGGCTGACACCCGCAGCAGCGGCGGCGGCCTTGCTATGCCTGACCTATCCATTGGCACTGGAAACAGCGCTGGCGCTGGGGCATGACCCTGATTCACCCGCCACCTTGTCGAAAGTGACCCAGACGACATGACACTTGACCTGGACCGCCACGCCACCTGGCGCGAAATCAACGCCCAACCCGCCATATGGCGGGACTGGGGCGCCACGTTTGACGCCGCGGGATTGCGCGCCTGGGTCGCGGGGCTGGACGTGTCGGAGGTCTGGTTCTGCGGGGCCGGGTCCTCGGCCTATATCGGGGACATCCTTGTGGCCGCGCTTGAAGGGCGGGCAATGGGATTGCGCGCGGTGCCCACCACCGATCTGGTCAGCCGTCCAACCGCCTACCTTCCCGGGCCGCCCAAACTGATCGTGAATTTTGGTCGGTCGGGAAATTCCGCCGAAACCATCGGGATGCTGGATGCATTGGATGCGCTCGCGCCGGATTGGCCGCGTCTGAACATCACCTGCAACCCGACCTCGGCATTGGCGACGCGCGCAGGCAAGACCGTGATCTTGCCCGAGGCGGCGCATGACGCGGGTTTTGCCATGACGTCCAGTTTCACCACCATGTTCCTGAGCGCGCTGGCTATTTTTGATGGCAGCTTTGCGCAGGGCCACTGGTTTGCGCTGGCGAATGCGGCCGAGACGGCGATGCCCGGCCTTGAGGCGCATGCGCTGTTGGCGCGACGACCCGAACGCGCGGTCTTTGTGGGTGCGGGCCCTCTGGCCTTTGCGGCGCGCGAGGCGGCGCTGAAGGTGATGGAACTGTCGGCAGGGCAGATTCCGGCGCTGTGGGACAGCACGCTGGGCTTTCGCCACGGGCCGAAAAGCTTTGTGCGGGGGGCCACGGACATCTGGGTGTTCAGGAGCGCCGAACCCCATGCCGCGCGCTATGACGCCGACCTTGTGGCGGAGTTGCGGGCGCAGTTTCCGGGCTCGGTCGTCACTGCGGTCGGACCGGGCGGTGATGTCGACCTGCCGACCGATGCTTGGAATGCTGTGCTGCCGGTTGTGCTGGCACAGGTATTGGCGGTCACATGGTCGGACAGCCTGGGCCTTTCGGTCGATGACCCCTTTGCCGGACTGGGGACGCTTAGCCGGGTGGTGTCGGGCGTGACGCTTTATCCGGTGATGCCGTGAATGCCATCGGGATCGACATTGGCGGCACCAAGATCGAGGCGCAGATCTTCGATGCCGATTGGGGCCGAATGTCCCAACGTCGGATCGATACACCGCGTGATTACCCGAGCCTTGTCGCGGCGATGGCGGACCAGATCGCCTGGGCAAGCGGGCAGGCGGGTCGCCCCTTGCCCATCGGCATCTCAGCTGCGGGTCTCGTGAACCCAGCGACGGGGCTTGCCTATACCGCCAACCTTGCAGCCATGGGCCATCCCTTTCCCGCCGATATCGCCGCCGCTGCCGGACGGCCCGTCACCTATGTCAACGACTGCCGCGCGCTGACGCTGTCAGAGGCGATCTTTGGTGCAGCGCGCGGGATGTCGCCGGCGGTCGGTCTGATCCTGGGGACGGGCATCGGCGGCGGAGTGGCCGTCGACGGGCGTCTGGTCGAAGGCCCTTCGACCCTGGGCGGAGAATTCGGCCACTTTGCGCTCGCTGCAGGACCCGTCGTGGCGCATGGTCTGCCCATCCTGATCTGCGGCTGCGGGCGGCCCGGCTGCACCGAAACGCTGCTGCCCGGGCCGGGGCTGGAGCGGTTGGCGCGACATCTTACGGGGCGGACCCTGACTGCACCCCAGATCACGGCGCAGTGGCGCATTGAGCCGGACCTTGGGCCCGTGCGCGCGGTCTGGTGCGCGTTGGTTGCAGAGATGTTGAAGACCATCGCCTTTGTCATCGACCCTGCCTGTATCGTGATCGGCGGCGGCGTGTCCAAGGCGGCAGGGCTGACCGAAGACCTGAGCGCCGCGTTGCGCGCTATTCAACTGCCGGGTTTCGCCATTCCCGACATCCGGATTGCGCAAGGCGGCGACGCCAGCGGGGCGCGGGGGGCCGCCTATGCGGCGTGGCTTGCGCAACGCCATGGCTGACATTCTGCGCGACATCATCCGGCGCAACCGGGCGGGCGAAAGCATCGCCATCACGTCAGTCTGCTCCGCCCATCCTGAGGTATTGCGGGCAAGCCTGATGCTGGCGCGCGATCTGGACCAGCCCTTGGTCATCGAGGCGACCAGCAATCAGGTCAATCAGGACGGCGGCTATACCGGACAGCGGCCCGTCGATTTCATCGCCTCGGTGCGGCACCTGGCGGCCGAAGTGGGGCTGCCCGCGGCGCATCTGATCTTTGGGGGTGACCATCTGGGCCCGCAGGTCTGGCGTGCGGGGCCAGCGGAAGATGCGATGGCCAAGGCGCGCGTGATGATCGCCGATTATGTGCGTGCGGGCTTTACAAAGATCCATCTCGATTGCTCCGAAGGCTGTGCAGGTGAGGCCCCGCAACTCGGGGACGCGGTGACGGCGGCCCGTGCTGCCGATCTTGCCGCGGTGGCCCTGAACGCCGCCCCCGATCCTGGCGCACTGGTGTTCGTCATCGGCACCGAAGTGCCACCACCGGGTGGGGCACGCGTGGATGAGACGGGCGAAATTGCCGCCACGACGCCCGCCTCGGCGCGCGCAACCCTTGCGGCCCATGCCGCAGCGTTCGAAGCCGCCGGTATCGGTGCGGCGCTGGCGCAAATCGGCGGCTTGGTCGTGCAGCCTGGCGTCGAGTTTTCGCCGATGCATGTGCATGCGCTGCCCATGACGCGCGACCCGGCCTTGGCAGCGGTTCTGGCTGACTGGCCGGACGTCTGCCTTGAGGCGCATTCCACCGACTATCAGGAGCCAGCCGTTTTCCCGCGCCTTTCCGAACTCGGGTTCGCATTCCTGAAGGTCGGGCCTGCGCTGACCTTTGCGTTTCGTCGTGCGGTCTATGGCCTTGATGGCCTGGCAGGCCAGATGCAGTGGCATGACGGCCCTCGGATCCCCGAAGTGATGGAGGCGCTGATGACCGCAGAGCCCAGGCACTGGCAGGCACATTATCATGCACAAAGCGGCGATCTGCGCGTGCAGCGGCATTTCGGGCTGGCCGACCGGATCCGGTATTACTGGCCCCAGCCCGCCGCCCGGTCAGCGGTTGATGCCCTGATGCGGACCCTCGCCGCACATGACTTGCCCGACCCGATGTTGCTGCAAGCCTTTGCGCCGGATCTCGTGGCAGCAGCACGCCACATGGACGCACCACCTGCCCAAGCGCTGGTCCTGGCCGAGGTTCAGGCAGCCTTGCGCCCGTATTTCTGGTTTGCATCTGCCGCCGCTCCCCGCCAAGGAGCGCAACCATGATGCAGAACCCCGCGCGCCTCTGGCTTTGTCCGGATCAGGTCTTTGACGGCTCTAGCCTCCGGTCAGGCATGGCGCTGGCGATGTCGGGGGGCGTGGTGGAGGCGCTGGTCCCGATCGCGTCGCTGCCGCCCAAGGTGCACCGCGAGCGGATGCGCGGGACCGTGACGGCGGGGTTTCTCGATCTGCAGGTCAATGGCGGTGGCGGGGCACTGGTCAACGCCTCGCCCGGTGCTGACACGATGTTGGCGGTTGCCGCCGCACATCGCGGGTTCGGCACCGTCGGCATCCTGCCCACCGTCATTACCGACGCGCCCGAGGTTCTGGATCGGGTTGTGGCTGCGACGCTGCAGGTCTGGGGTGCCCCGGGGATACTTGGCCTGCATATCGAGGGGCCGCATATCGCCTTGGCGCGGCGTGGCACGCATGCGGCACGCTTTGTGCGTCCGCTGGACGACCGGACCATTTCCCATGTTGCGGCCCTGCGGCAGCACGGCATCCCGGTCATGATCACGCTCGCGCCGGAGGCAACCTTGCCCGGCCAGATCGCCTCCCTTGTGGCGACGGGGGCTGTGGTGTCGATCGGCCACAGCGACGCGACGGCCGATATCACCCGCGCCGCGTTGTCCGAGGGCGCCAGCTGCTTCACCCATCTTTTCAACGCGATGTCGCCAATGCTCAGCCGTGCGCCGGGGGTGACGGGGGCGGCGGTCAATTCGCTGGCCTATACGGGGATCATCTGCGACGGGCATCATGTGGCCGACGAGATGGTGGCGATGGCCATCCGGGCACGACCTGTTCCAGATCGGATGTTTCTGGTGTCAGACGCGATGCCGACTGTCGGTGGACCGGATCATTTCGACCTGTACGGCGAGGAAATCCGTCTGGTCGGGGGCAAGCTGATCAATGCCAGCGGTTCCCTTGCGGGGGCGCATGTGACCATGGCCGACAGCGTCGCGCGGGCGATCAGGGTGCTTGGGCTGTCGCCGGAAACCGTGCTGAAAATGGCAGTGACGGTCCCGGCGCAGGTCATCGGGCAACCGACGCTGGCCCGGCTTGAGGGGCGCGCCGCCCGGGACTTGCTGGTGCTGGGGGCGGATTGGGCCGTGACTGCAGACGTCGCAAGCGCGTTGGTCTGACGCCAGCACCGTTTGACTTGCCGTTATCCTCCTTTTACCCTTGGTAATAGATGCGAGATCCGACGAAGCCTCCGAACCATGTGGGACTGCGCGCGCTTGACGCCGTGCTGCGGCTGGGAGGTTTGTCTGCAGCGGCGCGGGAACTGGGGATGACCCCGGCGGCCGTCAGCCACCGCATCCGCGACCTTGAGGACGAGGCGGGCCTGCCGCTTGTCCGGCGCGACGCGGGTCGATTTGTGGCGACCGAGGCGGGACAGATTGTGGTCGGGGCGCTGGGCGATGCGTTCCAGCGGATCCGGCGCGCCGATGCAGCACTGCGCGGGCTGACGGCGCGGCCGCAGATACGCATCGTGGCGCCGATGTCGTTTGCTGTGCTGTGGTTGCTGCCAAGGTTGGCGGCGTTCGAGGCGTTGCATCCGGAGGTGACGCTTTATGTATCGGCGGCCTCGGACCCGCTGCGCCGGGACGGTGACGCCGACCTTCGCGTTTTCCACGGGACGGCCCCACCATCGACCAACTGGGTGCAGATCGCGCGCGATGCGACAGCGGTGGCAGGCGCCCCGGCGGCGACGTTCCCTTCGGATGCCAAAGACGTCCTGACGGGGCGCGTGGTGCATATCGAAACGCCCGGTGGCATGGCCGCCGGGACCTTTGGTTGGGACGACTGGGCGGCGGCGCTTGGGCTGGTTGCCGCGAACCCCGTGGGCCCGCATGTCAGCGCCGAGCATATCGCGGCTGACCTTGCGTCGCAGGGCAAGGGGCTGATGCTGGCCAGCCTGTTCACCCTTGCGGATGCGATCCTTGCGGGGCGGTTGGCGGTGATGCCGGGGACGGCGATTGAAACGGGGATCGGCTACTGGATGCGAACAGAAACCTCGGGACCGGTGACGCGCGCCTTTGCCGATTGGCTCCGCGACACAGCGGCGCAGCATCAAGCGGACGAAATGATGCGGGCAGGGCGCTAAAGCGGGTTGCCGACGAGCGAGCCGAGGCTGGAAACTTCTTCCGGCGTGAGTGTAACACCCTCAACAGAAATGCGTTTCCGGTTCTTGTGGCGTCGCTCTCCGGGCAGGCGGACGCCGGGCTGGTCTGTCATCGCGGTCAACATCACGGCCAGCCGATCGGCGAAACCACCCGCCAACGCCGACGGATCGATGCCGATGAAGGTCTGTCCCAGACGCGGCGGACCCCCCAGGTCGTCGCCCAGAGATGCGGCTTGGAACGACCAGTTGGACCCCGTCAGACCGGCGGCCAGCACCTCGACCATGAGCGCCAGAGCACCGCCCTTGTGCCCGCCGGCAGGGGCAATCGACCCTTGCAGGGCGAGCGCCGGATCGGTCGTGGGGTGGCCCTCGCGATCCAGCGCCCAATGCGGGGGGATTGCGGTCCCGGTGGCAGCGGCATTGGCGAGATTGACGTAGGCGGTGGCCGAGGACGAACTGTCGATGACCAGAGGTTCGCCATCGCGCGGCGCCCCGAACGCCCATGGGTTGGTGCCAAAAAAGGGTGTCTTGCCGCCCCACGGAGCCATCGTCGAGGACGCGTTGGTGAAGGCCATCGCTACCAGTCCGGCACGCGCAAGGCGATCGGTGAAGTAGCCCAGCACGCCGCAGGCATAGGCGTCCCGCACGCCAAGGACCGCGATGCCCTGCAGGCGGGTCGTGGCGATCAGCTGCGCCTCTCCTGCTTCATAGGCCGGGTGGGAAAAGCCACCCTTTGCATCCACCACCAGGGCCGCTGGACGCGGCTGGGACAGAACCGGGACGGCATCGCCCAGGATCTTTCCTGCGCGCAGGTGCTGGCAGTACCAGGGCAGGTAGCCAAGTCCAATGCCACGGGTGCCCTCGGCTTCGGCAGCGCAGATGGATCTGGCGACCGGACCGGCCTGCAAGGGGGAGGCTCCGGCGCGGATCAGGGCGGTGCCGGACAGGCTTTCAACCGCCTCGAGTGTGATCTGCATCATGGTCCTTTCGGGGCAGCACGCGCCGGTGCCACGTGTCGCGCATCACCCATCTGCGGGCATCCGGCACAACACATGTGCCGGTTTTGTCGCCAGCTTGTGCCGTTTCGGCGCGACGAATCAAGGGGGATCTTTTACCTCTCGTCATATGCAGCCGATCGGGAACCGCCCATGAAGATCACCGCCATCCGTGCCACACCGGTCCTCATCCCGCTTGAGGCCCCCTATGTCTGGTCCTACGGGGTTCTGGACGGGTTCACCAAATGCGTGGTCGAGGTGGTCACGGATCAGGGCCTGACCGGGATCGCCGAAGCGCCGAGCCATACCTCGGCCCCCATCATCGCGCGGATGGCCGAGGTGCTGGTGGGCTGCGACGCGCTGGATATGGCAGGGCTGGAACGGCTGGTGCTGCCGTCGATGCCGGCGGCGCAGTCTGTGACCGACTATGCCACGCGGGCGGCCTGGGGGGCGATCGAGATTGCGCTCTGGGACTTGCGGGGCAAGTTGTGGGGCCAGCCTGTGGCCAACCTGCTGGGCGGCATTCACCGGACCCGCATCCCCTTTACCGACTATTTCGGCTATCGTTTGCCGCAGGGCGGCAAGGGCGGCGAAGCGTCGATCCAGGCGGTGGTCGAGTATTGCCAGTCGCTGCAACAGGACTTTGGCACCAGCTTTTTCGAGGGCAAGGTATCCGATCCGGATCTGAATGCGAACATTCGTTTGGTAACTGCGCTGCGCGATGCGCTTGGCCCGGATGCAATGCTGCGGATCGATAGCAATCAGGCCTTCAGCCTGCCATCTGCCATCCATCTTGCCCGCCCGTTTGAAGAAGCAGGGATACGCAACTGGGAGGACCCGACGCCCGATTGGACGGGGATGCGTAAGCTGCGCGCGCGCACCACGATCCCGTTTTCCGGGCATAGCACCGATATCGGCAAGGCGGTGGCTTACGGCGTTCCTGACGCGATCGTGTCGGACGTGGCGGGGTTCGGCGGATTCTCGGCGATGTTGCGGTTCGTGTCGGCTTGTCAGGGCGCGGGGGTGGACTTCTGGTGTTATTCGGGTGGGTCGGGTCTGGAGACGGCGGCCTATCTGCATGCCTGTGCCGCACATCCCCATATCCGCGAGCCGAACCAGTCGCTGCTTCGTTGGCAACCTTTTGACGTGATCACCGAGGGGCCTTTCAGCCCGCGGACCAACCATCTGGACCTGCCGTCAGGTCCCGGTCTGGGGGTGACGCTTGACCCGGACCGGGTGGCTTTTGCGGCAAGGCTGCTGGCAGAACGGGGGGTGCCGAACAAGTATCGCGATCCGGACGCGCCGGGACGCATGCGCCGGATGCCTTTGGTCTAGCATCGTGCCGAACCGCGACCTTTGTGAAAACTTTCCGAAACGTTAACACAACATGTTCAAATTTAAGAGAAATCCCGCGTCGGTGATGCATCTTGGGATTGAGATGGCGCGCGGTTGGCGGCATAGTGGTCAGGCAAGCAGTAGCTGTCGGTCGGTCGCACCCACACCCCCCCACTCCCCCCAGACTGGCCGACAGCACCCTCTCCCACGCCGCACCCCTTGCTTTTTTTCATCTCTTTGGGATAAGCCGGGGTCAACCAAGGAGCATCTGATGCGCGCACGCATTTTTCAGCCCGCCCGGACCGCAATGCAGTCAGGTGTCGCCCGCACGAAGGGATGGGTGCTTGAATTTGCGCCCGCATCCGCACGCAACGTGGACCCGTTGATGGGCTGGACGTCGTCTGGTGATACGCAGTCGCAGGTGCGCATCAGTTTCGACACTCAGGCCGAGGCAGAGGCGTATGCGGCTGCCCAGGGCATCGATGCAGATGTGGTATTGCCCAAGGCGCGCAAGCCGGTGATCCGCCCGCGCGGCTATGGCGAAAACTTCGCGACTGATCGCAAGGGCGCCTGGACGCACTGAGATGATCACGATTGTCGAGGAAAGCCCGTTGGGGGCTGACCTGGTCCTGCTGATGCAGCGCCACACCGCAGATATGCATGCCGACACCCCGCCGGAAAGCATTCACATGATGGATGCAGGTGCACTTGCTGCACCTGGCATCCGGTTTTTCGTGATGCGTGATGGCAGCAAGCCCGTGGGCATGGGCGCGTTCAAGCGGATCGATGCGGGCCATGCCGAGATCAAGTCGATGCATGTGCTGCATGAACATCGCGGCCAGGGCCTGTCGCGCCGCATGCTGGATCATCTGGTGGGCCGGGCGCGGGCCGACGGGTTTGCGCGGCTCAGCCTTGAGACCGGGATACAGCCGACCTTCGTCGCCGCGCGCGCGCTTTATGCAAGGTCGGGATTTGCGGAATGCCCGCCGTTTGAGGGGTATTGGGACGATCCCAATTCGGTCTTCATGACCAAGCATCTTGCGTGACGCGCAGACGTGACGCAAAAGGACGATAGCGGGCCCATAGCTCAACTGGATAGAGCAGCCGACTTCTAATCGGCAGGTTGAGGGTTCGATTCCTTCTGGGCCCGCCAGCTGACTGCCATGCGAGGGCGCTGCCCGCGCGCCTGCGCCGATGGCCGGGCTGTCCGCCTCAGGTTTTCGCGGCAGGCGCGCCTCCTTCGAACCGGTTCTCGTCGGAATAGTTGCACGGCGCCTCCTGCATCTGCAGGTGCAGGCCGGTGCCGGTAAAGGGATGCGCGCGGGCGACGTCCTCGTCGAACTCGATGCCAAGGCCGGGGGCATCGGGGGGCAGGATGTAGCCGTTCTCCCAGGTGATGGAATTGCGGATCAGTTTTTGGTGAAACGCGCCGCCGGTTTCGATCGTCTCCGCGATCAGGAGGTTCGGGATCGAGGCCGCGAAATGTACGTTGGCGGCCCATTCGACGGGACCGGCATAAAGGTGGGGCGCCATTTCGGCGTTGAAAACCTCGGCCATGGCGGCGATCTTCTTGGCCTCCCAGATGCCGCCCACGCGCCCGAGCGCGGGTTGCAGGATCTTGACGCCGCCTGCCCGCAAAAGGGTGCCGAACTCGGCCTTGGTCGTCAGCCGCTCTCCCGTTGCCAAAGGCACATGGACGTGGCGTGCGACCTCGGCGAATTCCAGCAGGTTGTCCGGCGGGATGGGTTCTTCGTACCAAAGCGGGTTGTAGGGTTCCAGCGCCTTGCCCATACGGATGGCGCCGGGGGTGGTGAACTGGCCGTGGGTGCCGAAAAGCAGGTCGGCACGGTCGCCCACCGCCTCGCGGATGCGCTTGCAGAACAGCACGGAGCGGCTGATGTCGGAAAGGGCGGGCTCATGGCCGCCCCGGATGGTATAGGGACCGGCGGGGTCGAACTTGACGGCGGTGAAGCCCAGATCGACAAAGCGCAACGCGGCCTCGGCGGCGGCGTCGGCATCGTTCCAGAAGGCGGGGCTTTCATTGCCGGGTTCGGGATACAGATAGGTATAGCTGCGGATGCGGTCGTTCATCCGCCCGCCAAGCAGCGCCCAGACCGGTCGGTTTCGCGCCTTGCCCAGGATATCCCAGCAGGCAATTTCCAGCCCCGAAAACGCGCCCATGACAGTCGGGTCGGGGCGCTGGGTGAAGCCTGCGGAATAGGCGCGGCGGAACATCATCTCGATGTTCTCGGGGTTCTCGCCCAGCATGTGACGTTCAAACACGTCCTCGATCACAGCCTTCATCGCCTTGGGGCCGACGGTCGAGGCATAGCACTCGCCGTAGCCGACGATCCCGTTATCGGTGGTCAGCTTGGGGAAGATCCAGTAGCGCCCGCCCCAGCCGGGAAAGGGCGGGGCGACAACGAAGATGTCCAGGGATTGCAGTTTCATCGATCATGTCCCGCTGTGGCCTGACCCAAAGCTAGGGGGCGGCAGGCTTTCGGGCGCGTGACCCCGCGACATGCAAGATGACGCAAACGACCATCAGAAGCGAGGCGAGCAGGAACGGCGCGCCGGGGGCAAAGGCGGGCGCGTCCGGTCCGGTGAAAAGGTGAAAGACCTGCGTCATGATCAAGGGTGACACGATCATCGCGACCGCATTGATCGACGACAAGACGCCCTGCAACTGCCCTTGGGCATCGGCGCGGGTGGTGCGGCTGGCGATTGCCTGCAAGGCCGGGGTGGCAGCGCCGCCAAGCGCCGTGAGCGGCGTGATAAGCAACACGATGGGTCCCGATATCGCAAGCCCGATGGCGAAAAGCGTGACGGCGTTGGCGACCATCGCGAAAAGGGCGGCGCTGTGCTCGCCCAGACGCTTGATCAGCCGTCCGACCAGAAGCGCCTGACCTAGGGCGAAAAAGACGCCGTAAAGCGTCAGTGACAGGCCCACCATCGTGGTGGACCAGCCAAACGCCACGGGACCAAAGAACGCCCAGATCGACGGGTAGACGTTCATCGCGACGGCAAGGACGAAAAAGCACAACAGGATGCGGCGCAGTTCCGGCAGGCGGATCGCCGTCCAGAGGGCAGTGAACGGGTTGGACGCGGCAAGGCTGAAGGGGCGTCGGTTTTCCGGTTTCAGGGTTTCGGGCAGCACGAAAAGCCCAAGGATCAGGTTGGCCGCAGCAAGCCCGGCGGCGGCGAAAAAGGGTGCGTGCAGGTGCACCTCTGCCAGTAACCCGCCGATCACGGGCCCAAGCACAAATCCCGCACCGAACCCCGCACCGATCAGGCCGAACCGCCGACCGCGATCGGCAGGCGGTGTGATGTCGGCAATGAAGGCGGTGGCGGTTGCCTGCGTTGCCGATGTGATGCCCGCAAAGATGCGGGTGGCCAAAAGCATCCAGACGGTGGTCGCAAGGGCCATCGCAAGATAGCTGAGTGCCATCACGGCCAACGAGATCAATAGCACCGGGCGGCGACCATACCGGTCCGACAGCGCGCCCAAAGGGGGGCCGAACAGGAACTGCATGGCGGCAAAGGAACTGGTGAGGATGCCACCCCACAACGCCGCTTCGGAGATCGGGCGACCAGTCACCTCTTCGATCAGGCGCGGCAGGACAGGAAAGATCAGCCCGATGCCGATGGCGTCCAGCGTCACTGTCGCGACGATGAAGACCAGGGGCAGGCGGGGAGAGGCGGGCATGAGGGGCGTGGGTCATTCTTTTGAATGTGGGCGGACAGGGTGCCCGGCAAATTTGACAGCGTCAAGTCAGCGCGGGGGCGCTGGTCTCAGTGACCGATGGCATCCAGGAATTCTGCCACCAGCGCGGCATAGGCATCGGGTGCATCGACCATCGGCAAATGACCGGATCGACGCATCAGGGCGAAACGACTGCCCCGGATCAGGTCGGCGGTTTCGCGGACCAGATCGGGCGGCGTCGTGCCATCCAGCGCCCCGGCTATGGCAAGGGTCGGCAGTGTCAGTCCGGCGGTCGGCGTGTAGAAGTCGGTGCCCGCAATCGCCGAGGCACATCCCGTCCAGCCGTCAGGATCGGTGTCGAGCAGGGTCTGGCGGATGCGCGGCATGGCGTCCGCCTCGCGCCAAAGACGGCCAAACATTCGCTCCATCGCGCCGGGCGCGTAGGGGGCCAGACCGCCGGACTGCACCTCGGCGATGCGGCGGGACCACAGGTCCGGCGTGCCGATCCGGGTAGCCGTGTTCGACAGGATCAGGCCGCGGACAAGGTCAAGCCGCTTGATCGCCAGTCCTTGCGCGATCAGGCCGCCAAGCGAGACGCCAAGGATGACGGCGTCTTTCAACGCGCAATGGTCCATCAGCCGTTCGACATCGCGGATCAGCGTGCCCATGGCATAGGGTGGCGGCGGGATGTCAGAACGGCCATGGCCCCGCAGGTCCATCCGCAGCAGCCGCAGCGCGGGCGGCAAAAGCGGGATCAGATCGTCCCACAGCGTCAGGTCGGTGCCCAGGGCATGGATCAGCACAAGCGGCGGGCCGTCGTCAGGGCCGATGATTTCGGCGTTGAGGCGGATGTCATCGAGATAGATTAGCGGCATGGTGTCAGACTGGACTGCTGTCGAGGGCGGCGCGAAAGACGTCCGGGTCCACGTTTCCACCCGAAGCCGTGCAGATGCACGTATCCCCCAGCCCGTCGCGGAACAGCGGAGCGGCGAGCGCGACGGCGCCGCCGGGTTCAAGCACGATGCGAAGGTGGTGAAAGGCCAGCGCCATGGCGTGCATCGCCTCGGCGTCGGTGACGGTCAGTCCTTTTGCATTCAGCGACTGCAGGATGGGAAAGGTGATGCGCCCGGGTTCCGGGGTCAGGATGGCGTCGCAGATCGATCCGGTCGCTGCGGCGTTGCGCTGGCTTTGGCCCAAGGCGAGAGAGCGGGCCATGTCGTCGAAACCGGCAGGCTCGGCGGTCAAAATGCGCATGCCGGGGGCAAGGGCGGCCAGGGCAAGGCCGGTGCCGGAGGCAAGCCCGCCGCCACCGCAACAGACGATCACATCGGCGTCGGTGATGCCACGCGAGGCGGCTTGGCTTGCGATTTCCAGACCCACGGTGCCCTGGCCTGCGATGACATCCGGGTCATCGAAGGGGCGCACCAAATGCAGCTGGCGGCGGGCGCCGAGGTCGGCCCCCAACGCGTCGCGGTCAGTCGTGGCGCGGTCATACAGGATCACCTCGGCCCCATAGGCGCGCGTGTTGTCGATTTTGACCGACGGCGCATCGTCGGGCATCAGGATAACGGCAGGCAAGCCAAGCTCAAATGCGGCCAGCGCAACCCCCTGGGCATGATTTCCCGAGGAAAAGGCGAGCACGCCCTTGGTCCCAGATGGCAGCAGCGTCAGAGCGGCCCGCGCGCCGCGATACTTGAACGACCCCGTGCGCTGCAGGCATTCGGCCTTGATCAGCACGCGGCGCCCTGCAAAGCGGTCCAGAAGCGGCGCGTGCAAAAGGGAGGTAAGGGCCGCATGACCATCGAGGCGCGCGGCGGCGGCGCGGATGGCGGCGAGATTGGTCATTTCAGCGCGGCCAGGAAAGTGCGGATGGCCGACAGGCTTTCCGCTTCGTCAAGGAAAGGCGGATGGCCCCGATCGGGCACGGTTGCGGCGATCAGGTCGGGGCGGCGGGTCTGCATTTCGGCCATGGTCGCCACGGACAGAAGGTCGGAACTGGCCCCCCTGATCACCGCGACCGGCAACCCCGCGAGCGCGTCAAAAAGCGGCCAAAGGTCGACGGGCGGCAGGTTGATCGCGGCGGAGAAGGCGTCGCGAAGCGCGGGGTCATAGCGGTTGGCAAGGCCGCCCGGTGTTTCGCGGACGCGGCGGCGCGCCTCGTCCAGCCAGCGGGCGGGCGGAACATTGGCAAAACCGGCATGGACATGGGGATAGATGTCGGCCAGCGCGGCATATGTCTTGACGGTCGGGTCGCGGCCGATCTGGTCGGCGATGCGTTCCAGCCCCGTCTGGTCAAGATGCGGGCCGATGTCGTTCATGCACAGGCCCGCAAGCCGGTCTTTGGCAATGGCGGCGATCAGCATGCCGATCAGGCCGCCGCGCGACGTGCCAAGGATCGCGGCGCGTGCCAGCCCCAGATGGTCCAGCAGCGCCAGCGCATCGGCGGCCTCGGTCGGGATCGTGTAGCTGGCGGCACCGGTCCAGTCGCTGTCGCCCCGCCCGCGATAGTCCATCCGGATCAGCCGCGTGCCGGGAAGGAGCGGCAGCAGGACGTCGAAATCCGCCATGTTGCGCGTGAGGCCGGCAAGACACAGAAGCGGGATGCCGCTGCCCTGATCGGCATAGGCAAGGCGCGCGCCGTCTGGGGCGGTGAAATGTTGCGGCATGGGTGCGGGCCTTGTGCTTTGATGCGCTGCAAGGTTGCACAGCCATCGGACCGCGAAAAGGGGTCCCGCGTCATCCCGGTGCTTGCAGGGCTGCCCTCGCTTGCCTAAAGGGCTAGAGAAGGCGGCAAAAGGCAGTGCGATGGCCAATACCCAAGTCAACCCCGAAGACCGCGCAACATCGCGCAAGGTGAACTCGCTGAAAGGGTTGCTGCCGTTCATCCGCCCCTATCGCGGGCTGGCATTTCTGGCGCTGCTGGCGCTGATCCTGACGGCTGCGGTCAGTCTGATGCTGCCGATCGCCGTGCGGCGCGTGGTGGACGGGTTCGAGACCGATGATGCCGCCCTGCTGGACCAGTATTTCGCGGCGGCGCTCGCGATTGCGGCGTTGCTCGCACTGGGGACGGGGCTGCGCTACTATCTTGTGTCGCGGTTGGGCGAGCGGGTCGTGGCCGATATCCGCAAAAGCCTGTTTGATCGGGTGCTGGCGCTGTCGCCCGCCTTCTTCGAGCGTATCCTGACCGGAGAGGTGCTTAGCCGCCTGACGACGGATACCACGCTGATCCTGTCGGTGATCGGGTCATCGGTTTCGGTCGCCTTGCGCAACGTGTTGATCCTTGTGGGCGGTCTGGTGCTGTTGTTCCTGACCTCGGCCAAGCTGGCGGGGATGGTCCTGCTGATCGTGCCGCTGGTGATCGTGCCGATCATCGTGCTGGGCCGGCGGTTGCGCAGCCTGAGCCGGGAAAACCAGGACTGGATCGCGAATTCGTCAGGGTCGGCCTCCGAGGCCTTGTCTTCGGTGCAGACGGTGCAGGCTTTCACGCACGAGCCGCAGACCCGGGCGGCGTTTTCGGATGTGACGGAAAAATCCTATGTCTCGGCGCAAAAGCGCATCGCGACGCGGTCGGTGATGACGGTGATCGTGATCTTTCTGGTGTTTTCCGGGATCGTCGGGGTGCTGTGGATCGGCGCGCGCGATGTGCGCAGCGGCGCGATGTCGACCGGTGAGCTGATCCAGTTCGTGATCTATTCGGTGATGGTCGCGGGCGCAGTGGGTGCGCTCTCGGAAATCTGGGGCGAGATGCAGCGGGCGGCAGGCGCCACCGAGCGGCTGGTCGAACTGATGCAGACCGACGATCCGGTGGTGGACCCGGCACGCCCCAGGGCTTTGCCCCGCCCGGTGCGCGGCGAGATCGCGTTCGACGCGGTGACGTTCCGCTATCCGACCCGGCCCGAGGTGTCGGCGCTGAACGCCGTCAGTTTCGTGGTGGAGCCGGGCCAGACGGTCGCGCTCGTCGGCCCTTCCGGCGCGGGCAAGACGACGGTCTTGCAGTTGCTGATGCGGTTTTACGATCCGCAGGGCGGGCGAGTGCTGCTGGACGGCGTTCCCTTGTGCGACATGGCGCGGGTGGATTTCCGGTCGGCGATGGCGCTGGTGCCACAGGACCCGGTCATCTTTGCCGCGTCGGCGCGTGACAACATCCGCTTTGGTCGCCCCGATGCCAGCGATGCCGAAGTGGGTGCGGCGGCGCGCGCGGCGGCGGCACATGACTTCGTGACGGCCCTGCCGCAGGGCTATGACACCTATCTGGGAGAGCGCGGCGTGATGCTATCGGGCGGTCAACGGCAACGCATCGCCATCGCACGGGCAATCCTGCGCGATGCACGCGTGCTGCTGCTGGACGAGGCGACCTCCGCGCTGGATGCCGAAAGCGAACAGGCGGTGCAGGCGGCGGTCGAAAAGCTGTCTTCGGGGCGCACGACGCTGGTCGTGGCGCACCGGCTGGCCACAGTGAAGCGCGCCGACCGGATTCTGGTGTTCGACAAGGGCCAGATCGTGGCCACCGGCACGCATGACGCGCTGGTTGCCGAAGGCGGGCTTTATGCGCGTCTGGCGCGGCTGCAATTCACCGACGGGGCTGTTTGACCGGGAAATCCGCGGCAAAATTCCCCTTGTGCGTCGCATCGTTGCGTCACACGGCCATTTCGCTGCAACGGATGGTTGGAATTTGACCCGAACCTGACCATCTTGGACGCAGTCAAGAGATCCCTGCAGAACGGGGGCATGACGCCAAAGGGGGGATCAATGACAAGCTTTTCGAACGTTGCCGATGCCAAGGCGATCGAGGCAGAGATGCCCTGGGCCGACAGGCCAGTGGCCCGCACGATGCACGCCTTTCTGGGCGCCACGCGGGCAAGCTACGGAACCAGGCCCGCGATCAGTTATCAGCTGTTGTCCGGACCGGACACCAAGGCGATGACGCTAACGTGGAATGACCTTTATGCACGCGTCACGCAGGCGGCGAACCTGTTTCGCAGTCTGGGTGTGGGGCCAAAGGATGTGGTGGCCTATGTGCTGCCGAACTGTCTGGAGACGCCTGTGGTTCTGCTGGGCGGGATGGTGGCGGGGATCGCCAATCCGATCAATCCGCTGCTCGAGGCCGACCAGATCAGTTCGATCCTGCGCGAGACCAGAGCCCGCGTCGTGGTCACGCTGAAGGCATTTCCCAAGACGGATGTGGCGCAGAAGGTGGCCGAGGCGGTGCGCCACGCGCCCGGCGTCAAGACGGTGCTGGAGGTGGACCTCGTGTCCTACCTGTCGCCGCCGAAATCATGGATCGTGCCTTTCGTGCGACCCAAGAATCCCGTTGGTCACACCGCAGCCGTGATGTCCTTTGCTGCCGCGATGGCGCGCCATTCGGGCGACCGGCTGACCTTTGCCGACCCGACAGAGGACCGCGTGGCCGCCTATTTTCACACCGGCGGCACGACGGGAATGCCCAAGGTCGCGCAGCACCGCGTGTCGGGGATGATTTACAACGGCTGGGTCGGGCAGCGGCTTTTGTTTCGCGAAACCGATGTGGTTCTGTGCCCCTTGCCGCTGTTTCATGTCCTTGCCTGCTATCCTGTGCTGATGTCGATGATCGCCAGCGGCGGGCATGTGGTGTTTCCAACCCCGGCGGGATATCGCGGCGAGGGCGTGTTCGACAATCTGTGGAAGCTGATCGAACGCTGGAAAGTGACCTACCTGATCACCGTGCCGACGGCGCTGGCAGTGCTGATGCAACGCCCGATCAATGCCGACATCTCGACGTTGCGGGGGTCGTTCTCGGGCTCAGCCGCGCTGCCGATGGAGTTGTTCAAGCGGTTCGAAGAGGCGACCAAGGTTCAGATCATCGAAGGGTATGGCCTGACCGAAAGCACCTGCCTTGTGTCCTGCAATCCGCCGCAGGGCGACAAGCGGATCGGCTCGGTCGGTATCCCGTTTCCCCACACCGAGGTGCGCATCCTTGCGACCGACGGGGCCGGCGGCTGGCGCGACTGCGCGGTCGACGAAGTCGGGGAAATCTGCGTCGCCAATCCCGGCGTCAACGCAGGCAGCACCTATACCGAGGCGGACAAGAACCGGAACCTCTATATCGCGGACAAGTATCTTCGGACTGGCGATCTGGGACGCCTCGATGCGGACGGCTATCTGTACATCACCGGGCGGGCCAAGGACCTGATCATCCGGGGGGGCCACAACATCGACCCCGCCGTGATCGAAGAGGCGCTCATGGGTCATCCGGCGGTGGCATTCGTAGGGGCGATCGGCCAGCCAGACGCGCATGCCGGCGAATTGCCCGCGGCCTATGTCGAACTGGTCAAGGGCAAGGAGATCACGGTTGCCGAACTGGAGGCCTTTGCGCGCGAAAAGATCCATGAACGCGCTGCCGTGCCCAAGCACATCGAGATCGTCGAGGCGCTGCCCAAGACCGCGGTCGGCAAGGTGTTCAAACCCGACTTGCGGCGAAGCGCGATCACGCGGGTCTATGATGCTGCTTTGACCGAGGCGGGCCTTGCGGCCAGCGTGGGTTCGGTGGCCGAGGATAAAAAGCGCGGGCTGGTGGCCCGGTTGACGCGCAACGGGGCCGTCGACGACGCGGCGGTGGCCAAGGTCCTGGGTCAGTTCACCCAAAGCTGGGAATGGGCGGACTAGGCGCGCCCTTGCGCAGGAACGCGTCCACGTAGCCTTGTCACAAGGTCGCGCTGTCCATCCAGATCGTGACAGGGCCGTCGTTGGTCAGGTTTACCGACATGTCCGCGCCAAAGATGCCCGTCGCGGTCTGGATGCCCTGGCCCGCAAGGCTGTCCACGACGGCGCGGTAAAGCCGTTCGCCCATTTCGGGCGGCGCGGCGGTGGAAAAGCCGGGGCGGTTGCCGCGCAAGTCGGCGGCAAGCGTGAACTGGCTGACGACAAGTGCTGCCCCGCCGGTCTGCGCCAGCGACAGGTTCATCTTGCCCGCGTCGTCACGGAAAATGCGCAGCTTGGCGATCTTTTCAGCCAGCTTTTGCGCAGTCGCGGTGTCGTCGTCCTGCATGGCGCAGACCAGGATCAGAAGGCCGGGCCCGATCTTTCCCACGATCTGCCCGGCCACCGAGACCTGCGCATCCGTGACGCGCTGGATCAGCGCCCTCAAATTTCGTGCGCCCAGGGGGGGTTGGCCCCGGGGCGGCTGACGGTGATGGCGGCAGCGCGGGTGCCAAGGGTCAGCGCGGCGTCGAGGGCATCGGCGGAAATGTCGGCGAGCGCTGACTTGGACAGCAGGTTCGCCTGGGACAGCGCCGTCAGAACCCCTGCGTTGAAAGTATCGCCCGCGCCGACGGTATCGGCCACGGTCACGGGCGTTGCCGCGACAAAGCGGTCTTGGGTTGCAGTGATGGCACGAGCGCCTTTGGCCCCTTCGGTGATCAGGATGACCTTTGGACCCTTGGCCAAAAGGCTGCGGGCAAAGGCCGCGTGGTCCGTGGCGCCAAAGATCTTGGTAATCTCTTCGTCCGCCAGCTTCACGATGTCCGCCGTCGCCATCATCCGGTCCACCCTGGCCATGTAGCGGTCGCGCGTGCCGGGCGACAGCGCGTCCTGTGCATCGACAAAGGCGGCACGGAAATTGGGGTCGATCATCGTCACGCGGGTGCCGGCGGCCTTTTTCTGCAGTGCCTCGTAGGTGCTGGCAGCGGGGTCATTCACCAGGCTGATGCCGCCAAAGAAAAGCGCATCGGCAGCGGCAGGCAAGGCGGGAAGGTCTGACGGGGACAACATGCGGCCGGCGGTGTTCTCGTCGTAAAAGGCATAGGTCGCATGGCCGTCCACCAGTTTCACGAAGGCTACCGTGGTGGGTCGACCGGACCGCGCGCACAGCGAGACGTCGACCTTGGACGCGGCCAGCGTGTCGCCCAAAAGCTGACCGAACATGTCGGTCGACAGGCCCGAGAAAAAGGCCGACGTCGTGCCAAGCCGACCGAGGGCAATGGCAGTGTTGAAGACGGCACCACCGGGATAGGGCGCAAAGCAGGCTTCGCCGGCGCCGGATGTCCGCGGCAGCATGTCGATCAGCGCCTCGCCACAACTGATGATCATCTTGTTCTCCCGTTAAGGTTTTGACAGGCTAATTCAATGTGTTCCAAGTTTGCCAGCGCGATCATGGCCCGGTGAAAAAAGGCGCGAGGTTGGTGCGGATGCGGTCCAGCGTGGTCGGCCCCGACAGATCGGGTCGAAAGTCCTCTCCGGTGATGGCCTGAAAGGCGTCGATATAGACCTGCGAGGTTTTCGCGATCATCTCGGGTGGGATTTCTGGAATCGGATCACGATAAGGGTCGCAGCGCGCGGCAACCCAGGACCGGATCACATCCTTGTCGAACGACGGCGGGCGGGTCCCCGCCGCAAACGCCGCGTCATAGCCGCTTGCGATCCAGTACCGGCTGCTGTCGGGCGTGTGAATTTCATCCGCAAGCACGATGCGGCCCGTGCCGTCGACCCCGAATTCGTATTTGGTATCGACCAATATCAACCCGCGCGCCGCAGCCATCGCCTGACCCCGGGCAAAAAGTGCCAAGGCGTAGGACGTGACACTGTCCCATTGCGCGGGTGACATCAGCCCCTGGGCCAGAATGTCCCTTGCGGTCATCGGCGCGTCATGGTCGCCATCGGCTGCCTTGGAGGTGGGCGTGATGATCGGTGCGGGCAGGGCCTGATTGTCGTGCAGGCCGTCTGGCAAGGTGTGGCCGTACATCTGGCGGGCGCCGGTCTTGTACTGGGTCAGGATCGAGGTCGACGTGGTGCCCGCAAGGTAGCCGCGCACGACAATCTCCACCGGCAGGATGGTAAGGCGGGTGCCGATCACCACGTTCGGGTCCGGATAGGCCAGCACGTGGTTCGGGCAGATGTCTGCGGTGTGGTCGAACCAGAACCGTGCAATCTGGGTCAACACCTGGCCCTTGAAGGGGATCGCGGCAAGCACGCGGTCGAACGCAGAGATCCGGTCAGACGCGATCAGGATGCGGCGGCCATCCGGGGCATCCGGAGCCGGCGGCAGATCATAGCAATCGCGCACCTTGCCGAAATAGGGGTTCGGCAGTTCTGCAATCCTGGCATGGTCCAGCACGCGCATTCACCGCTCCGGCAAGGGTCGGGGCCTTTTGGGTGCGCGGGGGCAGGCTGTCAAGGTCGCCTTGGGCAAAGAGGCGGCGTCCGGGCAGGCAAGACGCCGGATTCGCGGCGCCGCCCCCGGTGATCCGGTCAGCGGCTAGTCCATCCATTCGGGAATCGAGGCACCGCCGGTCAGGGCGTCGAACGCTTGTGGGTCGTTGAGATAGACCAGTACCGCGACGACGATGAGCGCAACCAGCACGGCAAAGGCGATCTTCCAGATCGAATAGGGGCGTTCGCCCTGCACCTCGCCGGTCTGGCCGTTGACGAGGAAGCGGTAGCTTTTGCCGTTGTACTTGTAGGCGGCCATCCAGACCGGCAACAGGACGTGCTTGAATGTCTCGTTGCTGTAGCTGGTATTCAGGCTGTCGATGCGCTGGACGTCGCCGCCGATGTCGCGCATCACATCCTGCTGGATGACGCTGTTCATCTGCGCCTGTGCCATCTGGTAGCCATCGGCCAAGGGAACCGTGTAGCCCTCGGCGCTGAACCCGGCCAGATAATCGGGTGCATAGGGCTGGAGCGCGGTCAGATCCCAGGGCGTCAGGTCGTTGCCAAGACGGGCGGGCAGGCTTTTGGAGGCCATCACCAGCACATCGTCGAAATCGCGCGCGACCCGGCCCGAGGCGGAATACCAGCGGGTTTTCTGGACCTGTTCCTGCCGCGTTTCGCGCCGTCCGTTGACCATGACGCTGACACTGCGCGTCTCATAGTAGTGTTCGCCCCGCTGGCCGGTATAGGCGCTGCGGGTGTCGGCGTCGTAGGTCCAGAAGGGCACGTAGATGCCTGCAAGCGCGCGGCCTTTGCGGGAGTATTCGACCAAAGCCGATGGTGCAAACCAAAGGCTGCCCAACCACGTGATCATCTCGGACCTTGCCTGATCCTCCGTCAGCACGAAGGGCAGGACGGCCTGCGGCTTGATGTGGCGCTGCGTGCCGGTATCGGTAACGACAGGGGTGGCGCAAAAGGGGCATTCCCGGGCGTAGGTGACCCCGTCGAATTCCACCTGCGCGCCGCATGACGGACAGGAGGTGGTTCGGATGTCCACCATCGCGTCACTGTCCAGGTCCTCGGCAAGGCCGCGCGCCAGATCAAGCTCCGCCAAGGCACGCTGGCGGCTGTGCGCAGGTGCGGCAGGGATCGCCTGCACGTGGCCACAATGTTCGCAGACCAGTTCGGTCTGGCCCGGCGCATAGCGCAGGTCAGCGCCGCAATTGGCGCACGGAAAGTGGAACTCTGCCGGGGCAGCCACCTTCGGGCGCTCAGCTGGCGGGGGGAGGCGGCGGCTGGATGGTGAACAGCCGCGCAAGCGGTGTGACGTCGCCTGCCTTGATCCAGCCGTCCTGCCCCGGCGTCCAGACCATGCTGTCGCGGGTCAGACTGCCGTCGCCGACCATGCGGCCCATCGAGGCAGTGGAAAAGGGGCCCGTCGTCGCGCCGTCCTTGGCGATGTGCCAGACCGTATCGGGCGACGGTTGCGGCGGGGGAGGGGGGGCGGCGGCGGCCGGAGCTGCCCCCCAGGGACCGGCGTTGGGCTGTACCATCTGCGCGCCCATGGCGGCGCCCATGCCCATCCCCATCGCGGCGCCCATGCCGGCCCCCATTGCTGAGCCAGGTTGTGCCAGCCCTTCGGCGGCGTTGTACTGCATGTAGCGGTTGAGGTCGCCGACGATCCCGATCGAAGTGCGCTTGTCCAGCGCCTTTTCGACCTCTTCCGGCAAGCTGATGTTTTCGATGTAGAATTCGGGGATCGACAGGCCGTAGGCCGCGATGGCCGGGGCGATCCCCGTTGCGACCAGACGGCCCAGATCGCCGGTATTCGCCGCCATGTCGAGAACGGGGATCTTGGCCCCGGCGATCATGCGGCTGAATTCCTGCACAATGATGTTGCGGACCTGAAAGCTGATCTCGTCGGCGGTGAATTCGCTATCCGTGCCCACGATCTCCTGGATGAACTTGCCGGGGTCGCTGACGCGCATCGAATAGGTCCCGAACGCGCGCAGCCGCACTGGACCGAATTCAGGGTCGCGCGCCATGATCGGGTTCTTGGTGCCCCATTTCTGATCGTTGAAGCGGGTGGTGTTGACGAAATAGATCTCGGACTTGAACGGGCTCTGGAACCCGTGATCCCAGTGCTGCAGCGTCGTCATGATCGGCATGTTGTTCGTCTCGAGCATGTAGAGACCCGGATTGAACACATCCGCCAACTGGCCTTCGTGGATGAACACGGCGGCCTGGCCTTCGCGCACGGTCAGCTTGGCGCCGTACTTGATCGCCTGGCCGTGCCGTTCAAAGCGCCAGACCATGGTGTCGCGCGTATCGTCGAGCCAAGAGATGACATCGACAAACTCGCCGGTCAGGAAATCGAGAATGGGCATGCGGGTACCTCCTATGTCGCGATATGGTGGGTCAGCTTTCGCCGCCCAAAAGCTCGGATGCCAGCGCTTCGGCAATCGGGCGGGCCTCGGCCTCGGTCATGCCGGGGCGAAAGGCGGGGTTGTAGAGCATGCGCAGCATCAACTCGTCCTGGCGAGTGAGCAGGGCAAATTCCTCGTCATCGTTGAAGATCGAGGGCCGTGCGCGGGGGCTGTCATTGGCAAGACCAAGACCCTGGGCGATTTCCTCATGCAGGCACGACAGGCGCAACAGGTCGGGATGTTCGGCGCGCACCACGGCAAAGGCGCGATCATAGACGCCGCTGGTGCCTTTCGACAGGGCATAGACCAGGCAGTAGGTCGATCTCGGCATGTCGGTGATGCCCGCGACATCCCCCGGCGACAGGCCCCGCAGGGTGGCGTTGACGGCCGGGCCCAGGGCCTCGCGTTCCTCTTCGGCGACGATGTAAATCCAGAAATTGGGCGCGGTGTCGACAAGGCTGATCGGATGTCCGGTCAAGGTCGACAGGCGCGCAAGATAGGACGCGACGCGCGCGCGGTCGGTCGCCTGCACATCCCCCGCAACCGACGCGCCAAAGCGCAGGCCGACCCGCACGGGAGCGTCCCAGCGGCGCAGGCGACTTTCGGTTTCGCGCTGCACCGGGCCACTGGCGTCGCGGGCATATTCGTCGAACATCGCGATACGCAGAAAGTTGTCGGCAAGCATGCGGGCATCAAACGGGGTGTCGCGCCCTCCGCCATCGGTGCGCAACAGCCCTTGCGTCAGAAGTGCGGTCTGGATCTGTGCATAATAAGCGCGGGCGGCAGCGGACCTTGGTGTCTCCACGGGCAGGGCGGCCTGTGGCGTCGTGGGGGCAATCGCGCCTGTCGGACCCAGAATGCCAAGGTCAGCACAGGCGGAAAGGGCGGCCAAAAGCATGGCCGCCAGTCCCGCACGCAAAACGGTCGTCGCCCGCTGCATATCCTATCCCCGGGCCGGGGCCGGGCGATCGCCAAGTCCGGTCTGTTTGGCGCGCGCGGCTGACAGGGCATCGCGCAGCTCGGTTTCCATTTTCTGCAGTTCCACCTCGGCGGTGGCACGGCGGGCCTTGCCTTCGTCGGCGATGGCGAGGCTTTCGTTGATGGTGGCGATCAGCGTCGCATTGGCGTTCTTGACGGTATCGATGTCAAACACGCCGCGCTCCATTTCCTCGCGCACGGTGCGGTTCGCCTCTTGCAGGTTTTCGGAATTGGCCTTGAGCAGTTCATTGGTCAAATCCGACGCGTCGCGAACGGCCTCGGCGGCCTCTTTGCTGCGCTGGATGGTGACGGCCTGCGCCAGCTGCGTTTCCCACAAGGGCACCGTGTTGACGAGGGTGGAATTGATCTTCGTGACCAGCGACTTGTCGTTTTCTTGCACCAGGCGGATCGAGGGCAGGGACTGCATGGTGACTTGCCGCGTCAGTTTCAGGTCATGGACCCGGCGTTCCAGATCGTCACGGGCGGCGCGCAGGTCGCGCAGTTCCTGGGCGCGGATGACCTGATCCTGTGCGGGTGCCGCCTTGACCGAAGCCTCTTTCGCGGGGATGACCGTGCCGTCGACCTCAGCCAGTTTCGCTTCGCCGGCGGCGATGTAGATCGCAAGTTCGTCATAGAAGGCCAGCGTCTTGGCATAAAGCAGATCGAGGCTTTTGATGTCCTTGAGCAGCGTCGTCTCGTGCCTCAGCAACTCTTCGGTGATCTTGTCGATCTGGCCCTGGACGTCCTCATACTTGGCGACAAACTCGGCAAAGGGGGCGGCCCGGCCCAACAGACGTTCCCACCAGCTGCTTTCGCGGCGCAGGTCCAGTTCGTCCACCGCAAAGCCGCGAATGGTGGTCACGATCTTGCGCAGGCTGTCGCCCGCAGGGCCCACATCCTTGTTCTTGACGTCCTGCAGCATCGCCTGACTGATGACCTGCAGTTCCGACTGCGCGGCCGACCCGAACGAGATGATCGACTGCGTGTTGGTCAGATCGAGTTCGGTCATGCGTTTGCGGATCTCGGCGGCCTTGTCGCCTGTCGCAACCTCCAGCGGGACGATCTCGCCCACCGGTTCAGGCAAGATGAGCGCGGTGACTTTTTCCACTTCGGTCAGCAGGGTCTCGGCTTGGGCGCGGGCGTTGTCGGTCATGGCGTCACTTTCTTTGGGCCGGGATCAGGTTTCCAGTTTCAACCGGTCACGCAACACGGCGATTTCAACATCGAGATCGGAGTGTGATGATTTCAAAAGTTCCGTCGTGCGTCTGGCAAAGGTGGTTTCAAGGTCACCCAGCAGCGCCTCATAATCGGCGCGGGCCTTGGCGTCCCGGTTGCGGGCGTAGATATCGGCGAACTTGATTGTCGCGTCGCGCGCCCCCATCAGGTAAACCGACAGGTACTTGCGCGCCGCCGTCAGGTCGCCGGGGTCGTTCTCAACGATGCGAAAGAGGTTCCGGGCGGCGGCGACAAAGCGGTCGACGCGGGCGGCAAGCTGGCGGTCCTTGGCCCGCAGGATTGCGTCCTTCATTGCAACCAGATGCTTTTCGCCCTCGTCCACCGCGCGGGCGACACGGTCGGTCTGAAAGACGTCGATGCCTTCCATCCCCTTGTCGGCCATCGGGTCGGGGCCAAAGGCCAAAAGGTGCAATCCCGCGCCGACGAGGCCGAAAAGCACGGGGTATACAAGGCCGGTATCAGCGATGAGGCCGCCAAGTGTCAGCGCGGCACCCATGATGACCGCAGCTGCAAGTTTGCGTGGAAAGGCGGGGCGGCGGGCCACCTTGCGTGCGTCATAGGCGGCGTGGGCGCGCAGACCTTCGCGGGTCAGCCAGGTCGCCAGCAAGATGAGTCCGCCCGCAGCCAGGCCCATCAGCATTTCGCGCGGCGTGCCGCGAAAGGCGGGGAACAGAAACGTCAGGGCGGACAGATAAAGGACGGTCAGCCGCCACTTGCCGGTGATCCTGGGCTCAGCGGGCGGCGCGGCGCGCGACGCGCGAGCGGATGCCGCCGGGTCGGTGTTTCTGGCTTCGGGGCGGGTGTCTTCGGGGCTGAAGCGCCCGCCGAATTTTTGCGCCATCACATGCCCCCCGAGCCGGAGACATAGAGGATCAGCCCCATCAGCAGAAGAAAGGCCAGGGTTTTGATCCCGCTTGCCGACACGCGCACCCCCTTGGCGTTTTACCTGTCCAACATAGCCCATGCATCCCCGCCATGCCAGCCTGCGCCTTGGGGAAATTGGCGCGAAATTCCCCCCGTTGACCAGCCTTGCAGGTGACGACAGGCGGGCGTCCGCCGCGCCGCAAGTACCCCATGCATCAGCGCTTGGGTGGAGCCTTTCGCGGCGGTCTGGCGGGATCCGGCGTTGGTTTTGCCGCGCGGGGCGGTCTTGGTGCCGGCGTTTTGGGCGGTTTGGGCGATATGCCGCGGCTGGCGCGTTCCGCTGCCGCCTCTTTGGGGCTGAGCGCCTGGGCCCAGGCTTCGCTGAGTTGTTTCAGCCCCTCGCCGGGCTTGAGGCGCTTGGCCGTGGTGGTCTTTCGGGCGGGTTTCGGATCGGGGCTTGCGTCATCGCCTTGGCGCGGCGCGGATGGATTGCGCCGGACCGGTGGTCCTGCCGGTTTGGCAATTTTCTGCGCGCCGCGGCGGGCGGGTTTGACATCGGCGGGGTCGCTGGTTTCGCCCAGCTGGTCGCGCAATACCTTGGGACGGACCTCTTCGACATCCCCAGGTTGCAGTTCGCCCAGGCGAAAAGGTCCGTAGGACACCCGGATCAGACGGTTCACGATCAGACCGATGGCGTTGATCGCGCGGCGGATTTCGCGGTTCTTGCCTTCGCGCAGGCCGACGGTCAGCCAGGCATTGGCACCCTGATGGCGGTCAAGCGACACGATCATGGGCTGGAACCGCATCCCGTCCACCTCGATCCCCTTGCGCAGGGGTTCCAGATCGGGGTCGGTCGGGTTGCCCTTGACGCGCACGCGGTACTTGCGCAGCCAACCCGTGGAGGGCAGTTCGAGCCGGCGCTTGAGTTCGCCGTCATTGGTCAGCAGCAAGAGCCCCTCGGAATTGAGGTCAAGGCGGCCCACCGACATGACGCGCGGCAGGTCTTCGGGCAGGTTGTCGAAAACTGTGTCCCGGCCCTTTTCGTCAGAGGCCGAGGTCACCAGCCCCTCGGGCTTGTAGTAAAGCCAAAGGCGCGCGGCTTCTTCTGCCGGCAGGGGTTGTCCCTTGACGGTGATGCGGTCGGCGTCGGTCACGTTCAGCGCGGGCGAGGTGATGACCTTGCCGTTGACCGACACCTCGCCCAGTTCGATCATCCGTTCCGCCTCGCGGCGCGACGCGATCCCGCGCCGCGACAGGACCTTGGCGATGCGTTCGCCGGCAGGGGTTGGTTTGGCGGCGGTTGGTTTGGCGGGGGTTGCTTTCGCGGGCATCAGGTGACTTTCTGGGCAGGGCACTGAGACCCCCGGGGGCTTTCCGCCCCCGGAACCCCCGAGGATATTTGGGAACAGGTGAAGGAACAAGGGTTGGCGGGTTTTCGGTCCTTCATGGATATCGCGCTGGACGAGGCGCGGGCAGCGCGTGCGCGTGGCGAGGTGCCGGTGGGGGCGGTGATCGTGGCGCCAGATGGCCAGGTGGTGGCGCAGGCAGGCAACCGGGTGCGCGAATTGCGGGATCCGACGGCGCATGCGGAAGTGCTGGCGATCCGGGCGGCCTGTGCGGCGGCTGGCAGCGAACGTCTGCCGGGCCATGATCTTTATGTGACGCTGGAGCCTTGCCCGATCTGCGCGGGGACAATCTCTGCGGCGCGGATCGCGCGGCTGTACTATGGGGCGGCCGATCCCAAGGCCGGGGGCGTGGCGCATGGCGCACGGGTGTTTTCGCATCCCCAGTGCCATCATGTGCCCGAGGTCTATGACGGGCTGTCGGCGGGGGCGTCGGAGGCGCTGCTGCGCGCCTTTTTTGCAGGCTTGCGCGGCTGAGGGTTGCCGGTCATGCGTCCAGGAAAACGCGCACGGTCTCTTCGAAGGCGCGGGGCTGTTCGGCATGCAGCCAGTGGCCAGCGTCGTTGATCCTAGCAAAGCGGGCTTTGGGGAACTGCTTCAGGATCGCGGGGCGATGCTCGGTCAGGACATAGCGGCTGCGTTCGCCGGACAGGAACAGCGTCGGGTGCTCGAAGGTGCCGGGCGTGTTCGGCCAGCCGACGATGGTGGGCATTTCGGCCTCCAATACATCCAGGTTAAGCCGCCAGCGGGGCGGGTCAGACTTCAGGTCCAGCGACTGCAGAAAGAACGCGCGCAGGGCCGGGTCGCTTTCGTGGTCCGAGAGCCTGCGATCCGCATCCCCGCGCGAGGTCAGACCCGTGAGGTCCAGGCTGCGCATGGCATGGATATGCTGTGTGTTGTCATGCCTGTAGGCGACGGGTGCGATATCGGCCACCACCAGTTTGCCGATCAGTTCGGGTTGCGTCAGTGCCAGCTGCATCGCGGCCTTGCCCCCCATCGAATGACCCAGAAGGTCGACCCTGCCGCCTGCGGCTTGCACGACCTCTGCCAGGTCGGCGGCCATGTCGGGATAAGTGTTGGTGGGCGCATGGGGGCTTGACCCGTGGTTGCGCTGGTCAACCGTCCAGACCTCGCGCCGATCCGCAAGTCGCCGTGCGATGGCACCCCAGTTGCGGCCCGATCCGAACAGGCCATGCACGATGATCAGGGGCGGTTCGTCGGCGGCGTGGGTCGCGGGGAATGTGTCAAAGCTGAGCATGTCCCGTTTCTACGTCTGCCATTCCGGATTCGCCAGCGATGTTGATCCAGCCTCTCGGACTGCGTAAGATACCGCATTGAAAACAAAAAGGACGCATTATGGGCCCTGCGGCAATCCAGGCTATGACCGATCGGATCGCGCAACTGATGGAGGAAAAGCTGGCCATCAGGGGCAAGGGGCTCGCGGTCAAGCTGAAACGCGGCGGGCGGCTTTTGCCGCGGCAGGTGCGGATCGCGGCGCAGGCCCTGGTCCACGCGTCAGGCATGGCAAACAGTCCCAAGCTGGCAATGCAGATCGATGACGGTCAGGTCACCTCGGCCTATGACGTGTGCGTGAAGTATCTGGCCGCGTTGCCCGCCGCCAGTGGCTGGGGTGGCTATGCGCTGGCAAGCCTGCGGTCGATCGCCTTTGCCGTGCTGGTGATCGGCGCTGCGGTGATCGGCTATCTGGTCTGGCGGGGATATGTCTGACCCTGCGGCAAGGCCTGCGGGTACAGCGCGCGGCGGGTGACGACGGTCAAGGTCACGAAGGCCACGTAAAGCAGCAGATACCACGAGCCAAGCTTGCCAAGACTGACCCAGTTCTCGGGGCTTTGCCCGGAATAGAGCCAGGTCCCGGTGGCGGTGCCGACGTTTTCGGCAACCCAGAGCGCCAGCGACGACAGCAAGGCCGCCAGCGGCAAGGGCATCCACCAGTCATGCGACGATATGCGAAACCAGATGCGGGTGCGGCCATAGACCACCGGAGTGGCGGCAAAAAGCACCCAGCGGATGTCGGGACCGAAGTGATGCGCGAAAAAGTTGATGTAGATCGCCGCAGCCAGCACGAAGGTCATCCAGAACGGCGGGTAGGGCGCGAACCGCATGTCGAAGATGCGGATCACGCGCACCATGTAAGAGCCGACAGCGGCGTACATGAACCCCGAAAACAGCGGCACTTCCAGCAGCTTGAAAAGGCCAGGTTCGGGATAGCCCCAGGACCCTGCATTGACCTTGAACCATTCCATTGCGGTGCCGGTCAGGTGGAACAGAAGGATGACGCGGGCCTCTTCCCAGGTTTCCAGCCTTGCCCACAGGAACAGGGCCTGCGTGCCGATCGCGAACAGTAACAGCGCGTCGTAGCGCTGGATCGGCCAGTCAGGGTTCCAGATCAGCTTTGATCCGATGATCGCAAAAAGCAAAAGCCCGCCGAAAAGGCAGGCCCAGCCCTGTTTCAGGACGAACATGACGAATTCCGCCAGCCCGAAGGGAAGGCGCGCCCGGGCGAAATCGCCAAGACGGCGTTCAAGTCCCCGCGTCGACTCGGTGTCGGGGCGCGGGTCGGGCGTCAATCACAGCCCCGGATAGATCGGGAACTGTTGGCACAAAGCCTCGACCTTGGCTTTCACCGCCGCCTCCACCTCGGCATTGCCATCTTCGCCGTTGGCGGCAAGGCCGTCGACAACCTCGACGATCCACTGGCCGATCTGGCGAAACTCGCCCTCGCCAAAACCGCGCGTGGTGCCTGCGGGGGTGCCGAGCCGCACGCCGGAGGTGATCGTGGGCTTTTCGGTGTCGAAGGGGATGCCGTTCTTGTTGCAGGTGATGTGGGCGCGGCCAAGCGCCTTTTCGGTCGCGTTGCCCTTGACGCCCTTGGGACGCAGGTCGACCAGCATCAGGTGCGTGTCGGTGCCGCCGGTGACGATATCAAGGCCACCCTTCATCAGTTCATCCGCCAATGCCTGCGCGTTCTTGATGACCTGCGCCTGATAGGTCTTGAAACCGGGCTCCAGCGCTTCTTTGAAGGCGACGGCCTTGGCGGCGATCACATGCATCAGGGGACCACCCTGGATGCCCGGAAAGATCGCCGAGTTGAACTTTTTCGCCAGTGCCTCGTCATTGGTCAGGATCATGCCGCCGCGCGGGCCGCGAAGGGTCTTGTGCGTCGTCGTGGTCGCGGCATGGGCATGTGGGAATGGGCTGGGGTAAAGGCCCGCCGCGACGAGACCGGCAAAGTGGGCCATGTCGACCAGAAGATACGCGCCCACGCTGTCGGCAATCTGGCGCATGCGGGGAAAGTCGATGATGCGGGGGATAGCCGATCCGCCGGCAATGATCATCTTGGGCTTGTGTTCGGTGGCCAGCGCCTGAACCTGATCGTAATCCAGCGTCAGGTCCTGCTTGCGCACACCGTATTGGATCGCCTTGAACCACTTGCCGGACTGGTTCGGGGCCGCGCCATGGGTCAGGTGCCCGCCCGCGTCCAGGGACATCCCCAGAATCGTGTCGCCGGGCTGGAGCAGCGCCTGAAACACGCCCTGGTTCGCCTGGCTGCCGGAATTCGGCTGTACGTTGGCAAAGCCGCAATGGAAAAGCTGCTTGGCCCGTTCAATGGCCAAAGTCTCGGCGACGTCGACATATTGGCAGCCGCCATAATAGCGCTTGCCCGGATAGCCCTCGGCATATTTGTTCGTCATCACCGAACCTTGCGCCTCCATCACGGCGCGGCTGACGATGTTTTCGGACGCGATCAGCTCAATCTCGTGGCGCTGGCGACCAAGCTCATCCGTCATGGCACCGAAAAGCTCCGGGTCGCGGGACGACAGGGGTTCGCTGAAAAAGCCGGAGTCGCGGTGCGGTGCGTTCATGGGATGACCTCGGGCAAGGGGAAGGGATGATGCGCGCTATTTAGAGCACCGACGCCGTTCCGGAAAGGTAAGAAAACGACAGGTTCGGACAATGGTGCGAAATATTCGGTCGCGACGGAATCCGGATGCCGCCCGGAAACCCGGACGGAGCGCGGGCATTGGGCTTGAGTTTGCCGGTGCGCGCGGTCAAGTTGGCCGCCGGAGGAGCGCCATGACCCAAGCCCGGATCAGATTTGCCGCCAGTCGCGCGCCCGCCGCTATCGAGGCGTTTGCCGCCCTGACCGCCCGCTATGGCCAAGCGGATGCGCGGGTCGCGGATGTCATCGTGGCGCTTGGTGGCGACGGATTCATGCTGCAGGCACTGCACAGCCTGACCGGGCGCGGACTGCCGGTGTACGGCATGAATTGCGGCACGATCGGGTTCCTGATGAACTCCTACGCGGCGGATGCGCTGTATGAGCGTATCGCCGAGGCCGAAGAGACGGTGATCAACCCGCTGTCGATGCGGGCGGTGAATACAAAAGGCAAGGTTTCCGATGCGCTTGCGATCAACGAGGTGTCCCTGCTGCGCCAAGGCCCGCAGGCAGCCAAGCTGCGCATCATCGTGGACGGCCGTGAACGCCTGACGGAACTGGTCTGCGACGGCGCTCTGGTGGCGACACCGGCAGGGTCGACTGCCTACAACTATTCGGCGCATGGTCCGATCCTGCCCATCGGGTCGGACGTTCTGGCGCTGACGGCGATGTCGGCGTTCCGGCCCCGGCGGTGGCGGGGGGCGCTGCTGCCGCATACGGCGGTGGTGCGGTTCGAGGTATTGGAGCCGGAAAAGCGCCCCGTGATGGCGGATGCCGACAGCCGGTCCTCGGTGCGCGATGTCGCTTCGGTCGAGATCACGTCGATGCTGGACGTCAGGCACCGTCTTTTGTTCGATGCGGGCCACGGGCTGGAAGAACGCCTGATCGGCGAGCAGTTCACCTGACCCAGGTTCAGGCCAGATTCTTCTGCGCGCCCCCCCAGCCTTCCATCTTGCGGTAAAGCGTGGAGGGCGCCAGATCGAGGACCCGCGCGGCCTTGGGCACCGATCCCCCGCAAGAGGCAAGCGTCGCCTCGATCACCTCGCGCTCGATCTCGGCCAGCGTCTTGCCGACGAGGCGGCCCAAGGTCAGATCGCGCGGTCGCGGGCCGGCAACCGATGTCGGGCCCGCCCATTTGCCTGCCGGGGGCACAAGGTCATCGGGCAGCATGTCCATGGTGACGAGCGGGCCATCGTTCAGCACCACGATGTTGCGGATGACGTTCAGCAATTGGCGCACGTTGCCGGGCCAGGGCAGGCGCAGGAACAATTCGGCGACCTCGGGTTCCATGGCGCGGAAGGCGCGCCCCTCTTCGGCCGCGAAATGCGCGAGCGCCGCTTTGGCGATTTCAAGCACGTCGCCGCTGCGTTCACGCAAGGGCGGCATGTGGATCGGGACGACGAACAGGCGGTAGTACAGATCCTCGCGGAACAGCCCGCGCCGCACGGCATCAAGCGGATCGCGGTTGGTCGCACAGACGATGCGGACATTGACCTTGCGCGGTTTCGTGGCGCCGACCGGCTGCACGGTGGAGGTCTGCAGAAACCGCAACAGCTTGGTCTGCAGTGCCGGGGCCATTTCACAGATCTCGTCGAGAAAAAGCGTACCGCCATCTGCTGCAGCGGCGGCACCCGGCTTGTCGGCGATTGCGCCGGTGAAGCTGCCCTTCACATGGCCGAACACCTCGGATTCCAGCAGGTCCTGGGGGATGGCGCCGCAGTTGAGCGCGATGAAGGGACCCGCGGCGCGGTTCGATCCGGCATGTACGGCCAACGCGCACAGCTCCTTGCCGGTGCCGCTTTCGCCGGTGATGAAGACCGTCGCCATGGATGTCGCAACCGAAGCAATCTTGGACTGGATGCGGTCCATCGCATCGGATGACCCGATGAAGGTGCCGGACGTGGCCTCGGTCGTCTGGGTGGGCAGGCTCGGGACGGCATTGTCCTGCGCTGGCGCTGCGCGCAGGCGGGGGCCACGCGTCGGGCCAGGTGCCAAGGCATGGCGCACCGCATCCAGAAAGCGGATGTCGTCAAAGGGTTTGACCAGAAATTCGGTCGCACCTGCCCGCATCGCCTCAACCGCCTTGTTGATCGACCCATTGGCAGTGATCACGATGATGCGGGTATCCGGGCGCACGCCCAGCATTTCCTGCATCAGGTCGATGCCGTCGCGATCAGGCAAGATCAAGTCAAGCACCACCAGATCAAATTCGACGTCGCGAAACAGAGCCAGGCCGTCGGCGGCGGTTTCGGCCACGTGCACGGTATGACCTGCGCGTTCGAGGATCGCGCGGTAGATGATCTGCAACGAGGCCGTATCCTCGATCAACAGGATCGTTGTGGCGCGCGCCGGGCGGGTTGCGGGCGACGTGCTCATCGTCCGGACCTTTCGCGCCATGCATCAACCTCGTCCATCAGGCATGCCGTCAGGCTTGCGACCTCGTCGGCAAGATCTTTCGGGCCTGGATCGTCGCCCGACTGCAAGGCGGCATGCAGACGGCGGGCGGCGTCCCCCAGGTCCGACGCGCCGACCGTTCCCGCAAGGCCGATCAGACCATGCGCGGCGCGCTGCCTGGCCTCGGGCGAGGCCGCCGTGGCGCGCAATGTCTGATGTGCCGAGTCCAGGTCGGCATGAAACTGGCCGAGGAATTCGGCAGCGCGCCCCGGGCCCAGGATGTCGAGCACGCGCATCAGTGTGGGCTTGTGCAAAAGAGGCCCCAGCACCGCAGGGGCAGGCGACCGGGTCATGCGCATGAAGCCGACATCTTGTTTCATCACCGCCCACGTTACCGCAGCGCCCTGAAATGTCCAGCCGCAGCGTGGAGTTAGGCATCACGACGCGGGGTCACGCGCCAGCCCGAGGCCGCGCAGGGCAACCGTGATTTCGTCGAGGATTGCCGGGTCGTCGATCGTGGCGGGCATCTTCCAGGCCTGACCGTCGGCGATCTTGACCATGGTTGCGCGCAGGATCTTGCCGGAACGGGTCTTGGGCAGGCGGTCGACAACGACGGCACGCTTGAAATCCGCCACGGGACCGATCTTGTCGCGCATCAGGGCCACGCAGTCGCGCACGACATCTTCGGGCGTGCGGGTCGTCCCCTTGTTCAGGCACAGAAATCCCAGCGGCGACTGACCTTTCAGCGCATCAGCCACCCCGATCACCGCGCATTCGGCGACATCCTTGTGGCCGGCCAGAACCTCTTCCATCGCGCCGGTGGACAGCCGGTGGCCCGCCACGTTGATCACGTCGTCCGTGCGCGCCATGATGTAGAGATAGCCGTCCGCGTCGACAAATCCTGCATCGCCGGTTTCATAGAATCCGGGGAAATGGGACAGATAGCTTTTGTGGAACCGGTCCTCGGCATTCCACAAGGTCGGCAGCGTTCCGGGTGGCAGGGGCAGGCGGATCGCAATCGCGCCCAGCGTGCCGGGGCTGACGACGTGGCCCCCTTCGTCCAGAACCTGCACGTCAAAGCCCGGCATCGGGACCGAGGGCGAGCCGATCTTGACCGGTAGGGCGCCAAGACCCAAGGGATTGGCCGCGATGGCATAGCCTGTTTCGGTCTGCCACCAATGGTCGATCACCGGCACGCCGACATGCGTCTGTGCCCAGTGGATGGTGTCGGGGTCGGCACGTTCGCCCGCAAGAAAGATTGCCTGCAGGTTCGACAGGTCGTGGTGGCGGACAAGGCGGCCCTCCGGGTCTTCGCGCTTGATCGCGCGCAGGGCGGTGGGGGCCGTGAAAAAGCTGCGCACCTTGTGTTCAGCCATAACCCGCCAAAAGGCGGCGGCGTCGGGCGTGCCGACGGGCTTGCCTTCATAGACAACCGTCGTGCAGCCCGCGATCAGGGGGCCATAGACGATGTAGCTGTGCCCCACGACCCAACCCACGTCAGATGCGGCCCAGAAGACGTCTCCCGGACCGCAATTGTAGATCGCGCGCATCGTCCAGTTCAGCGCCACAAGGTGCCCGGCGGTCGGGCGCACGACGCCCTTGGGCGCGCCGGTGGTGCCGGAGGTATAGAGGATGTAGGCTGGGTGGTTGCCCTCGACCGGCACGCATTCGGCAGGTTCGACGCCATATTGAAATTCGTGCCAGGCCAGATCGCGGCCCGCAGTCAGTTTCGCAACCTCTTGTTCACGTTGAAAGATGACGCAAAAATCAGGCTTGTGGGTGGCCATGTCGATGGCGGCATCGAGAAGGGGCTTGTAATGCACGACGCGGGCGGGCTCGATCCCGCAAGAGGCGGCGATGATCGCCTTGGGGGTGCAGTCATCAATGCGCACGGCCAGTTCGGTCGCGGCAAAGCCACCGAACACGACGGAATGAATGGCGCCCAGGCGGGCACAGGCAAGCATCGCCTCCAACGCCTCGGGGATCATGGGCATGTAGATGATGACGCGGTCGCCCTTGGTGACGCCCCTGGCCTTGAGTGCCCCGGCCAGTCGCGACACACGGTCCAGCAGTTCGGCATAGGTGATGACATGCTTGGTGCCGGTCACGGGGCTGTCATGGATGATCGCGGGCTGATGGCCGCGTCCTGCCAAGACGTGCCGGTCAACGGCGTTCCAGCAGGTATTGACCTGGGCGTCGGGGAACCATTCGTAGAACGGCGCGCGGGCGGCGTTCAGGGCGTGCGTTGGGGGGGATACCCAGTCGACTGCCGAGGCGGCATCAAGCCAGAACGCCTCCGGGTCTGACTGCCAGCGAGCATATGTTTCGGTGTAGGTCATGCCAGCGCCTCCTCCAAAGCTGCCGGAGTGTTACGCGACGTGGGGGGGCTGGCGCAACGCTGTTACCGGAAACAGTGCCACCAAAATTTGCAGAATTTGCTGCGGTGGATCAGAATTAATTGCAAAGTTGCGAGTTCTGTTAATGCGGCAGGCTATACGGCGCAGACTTTGCAACATTCTGGTCGCGGCGCCTTACTCATAATGCCCGACGGGCGTTCCCGCGATGGCCGACACGTTCAGCAAGCCCCGCGCCGTGATGGACGGGTTCACGATATGCGCCTTGTTGCCCATGCCCATCAGGATCGGCCCGACCTCCAGCCCGTCAGCTTTCATCTTCAGGATGTTGCGCACGCCAGATGCCGCATCGGTGGAGGCAAAGACCAGAACATTTGCTGTGCCGTCCAGCCGCGAGTTCGGAAAGATGCGGTCGCGCAGCGCCTGGTCCAAGGCGGCGTCGACGTTCATTTCGCCCTCGTAGCAAAAGTCGGGCTCTCGTTCGTCGAGCATTTCGAGGGCGGCGCGCATCCGCAGGGCGTTGGCGGTATCCATGTTGCCAAACTGGCTTTGCGTGCAAAGCGCGATCTTGGGGGTCAGGCCAAAGCGGCGGACGTGGCGGGCCGCACCGATCACTGTCTGCATAATCTGCTGGGGCGTGGGTTCTGCGTTGATGTGGGTATCGGCGATGAACAGGGGGCCGTCCTCGAGAATCATCAGGCTGAGCGCGGCCAGGGGATGCAGCCCCCTCCGCGCCAGAACCTGGCGGACATAGCCCAGATGCCAGAGGTATTGACCGAACGTGCCGCAGATCAGGCTGTCGGCCTCTTCCCTGTGGACCATGATCGCGGCGATGGCCGTGGTGTTGGTGCGCATCACGGCGCGCGCGATATCGGGGGTGACGCCGCGCCGGGCCATCAGTTCGTGATAGGTGCCCCAGTAGTCCCGGTAGCGCGGGTCATTTTCGGGGTTAACCAGCTGAAAATCGCGATCCGGCCGGATCGGCAGACCGGCGCGCTGACAACGAGCCTCGACGACGTCGGGCCGGCCGATGAGAATCGGCACGTCGTTGGTTTCTTCCATCATCGCATGGGCGGCGCGCAGGACGCGTTCATCTTCGCCTTCGGCAAAGACGATCTTGCGTGCGGCAAGCTTGGAGGCTTCGAAAACCGGGCGCATCACCAGCGCCGACTTGAAGACCGATCCGTCCAACCCGCGCTTGTAGGCGTCCAGATCCGCAATCGGGCGGGTGGCCACGCCTGTTTCCATCGCGGCGCGGGCCACGGCGGTGGCGACGACCCCCATCAGGCGGGGATCGAAGGGTTTGGGGATCAGGTAATCGGGTCCGAAGGTCAGGGTTTCGCTGTGATAGGCGGCTGCGGCCTCGGCGCTGGTGGTCGCCCGCGCGAGGGCGGCGATGCCGTCGATGCACGCCACCTCCATCGCCTTGTTGATTTCGGTCGCACCGACATCGAGGGCACCCCGAAAGATGAATGGAAAACAAAGGACGTTGTTGACCTGATTGGGAAAATCAGACCGACCGGTCGCAATGATCGCCCCGGGTGCGACCGAGCGGACGTCATCGGGCAGGATCTCGGGCGACGGGTTGGCCAACGCAAAGACGATGGGATCAGGCGCCATCGCTGCCACCATCCCGGGGGTCAGGACACCCGGGCCGGACAGGCCAAGAAACATGTCGGCGCCAGTGATCACATCTGCCAGAGTGGCGGGTGTCGTGCCTTGGGCAAAGGCGTCCTTTTGCGGCGTCATCTGCGCAAGCCTGCCGCGATAGACCAGCCCTTCGAGATCGCAAAGCCAGATGTTCTTGCGCTGCACGCCCAGTTTCACCAGCATCTCGAGGCAGGCGATGCCGGCCGCGCCGCCGCCGGTCGAGACGACCTTGATATCGCCAAATGCCTTGCCCGCGACGATCAGCGCGTTGGTCGCAGCCGCACCGACCACGATCGCTGTGCCGTGCTGGTCGTCGTGAAACACCGGGATACGCATCCGCTCGCGGCACAGCTGTTCAACTATGAAACAATCCGGCGCCTTGATGTCCTCCAGGTTGATCGCGCCAAAGGTGGGCTCCAGCGCACAGACGATCTCGGCCAGTTTCACCGGGTCGGGTTCGTTCAGTTCGATGTCAAAGCAATCGATGTTGGCGAATTTCTTGAAGAGGACTGCCTTGCCCTCCATGACAGGCTTTGACGCGAGGGCCCCGATGTTTCCAAGACCCAAGACGGCTGTTCCGTTGGTCACGACGCCCACAAGATTGCCGCGCGTGGTGAAGCGCGCGGCACTGGTCGGGTCGGCCTTGATCTCCAGACAGGCCTCGGCGACGCCGGGGGAATAGGCGCGCGCAAGGTCGCTGCCGTTCGACAAGGGCTTGGTCGCGCGGATCTCCAGCTTTCCGGGTTTGGGGTACTCGTGATAGTCCAGCGCTGCTTGCCGCGCCGCATCTTGCCGCTGATCTGACACGTCTTCCCCCTGCATCGCAAAAAGTAGTTTAGCCTTGAACTATATTTGACCAGCCGCTTTCGTCAACGTGCTGCACCCTCGTCCAGATAGTCTTGCGCATCTGATCATTCGGCACGCGTCGCTGCAAGTGGCAAGGACAGGCTCGATCCGTCCGGCCCGATCAGCAGCCCATGGCAAGTTTCGCACGTTTGCTTGCATAACCCGCGTGGCATGGCCAATGTCGCGATCAGGATATTGGACAGGGCGGTGATGCGATGACACTTCTTGCGGCGGCGACGGCGGTGCGTGACCGGGCCTACACGCCCTATTCGGGGTTCAAGGTCGGGGCGGCCTTGCGCGGTGCAGGCGGCGAGGTATTTGTCGGCTGCAACGTCGAAAACGCGGCCTACCCCGAAGGCACCTGCGCCGAGGCTGGCGCAATTGCCGCGATGATTGCGGGCGGCGAAACCCGGATTGCGGAAGTGTTGGTCATCGCCGACTGTCCTCGCCCCGTGCCGCCCTGTGGCGGCTGTCGGCAGAAGATCGCGGAGTTCGCCGATGCGGGCGTCGTTGTGACCTTGGCCACCACCGACGGGAAAAGCCTGACGACTACGGTGGGCGAGCTTCTGCCAGGCGGCTTTACCGCGGAAGACATGGACCGCAACTGATGGACGCTCGCAGCATCATCACCAAGCTTCGCGACGGCACCACGCCGACCGATGCCGAAATCGGCTGGTTCGCGGCCGGTCTCGCCTCGGGCGAGGTGACGGATGCGCAAGCCGGGGCCTTTGCCATGGCGGTGGTGCTGCGCGGGCTGACCGATGCGGGCCGGGTGGCCCTGACGCGGGCGATGCGGGATTCGGGGCAGGTGCTGCACTGGGACCTGCCGGGCCCGGTCGTCGACAAGCATTCCACCGGCGGGATCGGGGATTGCATCTCGCTGTTGCTGGCGCCGGCGCTGGCGTCGTGCGGGGCTTATGTCCCGATGATCTCGGGCCGGGGGCTTGGCCACACCGGCGGCACGCTGGACAAACTGGAGGCCATCCCCGGGTTTCGCACCGGCCTGACGCAAGACCAGTTCCGCCGGCAGTTGAGCGATGTCGGCTGCGCCATCGTGTCGGCAAGTGCCGAGATCGCGCCT
>JANPKV010000208.1:0-1889 GCA_031426185.1 Rhodobacterales bacterium | reverse complement strand
GCCGAAAACATCTTTGTCGGCGAATATCCCACACGAAGCTTCGGTCGGGTGAACTTCACCGCGATGCGGGCCGAAGTGACGGCGCTGCTTGACCGGTATGGCTTTGCCGACCTGATCGACATCGATGCCATGGGGCGCAGTCTGTCGCCCGCACAGATGCATGTGGTGGAGATCATGCGCGCGCTGAAGCCCGGCGTGAAGGTCGTCGCCTTCGACGAGCCGACTTCTTCGCTGACCTCCGATGAGGTGGCGCGCCTGTTCGATCTGATCCGGATACTGAAGGCCGAAGGTCTGGGCATCGTCTATGTATCGCACCGGCTGCAAGAGGTCATGGCGATCTCCGATCGCGTGATCGTGCTGAAGGACGGCCAGCAGACCGGTGACCTGATCACCGCAGACACCAGCGAATCCGACATCGTGCGCCTGATGGTCGGGCGGGAACTGATCCATGGGTTCAAACGCCTTGAAACCACGCGCGACGAGGTGGTGCTGCAGGTCGAGGGCCTTTCCAGCCGCTGGCATCGCGACATCTCGTTCCAAATCCGCGCGGGCGAAATTCTGGGCTTTGCCGGGCTGGTGGGTGCCGGTCGCACCGAACTCGCCAAGGTGATCTTCGGCGAGTTTCGCCGCAATGGCGGCAAGGTCACGCTGTCTGGCAAGGACAGCGACATCCGCTCACCGGCGGATGCCATCCGCGCCAATATCGGTTTTGCGCCGGAAAACCGCAAGGCAGAGGGGCTTATCCTCGTCCGGTCGGTGATCGAGAACGCGGCAATGGCCATCTACGCCCGTCTGGCCCGCTGGGGTGTGCTGCGCTTCGGGCAGATGGTCGAGGCTGTCGGTCCGGTCATTCGCCAACTTGACGTCAAGACGCCGTCGCTCTCGCAAGAGGTCGGAAAACTGTCGGGCGGAAATCAGCAAAAGGTCGTTCTTGCCCGCTGGCTTGCTGCCGGGCCGCGCTTGCTGATCCTGGACGAGCCGACCCGAGCGGTGGATGTGGGCGCCAAGGCGGAGATTTACCGCCTGATCGACCGTCTGGCCAAGGACGGCATGGCCATCATGATGATCTCGTCCGAAATGCCAGAACTGATGGCCCTGTCCGACCGCATCGTGGTGATGCGCGACGGACGGCTGTCCGCGCCGATCGAAAAACAGGACGCCACCGAAGAAGCCATCGTCGCCCTCGCCCTTGGGACCGGAGCCGCAGCATGACCGCAGGAGACTTGAAGTTGACCCACCGTCGCCCGGAAACTGCGCTGTCGCGGCTGACCCGATTTGTCGGCGCCGAGAATCTGTCGCTGATCATCGCGCTGATCCTTCTGGTTCTGGCGGTGTCGAGCCAGACCGAATTCCTGTTCTCGTCGCGCAACCTTTTCAACATCGGCCAGAACATGGCCGTCGTGGGCCTGATCGCCGTGGGCATGACGCTGGTCATCGTTTCCAGCGGGCTGGATATCTCGGTGGGCTCCATTGCGGGCTGCGCCTCGGTTGTTTGCGCGCTGATTGTCACGGGGTCCGGCAGCGTGCCCGGGGGCCTTGCAGGCGGGATCGCCATTGGCGCGGTCCTCGGGCTGGTGAACGCGCTGATTATCAACTATCTGCGGGTGAACGCGGTCGTGGCCACGCTTGCCACCATGTCGGCCTTTCGCGGCATCGCCTTCCTGATCGCTCCCGAGGGGCGGCCGGTCGGGGTGCTGGACCCGACATTTGCATTGCTCGGATCAGGCCGGTTCCTGCAGGTGGGCAGTTTTCCGGGCATTCCGATCGCCTTCGCCATTCTGGTCGGCGTTGCGATCATCGGCTATTTCGTGATGTCCTCCACGGTATTCGGGCGGTCGATCTATTCGATGGGCGGCAACCCGGCGGCAGCGCGGCTTGCGGGGATCAAC
>JANPKV010000207.1:0-2222 GCA_031426185.1 Rhodobacterales bacterium | reverse complement strand
CGCTGGATCACCCGCTGGAAGGCGGCCGTCGGTACCGCCTCGGACCCTTCGACATCGGTGACCAGGGTAGACAGGTCATCGTCGATGAAATCGACCAGCGTCTTGCGCAGATCGTCAAGGTTGACCGAACAGGCCTTCATGACGCGGGCCGCATCCGGCTCGTCGATCAGCGACAAGAGCAGATGCTCCAGCGTGGCGAGTTCGTGGCGGCGCGCATTGGCAAGGGCCAGGGCACCATGAATGGCTTGCTCGAGTGTGGTTGAAAACGATGGCACGGTTGCGTGCTCCTGTTCTACGGGATCGACAGGTCCGACGCGAACCCATCATCACCCTGTCCTCATGATCTTAAAGTTCGGTTTTATTTTGCGCACTTCAAGCGCAAATTCAGGCATTCTTCGGTTTGCGACGTCACGCTTACGAAATGTGATGAAAAGGACGGCTTAAAACCGGTCTTTTCTGCTGCGAAGCTCGGCGAAGACTTCGGTGTCCGTGGCGGACTGCATGCCAAGGACAGCTTTCATTTCGGGCGTCGCCGCGCGGAGGAACGGGTTGGTGGCCAATTCTTCGGCCAGCTTTACCGGAACCGAGGGCTTTGCCTCAGCCCTTAGCTTGGCCACCATCGCAGATCGCAACATAAGTGCCCGATTGCCGGGTTCAAGGCTCAGCGCAAACGCCAGGTTGCTGGACGTATATTCGTGCCCCGAACAGACCAGCGTCTCCGGCGGCAGGTTCGCCAGCTTTTGCAGCGATTGCCAGTATTGCGGAGCGTTTCCCTCAAACATGCGCCCACACCCTGCGGACATCAGGCTGTCGCCTGTGAAGGTCAGCGCCGCATCCTTGATCACAAATGCGATATGCCCAACCGTATGGCCCGGCACGTCCAGCACCTGGACCGCATGCGCGCCGATGGAAAAACTGGAATCTTCGGTCAGGGCGAGGTCCAGGTCGGGCAGCCGGTGCGCATCGGCCGCAGCCCCAAGGACCATCGCGCCCGTCGCCGCCCGCAGGTCCGCCACGCCCGAGATGTGGTCGTCATGGTGATGGGTGATCCAGATATCCGCAAGCGACCAACCCCGCGCCGTCAGCGCATCGAGGATAGGCCGGGTTTCGGGCACATCGACCACGGCGGTCTGACCGCTGTCCGGGTCATGGATGATATAGGCATAGTTGTCCGTGCGGCAGGGAACGACAACAATTTCAAGCGCCATGGTCTTTGTCCCTATCCCGGGTATGATGCCAAGGATTGACCGGGCAGAGACGGACCGCAATGCACCTTGACGTGCTGGATCTCAGAAACTTTTATTACCGCACGCAGTTGGGACGCGTCGCGCAGCGCGCAATCCGTGATCAGGTGGAACGGCTTTGGCCCCCGCAGGCAGCCACGACCGTTGCCGGCTTTGGTTTCGCGGTGCCGCTTTTGCGCCCCTATCTGGCAACCGCGCGGCGCGTCATTGGTCTGATGCCGGGCCCGCAGGGCGTCATGCCCTGGCCCGCGGGTGAGGAAAACGTCGCGGTCCTGTGCGAAGAAACTGCCTGGCCCCTGCCCACGGGGCTGGTTGACCGTCTGATCCTGTTGCACGGGCTGGAAACGTCAGAGAACCCGACGGCTGTGCTGGAGGAATCTCACCGTGTGCTGGGACCGGGAGGGCGGGCGCTGTTCATCGTGCCGAACCGCGCGGGGCTTTGGTCTCGCCGTGAGGGCACGCCCTTCGGCTTTGGTCGCCCCTATTCGATCAACCAGCTTGAGGCGCAGCTGAAACGCCACGGATTTACCCCTGAACGCAGCCATTCGGCGCTGTTCGGGCCGCCGGCACAGGGGCGGTTCTGGTTGCGCACGGCGGATTTCTGGGAAACCGTCGGGCGTCGCGCGCCGTGGCTTGCCGGTGGTGTCTTGATCGTGGAGGCGTCCAAGCAGGTCTATGCCCCCACGCGCGGTGGGCTTGGTGCGGTGGTGCGCCGACCGTTGCGCGTGCTGGAGGGGGTGAGCAAGGGCATTCCGGAACCGACATTCCAGCCCGGGTAGATTCTTGCGGGTCGGGGGGCGAATCCTGTCCTGACAACGCCGTCGTGCGCCTGCAGCACCGAAATGCTGCAATTGCGACGATTGGCCTCGGCCACCGGGGAATTAGTTTCCGGTGGCACCGTCGAAATGCCCGCCAACCCCGTTGCGAGGTCAGAAAGCCTCTGCTAAGGACGCCCGCGACAAGGATGGTGCCTGCTAA
>JANPKV010000206.1:0-5990 GCA_031426185.1 Rhodobacterales bacterium | reverse complement strand
GGCCGATGACGTCGCGGCCGGCGGACTTCAGTTCCGCCGCCTTGGTCGTGACCGCGATGGTGGGCGACGGCTTGACGCGGGCGAGGGTGTCGGAAAGGAAGGCCATGGGTTGCGTCCTTGTGCAGCGTGGCGTTTGGGTCCAGCACGTCTTAAGATCCGCAGGAACGGGCGACAAGCCGGATTGGAGCATATAGTGACCGAAACGGCAGAACACCGGCTGAAGCGGATGGCCATGCGCAGCTGGCGGCGCGGCACCAAGGAAATGGATTTGATCCTTGGGCCGTTTGCCGATCTGCGGCTGGCGTCGCTCAGTGCCGACGATCTGGATCTCTACGACGTGCTCCTGGAAGAAAACGATCAGGATTTGATGGGCTACATTCTGGGTCAGATCACGCCGCCCCCAGAACTGGCCCCGCTGTTGTCGCAGATCGGCACCTTTGCGCGCCAGCGGCTGATGGGTTGACCCTGGCGGCAAACTCCATCCCAGTTTACGAAATGTTTTTCTTTTGTACGCAGTCTACCCCTGTTTTAGATATGGTGGAGACCGCGCATGACTTTGCAAGTACCGCTGCTCGATGGCTCACAAAGGGCCTATCTGGCAAGCTATCTTGATAACCTCGCCCTGATCGAACGGCTGCACCGTTTGCTGCTCGATGTCATCAAGGATGAATTCGAACGCGTTTCGATCCTTGAGATCAATTCGGTTCAGGCGCTGTTGCTGTTCAACATCGGCGACAATGAGGTAACGGCCGGAGAACTGAAATCGCGTGGCTACTACCAGGGCAGCAATGTCAGCTACAACCTCAAGAAACTGGTGGACCTTGGCTATATGCATCACCAGCGCTCGGAGATCGACCGGCGGTCCGTGCGGGTGCGGCTGACCGAAAAGGGACGCAAGCTGCGGCTGTTGCTGTCCGACCTGTTCGCGCGTCACGCCGAGACGATGGAAAAGCGCACGATGATCGATATGTCAGGCATCGAGGATGTGAACCAGGCCCTGCGCCGGATTGAGCGTTTCTGGACCGAACAGATCCGTTACATCTATTGACGTATCTGTTGACGCGCGGTCGCGCGATCCGTGCGACCTTCGGGTCTCCCTGCGATCCATACGCGTCGCGGCAGTCCCCGGGTCAGTTTGTCTTGCGTGCGGGGATGAAGGGCAGGGGGGCCACGGGCACGCCGTCCTCCATCAGCTTGCGCGCCTCATCCGCGCGGGCCTCGCCGTAGATCGACCGCGCCGGCGCATCGCCGTCGTGGATCGCACGGGCCTCCACCGCAAAATTCATGCCGACATACTCCGAATTCTGTTCGACCTGACGGCGCAACGTGGCCAGCGCGTGTTCCAGCTCGGTCGCAGGGTCCGCCAGCGGGCGGGCTGGCGATGGTGACGTTCCGGGGCCGGTGGCCGCGCCGCCATGCTGCACGGTCGGGACCATCAGCGCCTTTGCGACATTGGCGCTGCCGCATGTCGGACATTCCAGGCGTTTGCCAGCGACCAGCGCGTCAAAGGCCATGCCCGATTGGAACCAGCTGTCAAAGCGGTGATCGCGGTCGCAGGTGAGGGCAAAGCGGATCATGGTTTGCGGTCTGAACTTTCCGGAGCGGCGGTGAACGGGTTGCCGTCCCTGTAACAGTTAACCATGGCCGGACATCCTTCAAGGTCACGCAGACGGCGGGGCCTTTGAAACTTCCGCCGCGTCCGTCGCCTCGGGCATCGGCAGCACGCCTCGCATCGCCAGCATCAAGGCGCGCAATTCAGGTTCTGCCACCCGTTTGGCTGCCTTCTCCACGCTGAACCATTTGCGCCGCCGCTGGTTGCGTTCGGGAAACCGGCGCAACAGGCGATCAACGCGCAGGCCGTAGACACCGACCACGCAGGGAACGCTGGGATCCGCAGGTTGCACCTTGTCATAGGCAAAGACGCCAAGGCAGCGTGCGTCAACCTTGCCTTCGACGCCCGCCTCTTCCCAGGCTTCGCGCGCGGCGGAGTTTGCCCCATCCTGGTTTGCGTGCGGCCACCCCTTGGGAATGACCCAACGACCCGTATCCCGGCTAGTGACAAGCAAAACCTGCAAACTGTCACGGCGCAAGCGCCAGCACAGGGCCCCGGACTGGGTACGTGGTTCGGCTCTTTCTTGTGGAAAGAGTCCAAGATGACTTGACTGCACTGCTAACGCCTCGAACAAAACACCGGGCCTTTGGCCTCTAGAATGACAATATGGCATGAAGAGGCCAAAAAAACGAGCCTTTCCCGGTCATTTTTATCCCCAGATGCTGCAGATTCTTTGACGCGCCGCGATTTTCTTCTAACTCTGGGCGGAGCATGGGGGCCGCCGATGATCCATCAACGTATTGCGTCGATTTCAGTTGCGACCCTTGTGGCGGCCGTGCTGGCCGTGCTGCCGGCACCGGCGCAAGCGGGCTACAGCTTTGTGTCCATCGACGGGGGGACCATCGATCTTGAGGATCTTCGCGGCCGCCCGGTCCTGGTCGTCAATACCGCGTCGCTTTGCGGCTTCGCGGACCAGTTCAACGACCTTCAGGCCTTGCAGGACCGTTACGGTCCCGAGGGATTGTTCGTCCTGGCCGTGCCCTCCAACGACTTCGAGCAGGAACTGGCATCGGCAGCCGAGGTCAAGGAATACTGCACGCTGACATTCGATCTGACCTTGCCGATGACGGACATCACCCGCGTCACGGGACCTTCGGCGCATCCCTTCTACGCCTGGCTGCGCGATGCCCAAGGGTTTGAGCCGGCGTGGAATTTCAACAAGGTCCTGCTCGATGCCGAGGGTAATGTTGTCGGGACATGGGGCTCCACCACCCGTCCGACGGGCGGCCGCATCACCGGTGCCATTGAACGCCTGCTGCAGTGACCCGGACGGCATGACGACAGGCAGGACCGTCGGACCACTGTTTTTCGGGTCCGAGATCTATCGCGGATCGACCTATGGCGCGGCGCATCCGTTGCGCATTCCGCGCGTGTCGACGGTGATGGACTTGTGTCGGGCCCTGGGCTGGTTTGCGCAAGGCAGCTACCGCACCGCCCCCTGCGCGAAACCCAAGGCGCTTGAGATCTGGCATGACCGGGACTACCTGGCGGCGCTTCAGGGCGCGGAAGGGGCGGGCGAAGTGTCCGATGACGTCCGTCGCCGCCATCACCTCGGCACGTTGTCGAACCCGGTCTTTCCCCAGATGTACCGCCGCCCCGCGACGGGGGCAGGGGCGGCGATGCTGGCGGCGGAGCTGTTGGCGAACGCCGACGCGGGGGTTATCTTTGTGCCGGGGGGCGGCACGCATCACGGCATGCCGGACCGGGCCAACGGCTTTTGCTACCTCAACGATCCTGTGCTTGCCATCCTGACGCTGCAGCGGATGGGACTGCGCCGGGTGGCCTATGTGGATATCGACGCGCATCACTGCGACGGGGTGGCGCATGGCTTTGCTGCCGATCCCGGCGTGATGCTGATGTCGGTGCATGAAGAGGCACGCTGGCCTTTCACCGGGACGCTGGACGAGGTTGGTGTCGGCAACATGATCAACCTGCCGGTGCCAAGGGGCTTCAACGACAGCGAGATGCAGGTGATCATCGACCGGCTGATGATCCCCAAGATCGCCGCCTTTGCACCCGATGCGATCGTCCTGCAATGTGGCGCTGACGGCGTGACCGAGGACCCGCTGTCACGCCTTGCGCTGTCGAACAATGCCCATCGGGCGGTGCTTCGGGCCGTGCGCGCGATATGCCCGCGTCTTCTGGTGTTGGGCGGCGGGGGCTACAATCCGTGGACCGTGGCGCGCACCTGGGCCGCAATCTGGGCCGACCTTGCGGGCTTTGACATTCCCGAGCGGTTGCCGCCCGAGGCCGAGGAAATCCTTGCCGGCATCGGTTGGGGCGGCGGCGGTCGTCCACCTCCGGCATCCAATCTGCTGACAAGCCTTTCGGATCCGCCGCGCAACGGTCCGGTCAGGACCGAGATTACCGATCGGATCGCGCATCTTGCGCGTCGTGCCAGCCCGGTTGCGCGCGCAGCACCGCTTGCAACGTCGCGGCAAGGGTGACGTCGGTGAAAGGTTTGGCGAGATATCCGTTCAGCCCCGATGACAGGTAGCGGTCCCGCTGGCTGATCTGGGCATCCGCGGTCATTGCGACGACGGGCGCGGTCCGGGACGGTCCGGCACCGTTTCGCAGGCGCCGAAAGGTTTCCAGCCCGTCGGGGTCGGGCATGTTCATGTCGAGCAGGACCAGATCGACCTTGGTCCGTGATAACAGCTCCAGCGCCTCCGCACCCCCTGATGCCGAAAGGACGGTCGCGCCAAGATCGAAAAGATGGGCTTCGGCCACCAGCCGATTGGTGGCGATGTCATCCACAACCAACGCGACAATACCGTCCAGGCGCAGGGTCGTTTCCTGCGGGACAGCCGGCCGGCCTGTCGCCGGCTTCAACGCGATGGTCAAAAGAAACTGCGCGCCTGTCTCACCCGCCGGATTCGGCAGCAGCCTGAGATCCCCGCCCATGCCGCGCGCAAGGGCCCGCGAAATGCCCAGACCAAGCCCGGTTCCCGCGACCTGGCCCCCCGCGCGCATGAAGGGCTCAAAAATCTGATCCTCGGCGCCTGGGGGTATGCCGTGGCCCGTATCGACGACGCGGATGCTCAAAAGCGGGTTCGCACCTGACGTATAGTCAGCATGGACGGTCACGCCGCCCTGCGAGGTATATTTCAGCCCGTTGGAGATCAGGTTCGACACACATTGCCGCAGGCGCTGCACGTCGAACCGCGCGGTCGCCGGCAGATCGGGGGATGGCACAAAGGTCAGCGACAGGCCGGCTTCGGCGGCCTGCAGTTCGAACAGCGTGACGGTGGCGGCCAGCACCTCTTTGGGCGATGCGTCGGACTCCAGAATCGCAAGCCTGCCCGACTGGATCGCCGACATGTCCAGAAGATCGTCCAGAACCACGCCAAGCCCTTCGGCCGCATGCACCAGGATGCCCAGCCGATCTCGCGTCTGGCGGTCGGCGGTGCGGCGCATTTCAGTTTGCCCGATGCCCAGTATGGCGTTCAGCGGGGTGCGCAATTCGTGGCTCAGCTGGGCCAGGAACCGGGATTTTGCGGCATCGGCCTGTTGCGCCGCGACGCGCCCTTCGGCACTTGCGCGGTGGAGGTGATGGTTTGAAATCATCGCCGTGACGCCATAACCCACGCCTGCAGCGGCGCAGATCGACGACACTGCCAATCCGGCAACGTCACCCAGCCCAAGCCAGTATGCCGAATTGCTGACCGCCACGGTTGCGGCGAGGGCTGCAAATCCGGTGACCGCATGCGGCAGGTAGATCGCCCTGACGGTGGTCAGATGAATGACCGCCATCATGATCATCCCCAGCGCATAAGCCTTGGCGAACGGATCCTCCAACTGCCAGATCATGCCGGCGGGCAGGCAGTAGGCAACCTCCAGCACAAAGACCAGGACCATGACAGCCCGATGCTTGCTTGGGGTCCTGCTCGGATCGAGGTCGCGCATCATCCGCATGCTGGCGATTTCCGCCAAGACTTTGACCGACCCGCAGACGAGGACGATCCAGAGCGGCAGGTAGATCGTGCAGACGGCAAAGGCGACGCAAGTCAGGCTCAGCCGCTGCCAGCGCTCGTGCCACAAGATGTCGTATTGTCGGGCCACGTCGTGACGGGCGACGCAGCGGGCTGTGTCCTCTGGGCCGTCGTGGGATAAGTCCGACAGGGTCATCTGTGGCAGGGCCCGCTGAAATGTGGTTCGCGTCAGACCCTGCACGTGGCGCGATCAGTCGGCAAGTCCGTCGACGAGCGCCACTTCCTGGCGCAGGTCGCCCTGACGATCAAAGATCAGAATGCGGTCATCGGTGGTGACGACCGCAATCCAGCCCTGGCCTTGGGTCACCGCAACGGCCTTGGTGCCGGCGGGCAGGGTCAGTTCTGGCGGCATCGCGGGCGTCGTCGCGGCGGAAAAGACTTGCGGC
>JANPKV010000205.1:0-4357 GCA_031426185.1 Rhodobacterales bacterium | reverse complement strand
GTTGGCGCAGACGCAGGTCTGCCCGTTGTTGCGGAACTTGGAGATCATCGCGCCCTCGACGGCGGCATCCAGATCGGCGTCGTCGAACACGATGAACGGCGCGTTGCCGCCAAGCTCCATCGAGCATTTCAGCACCTGATCGGCGGCCTGCTTCAGCAAGATGCGCCCGACCTCCGTGCTGCCGGTAAAGGTCAGCTTGCGCACCAGCGGGTTCTCGCAGAACTCCTTGCCGATATCGGATGACCGCTTGGACGTGATCACCGAGAAAAGCCCTGCAGGGATGCCCGCACGTTCGGCCAGCACCGCCAGAGCCAGCGCCGACAGCGGCGTTTCGGCGGCGGGGCGCGCGACGAAACCGCATCCGGCAGCCAGCGCGGGCGCCACCTTGCGCGCGATCATTGCGTTGGGGAAGTTCCACGGCGTGATCGATGCGGCGACACCGATCGGCTGCTTGATCACATGGATGCGCTTGTCGCGCATGTGGCCGGGAATGATGTCGCCATAGGTTCGCTTGGCCTCCTCGCCGAACCATTCGATATAGGACGAACCATAAGCGATCTCGCCCTTGGCTTCGGCAAGGGGCTTGCCCATTTCCGCCGTCAGGATCGCAGCCAGATCGTCCTGCGCGGCCATGCACAGATCGAACCACTTGCGCATGATCTGGGCGCGTTCCTTGGCGGTACGCGCGGCCCAGTCCTTCATCGCGCCGTGGGCGGCGGTAATGGCTCGGGCGGCTTCGGCACGACCGAGGTTCGGCACATGGCAGATCACGTCGCCGCGCGCCGGGTTCAGCACCGGAAAGGTGGTCCCATCGTCGGCCCCGACCCATTGACCCGCAATGTAGGAGCGGGTCTCCAGAAGGCTCGGATCTTTCAAGAGCGACGCAAGGTCTGTGACGGAATCGAGCATCGGGGCCTCCCATTTTTCGGATTGCCATGCAATGCATGGGGCGATGGGAAAAGTCCAGTTACGCCAAGATCGCGCAACCGGAATGTGATGACGAAGGGATGCAACGTGGATCAGACGCTGGCTTATACGAACGGCGATTTCATACCTGATGCCGCAAGTTATGCCCCGCGCTGGGCGCAAATGGCGGCAGGCTTTCGCGCGGGTCTGGGGTCACGAGCGATCCTTGACCAGCCCTATGGCAGTGCGGAGCGCAACCGGTTCGACCTTTTTCTGCCCGATGCGTCGCCGCGCGGACTGCTGGTCTATGTCCATGGCGGCTATTGGCTGGCATTTGGGCGCAGCGACTGGTCGCATCTTGCGGCGGGTGCGCTGGCGCATGGCTGGGCAGTGGCGATGCCGTCCTACACGCTGGTCCCCCAGTCGCGCATCTCGGCCATCACGCGTGAGATCGGGGCGGCGGTCGACGCAGCCTCGGCGCGCGTTCCGGGTCCTGTGGTGGTCACCGGCCATTCTGCCGGTGGACATCTCGCGGCGCGCATGGCCTGCGCGGACACCCCGAGCGGCGCCCCGATTTCCCGTGTCGTGCCGATCTCGCCGGTTGCCGAACTGAAGCCGCTGCTGTCGACGGAGATGAACGCCAGGCTTGGGCTGACATCCGACGAGGTTGCTGCCGAAAGCCCCGCGCGTCTGATCCGGTCCCCCGGTGTCAGCGCGCATGTCTGGGTCGGCGCGCAAGAACGCCCGGCCTTCTTGTGGCAAGCGCGCACCTTGTCGGAAAACTGGGGATGCGACTGGACGGTGGCCGAACACAGGCACCATTTCGACGTCATTGACGATCTTGCCGACCCCGGCGCGCGTCTGACGCGGCTATGCGTGCTGGCCGACTAGGTATTCGCGTTGATCCGCTCGATATAGGCGCGCATTTCCTCGGCCTCGTGGCGTACGTCGCGCAAGCCGTCCATCGCGGCGCGAAGTTCCGCCTCGGTCTGGGTGATCTGGTTGATCAGTTCCGCCTCGCGCTGTTCGAGGTACAGGATCGCCTGGTCGCGCACCTCTTCGGCGTCGTGCAGCGATTGTGCCAGCCGGTCCATTTCTGCCATGTCGCCGCCCGCCACGCGGGTGAACCGGTGCATCAGCCAATAGCTGAACCAGCCAAGCGCAAAGGCCGCCAGCAGGATGATGGCGGTCGTGATGATGAATTCGGTGCGGTTCATGGGCGACTTTCGGCAGCGTCAACGTTTCCAAGCGGTTCTAACAGACGCATATCGGCAAAGTCACCCCTGATCAGGGCGGGGCTTTGGCCGGATCGTGGGCTCGCTCGGTGCCAGCGAGGGCCGATCCTCGCCTTCCGTCCCGGCACCCGCCGCGGCACGACCGTCCGGGCCTGTCTGGCCGGCTGCAGGCTTGCTGCCGCCAAGCAGGGTAAACTCGATCCGCCGGTTGTTCTCTCGGCCCGCATCGGTGTCGTTATCGGCGATCGGGCGCGTTTCCCCGTAGCCCACTGCGCGCATGCCTGACACGTCAACCCGGCGCCCCTGCAACGCCAGCAGCACCGCATCGGCGCGCGCCTGGCTAAGCGCCTGATTGCCCCCTTCGGAGCCTTGCGCATCGGTGTGCCCGGCGATTTCCATCAGCATCACGGGGCAATCATCCAGAACCTCGGCGATGGCGGCAAGCGTCGGCATGGCGGTTCCCGCGATTTCCGCCGAACCGGGGGGAAAGGCGATCTTGTTGCGCGCCAAGAGGGCGGTGATCTTGTCGGCGCATTCCTCGGGCGGCGGGGGTGCCGCATCGGGGTCCAAGGCCTCGTCATAGCGGACATCGACCTGAAAGGACTGACCCTGACCCAGCTCACGCGACAGGATCTGGGCGATCTGGCTGCGGGCCTGGCGCGAACCCGTGACGCCCTTGACGGTGACCGAATCCGGTCGCACCACAAGATTGCCGGAAGTTAGCTCGTCCAGCGCCGCCAGACCCGCCATCACGCGTACCGGCCAGCCGTTCGGCATGCCCGGATCAAGCCGTGCCGCCATCTTGACCCTGTCGGACCCGAAAGCCGCCTTGGCATAAGCCATCACCGCATCGCGCTGCAACTCGTCCACCAGCCGCCCGCCGATTTCCACCGATCCCGCTTCGTTCATCGTGGCCAGAAACTCTGCCGGGCCCTGCCCATCCGACGACGGGACGCCCAGCGAGGCCGCCAGCGAAAAGACCGGTGGCAAGGTCTGTTCCAGCTCTCCCACCACCCGGTCAAGCGTGGATTGCGACACGCCTTCGGCAGCCTCCAGCGTGATATCCGCGTCCGAGATCGTCACCGACCCGCCGCCCAGCGACACGACAGCCGCGATCACCGCCTCCACAGCTTCGGACCATCGCGGTGTCGGCACGCCCAGCCCGATCGCGCATGGGGTGTCGGCGGGGGCCCCGGCGATACCGCCCGCAGCCAGGATACGCCGCCGCGCGACCTCGGTGTCGGCCGAACAGGCGTCAAACCGCGCGCCGTCGCCATCGATCACGAAGCGCAACGTGAACGGAGCGATGACCGGACGCGGCGCGGACACGTTCATTTCCAGCGCAAGCGCCTGCGGCTTGGCCTTGCGCAGCTCGGCCTCGACAAAGCGCTTTTGCTCTTCGCTGTCGGTGATCGCGGTCACGGCGACACGATCTGCATCGACCGAAATCTTGGCGCTCGGCAAAAGGTGCAGCGCCTCGATGCCAAAGGACAGCGCATCGTTCCAGCCTGCGGCCGGGGGGTAGGCGGCGGTTTCCAGCATGTTGGACACGGCCGTATCGGGGGCGAAGGTCGCGACCTCGTCCAGAAGCGCGTCCTTGCTTATGCCGTCCGCGCCCGGGTCCAGCGGCAACAGGCCGATCAGCTGCACCGAGTCATTGTTGCGCAGCATTTCGACCGAAAAACGCGGCGCGGCCACCGCTTTGGCGGGTACGGCATCCAGCGCATCGACGATCCGCCCCGAATCCACGACCGACCCTGCCACGTTGACGGCGCGAAATCGTTCCGCCTCGTTGGGGGCAGATCCGGTCAGCGTGACCTTCAAGCCGTCGACCGACACGGTGGCCCAGCTTGCCTGTGCCGCCATAAGGGCGCGCGTCACGGCGGTTTCGGTCCTGCGTTCCACCGCAAGCGCCGCCAGAAAGGCGACCCCCAGCATCAAGACGCCCGCCGCCGCAAACGCGACTGCCGCCAGCACGCCGGGCGTGGGCCGGACCGCCATCCGGGCGGCTACGGTCTTGAAGAAGGGAGGGGCGCTTGGCAGTTTCACAACGCCGCCTCTTTAGGCTGCCGGACGGGGACTGGCAATCAAAGCACCGAAGCGGCGGCAAGAAACAGCCACAGAATCAAGCCCGCATCCCGGTTGGACCGAAAGATCGCAAGGCAGGAGGCAGGATCGGACGGGTTCAGTTTTCGCAACTGCCAGAACAGGTGCCA
>JANPKV010000204.1:0-3723 GCA_031426185.1 Rhodobacterales bacterium | reverse complement strand
GTTCAAGCGGATGTGGGATTTTTATCTGACCTCTTGCGCGGGCGCGTTTCGCAGCGGTAACTGTGACGTAACGCAGATCACTGTGACCCGACCACGATAGGAGACGCCGATGCCAACGGCAGCAAAACTGTTTGGTGCCGCGGCATTCGCGATCCTGGGGTGGATAGCCGCGAATATCTACGTCAACGGGATGCCCGAAGGATCCCAGGCCGGGCTGTTGCGCGAACTCGTCGCGTTTCTGGGTGTGATCCTCGGATGGCGAGTGGCCGGGGGCCATGCCGGCAAGGGCTACAACGCCGCCACCGGAACGGGGCTGCGCGCGGGGATCTTTCTGGTGTTCTTTGCGCTGTTGGGCTTTTCGATCTACGAAATGGTCCTGTCGTCGATGCAGATGCGCTATGACGGCCCGATGGAGGCGGTTCTGGGCGTCTTTGATCTGATGATGGAATTTGGCAAGGAGATGCTGACGGTCGAGATGATCGGCACCCTGGTGGTCGGATCGATCCTTGGCGGCTGGTTGGCGGAGTTCGGTTCCCGGCACTGGAAGTGATCAGCGGGCCGGTCTTCTTTTGCGGTCCGCTCTCGGACCGCGTGTTGCGCGCGATCGTCCTCGGGACCGAGGCAGCACCCGCCGTCGCGGCGCATCTTGTCGACCATGAACTTGTCACCGACCAGTCAGGTTTCGGCGCGGCGGTGCGACCGGCGGCGCAGGGCGTTGTCTCGGGCGTGGTGACGCATCTGTCGACCGCGCAGCAACACCGCCTGATGCATTACGTCTCCGCGATGAGCTGGCCCCCCCGGCACGGGCTTTTGCTGACGGGCGTCGAGGCACCCGCCGTCACCTTTGCGCCCGCTGTGCCAAAGCAGCATGACCCGTGGCACGCCGATGCATGGACTGCGCGCTTTGCCGAACAGGAGCGCAGCCTGGCCGCCGATCTGATGCACCTGATGGGGCAGGTTTCGCCGGACAGATTGGCCGCGCGCCTGGGGTCGATGCGGGTGCGCGCGGCGTCGCGGATCCGGGCAGGGACGGCGGCACCGTCGACGCTCCGCAACGCCGCAGATGGCGCCGCCGTGTCAATGTCGGCCGTGCGGCATCCCTATCTGCAATACTTTGCGGTCGAGGAATTTGACCTGACGGTGCGCCGGTTCGATGGCGACCGCAGCGCCCCGATGACGCGCGCCGTGTTTGTCACCGGGGACGCGGTGACGGTCCTGCCCTATGACCGCGTCCGTGACAGGGTCCTGTTGATCGAACAGTTCCGGCCGGGGCCCATGGCGCGCGGAGACCCGGTGCCCTGGTCGCTGGAGGCAATCGCTGGACGCATCGACTCTGGCGAGGCACCCGAGGCGGCTGCGCGGCGCGAGGCGATCGAAGAGGCGGGCCTGACCCTCGGGCGGTTCTGGCCGGTCGCAAATTACTATCCGTCGCCCGCCGGCAAGACCGAATTCCTGTATTCCTTCGTGGCCGAGGCAGACCTGCCCGATGGCTCGGCGGGCCTTCACGGGCTGGCCGACGAGGGCGAGGATATCCGGGGCCATCTGGTCAGCTTTGATGACCTGATGCAGCTGATCGCCAGCGGAAAGGTGTGCAACGCTCCCGTCATTGTGACCGCATTTTGGCTGGCACGCGAAAGGGCCCGTTTGCGGGGCCCTGCCGCGTGACGGGCTGATCGCCCGCCTTACAGGTTCAGACCGACCCAGGCCGCATTCCGGGCCGAGGAGCGCACGCAGGCATCGACGAAGGCGACGCCCTCCAGCCCTTCCTTCAGGCCGGGAAAGGTGGTGCCCGCCGGGATCTCGGTGCCGGTCTTTGCCGCCGTGATGGCGCGGGCAGCCTCGGCATAGATGTTTGCGAACCCCTCCAGATATCCTTCGGGGTGCCCCGGAGGGACGCGCGTGACCCGCGCCGCCTCTGGTCCGGATCCCGCACCCCCCCGGGTGATCAGGCGTTTGGGCTGACCCAGTGGCGTGAACCACAGATAGTTCGGGTCCTCCTGCGCCCATTCAAGGCCACCCTTGGTCCCGAACACGCGCAGCCGCAGGCGATTTTCATTGCCGGGGGCGACCTGGCTGCACCAGAGCATGCCCTTGGCCCCGCCCTTGTAGCGCATCAGGACGTGGCCGTTGTCGTCGACGCGCCGGCCCGGGACAAAGGCGGTCAGGTCTGCCGCGAGGCTGTCCAGCGTCAGGCCGGTGACGAAATTGGCAAGGTTGAACGCGTGGGTGCCGATGTCGCCGGTGGAGCCACCCGCGCCGGAGCGTGCCGGATCGGTGCGCCAGTCGGCCTGCTTTTGGCCGGTCGTCTCGACGGATTCCGAAAGCCAGTCCTGCACGTATTCGACATTGACCAGTCGCAGATCGCCCAGTTCCCCGGCTGCGACCATCGCCTTGGCCTGCCGGATCATCGGATAGCCGGTGTAGTTGTGGGTCAATGCAAACACCAAACCAGATGCATCGGCTGCCTTGGCAAGCTTTTTTGCCTCGGGCAGGGTGGCGGTCAGGGGCTTGTCGCAAATGACGTGAATGCCGCGCCGCAGGAATTGCAGCGCCACCGGGGCATGCATGTGGTTGGGCGTGACGATGGCCACGACGTCGATGCCGTCCTTGCGGCGGGCCTCGCGAATTGCCATGTCGGAAAAGCTTTCATAACAGCGCGACGGGTCCAGTCCGAGATCCGCCCCCGATGCCTTGGACTTTTCCGGACTGGATGAAAAACATCCCGCAACCAGTTCATATTGGTCGTCAATGCGGGATGCGATGCGGTGGACGGCACCGATGAAGGCATCGCGCCCCCCGCCCACCATGCCAAGGCGCAGGCGGGGAGGGCGGGCGGTATGAGCGGCGTCGATTGGCATGTCTTGCTCCTTTACGCGGCGAGGCTATGGCGGTTCGGGGCCAGCGCCAGTGTGCAGAAATGGCTGAAGCCGGTCACGTCAGTCCAGCCCCAGCATCTTGCGGTTTGCGGCGCGGTCGGTTCCGGCCCCTGCGAAATCGTCAAAGGCCTTTTCGGTGACGCGGATGATATGGGCATCGACAAAGGCAGCCCCTTCGCGCGCGCCGTCTTCGGGATGTTTCAGGCAGCATTCCCATTCCACCACCGCCCAGCCGTCAAAGCCGTATTGCGTCAGTTTGGAAAAGATGCCGCCGAAATCGACCTGCCCGTCACCGGGGCTGCGGAAGCGCCCGGCGCGGTTGACCCAGGATTGAAAGCCGCCATAGACGCCTTGCCGCCCGGTCGGGTTCAGTTCGGCATCCTTGACGTGGAACATCTTGATCCGGTCGTGGTAGATATCGATATGATCAAGGTAATCAAGATGTTGCAGGACGTAGTGACTTGGGTCGTACAGCATGTTGGCGCGGGTGTGCCCCTTGACCCGGTCCAGGAACATCTCGAACGAGATTCCGTCATGGAGGTCTTCGCCGGGGTGGATTTCATAGGCCACGTCGACGCCGCAGGCATCGGCATGATCAAGGATCGGGGTCCAGCGGCGGGCAAGTTCGTCAAACGCTTCCTCGACCAGGCCAGCCGGGCGCTGCGGCCAGGGGTAGATGTAGGGCCAGGCGAGCGCGCCGGAGAAGGTGGCATGCGCCGTGAGGCCGAGGTTCTTCGACGCGGTGAGCGCCTTTTTCACCTGGTCGACCGCCCATTCCTGACGCGCCTTGGGGTTGCCGCGAACGCCGGGGGCGGCAAAGCCGTCGAACGCCGAGTCATAGGCGGGA
>JANPKV010000203.1:0-4596 GCA_031426185.1 Rhodobacterales bacterium | reverse complement strand
AATTCATCTCTGACACAGCCTCCAGCTGTTTTCCCTGCCTCTGTCGCGCCCGTATGGTCTTGCAGACCTTTTCCTGTGGCACGGCAGGCCCATACCCGATATTTCACCCATAACGCAAAAGCCAGCCTTGGCGAAAGCCCTGTGGGCGGAAAATAGCGTATCTGTGAGCGAGGGTGACAATGACGCGTGCGGTACCGATGGTGGAGTTGTGGCGCGGCGGCATGGTGGAAAGCGTGCATTCAGGGCACGCGGTGATTTGCGATGCCAAGGGCATCGTATCGGCCTGGGGCGACCCCGATGCGGTGGTGTATCCCCGGTCGTCGTCAAAGATCATCCAGGCGCTGCCCCTGATCGAAAGTGGTGCGGCCTCGGCGATGGGGCTGACCGATGCGCATCTGGCCTTTGCCTGCGCCAGCCATCACGGGGCGCATCAGCATGTCGACATGGCGCGGCGGTGGATCAGCGATCTGGGTCTGACCGAAGCGGACCTGCGCTGCGGCGCGCAAGAGCCGGACAACCGCGACGAGCGCAACCGGCTGATCCGTGCGGATGAAAAACCCTGCCAGTTTCACAACAACTGTTCGGGCAAGCATTCGGGGTTCCTTGCGGTGACCAAGCATCTGAAGGCCGGGCCCGAATACATTGATCCGGGGCATCCCCTGCAGCGCACGATCCGCGCCGCGTTCGAGGACGCGACTGCCATAGCCTCGCCGGGTTACGGCATCGATGGCTGTTCGGCGCCGAACTTTGCCACCACGGTGCATGGCATGGCGCGGGCGATGGCGACCTTTGCCGCCGCACGCGACCATGGCATGGTGCGCGAACGCGCGATGCACCGGTTGACCCGCGCGATGGCGGCCTATCCCGAACTTGTCGCAGGCGAAGGTGCGGGCTGTACGGAACTGATGCGTGCGATGGGTGGCAGGGTCACCATCAAGGGCGGGGCCGAGGGCTTCTACGTCGCCATCCTGCCCGATCTTGGCCTTGGAATGGCGCTGAAGATCGCGGACGGGGCCAAGCGGGCCTCCGAAGCGGCAATCGCCGCCCTTCTGGTTCGTGCAGGCGTCCTGCAAGCCGATCACCCCGCGACCCGGCGTCATCTGAATGCGGTGTTGCACAACTGGCGCGGGATGGAGACGGGCGCGTTGCGCGCAGCGCCCGGTTTTGCCGATCAGCCCGCTTGATTTGTCGGGCAGGCGGCGTAAGCTTCGGGGATGAATGCCCAACCGCCGATCCCGTTCCCCCAAGGCCCACGCATTGCCGAACAGGTGTCGTTTGACCGCCGCGAACTGGCGTTGATCCTGTCCGTTTACGGCCGGATGGTCGCGGCGGGTGAATGGCGCGACTATGCCATTTCCGCGCTGCGCGATGTCGCGGTCTTTTCCATCTTTCGCCGGACCGCCGAGACCCCGCTTTACCGGATCGAAAAGCGTCCTCGCCTGCGCGCGCGCCAGGGCATCTATGCCGTTGTCGGCGCGGATGGCCACGTCTTACGGCGGGGACACGAACTTGGCGCCACCTTGCGAATTTTCGAAACGCGGCAGTTTCGGGTCATTGAGTAGGGATTTGGTCTCGGGCGGAAGCTCCGGCATGGCGCCGTCTGCGGGCTGGTCCGTGCTGAGCATGGCGCGCTGGGCCTCAAACATCGCCTTCATCGCAAAGGCAAGCATCCCGGCATCCACATCATCCGGTCGCGCCGTGAGGTCGCCGGGTCTGCCCGCGGTCGCGGCTTGCGTCAGATAGGCGATTTCGGCCGTGGCAGACAGCTTGACCGAACCGTCGTCGGCAGGCCGCTCGGCAAAGGTCATTTCCGATATGACGCAGTTGCCCTTGTCGGCGCGCAGCCCCGCACAGGCGTCTTCGGCCGCCGCATAGAACTTTTCGCGTTCGGCTGGCAGGTCGGCGGCGGGGACGTCGATGCCGTCCCGATCGGTCAAGGCGACGATCTGGGGCACCAGAACGCCGTCCTTCAATCCTTCGACATCGCCGATCGGTGTCGCTGCGGCAAACGACAGGGCATAGTCCAGACGGATCATGCCATCATCCAGGATCTGTGCGCGCGCGCTGTCGAACTGGCAGGCGGTCGCAAGGGACTTGATCATGATGGCGCATTCCGCATCGGCCATTTGCCTCGTGGCGGCGAGTCCGGCAATTTCAGCGCGCGACTGGTACAAGGTTGCGTCGGTGGCGCCCGGCAGGTCAGCCAGCGCGACATGGCGGCTGAATGCGACCACGCGTGCATCGTTCAGGGAGGCCGTGTCGACCACTGCGTCCCGCTTTTTCTCGACACGGTTTGTCAGCCAGGCGATCCCGACCTTGGTGACGATCTCTGTTGCAATGCCGGGTTGGCCAGATTGCATTTCCTGACTGAATTTCGTCATCAGCAAGCCATAGGACAACCCCAGGACCATCGGGATCAGCATGATGAACCGCATCGCGAACATGAGGGAATTGCCGGCCATCAGTTGTTCCTTTGATAGGTCGTGGGCTTGATCAGGGCCAGCACATCGCTGCCATCGGGGGCGCCGAACGCGCGGGTGATTTCGGCCGTGGCCTTGGCGGTGAACCAGTCTTCATGCTGCTGTTCTTCGGCCGCATAGATCACTTCGGCGGGCATCAGATGGACGATGCGTCCCGTGACACCTGCCCAGACCGCCTTGGCAGCACCTTCGGGCGGGGCCGCGCCTGCCAGAACCGCATAGGCCTCGTCGCGCCCGGTCAGCCCATTGCCCGGCGCGATGCCGAAGGTCTCGACGTACCACGCGTCATAGGCGGCCCACTGCGCCCTGGTTTCATCCGACGGGACAAAGCCCCGGGCTTCCGTCACGCTTGGGTCTTCGACCACACGGGCAAACGCACCGCAGTCGCCATTGGCGATGTCCGGCACCTGCAAGGTCGCCCCTTCGGGCAGGTTGACGACGCCGCCATTGCCGGTGGTCAAATGGGTGACATGTTCGACCTTTGCGCCGGGCATCGGCAGGATGTTCCACAGGATGCCGCCAGACTTGTCGTTGATGACCAGATAGACCGGTTCCGGGCCGGGCGGCACGATCACATTGACCGACGTCAGGGACATGTCGCTCATCGGGCCGACATGGAGCTGTTTGAGGCCGGCAAGGTCGGCCTTGCCCGGACCATAAAGCCGCTGCAGGGCATAGGCGGCCGAGCGGGCGAATTCATCGTCGTCATAGCTGTAGATCTGCGTCGGCAGCGCGCCCGGTTCCGCGATCACGTCAGCAATGCGCTGTCCCGGCATCGGTTTGGTGATGGCGCAATCCGCAACCAAGCTGATCAGCTTGATTTCGGCCGGGGCGCCGGAAATCGTGGCGGTATCGATGCCCTCGACCAGATCTCCCAAGGCGATGACGAGGAGCTCTGAGCCTGAATGCATGACGGGCGTCGCGCCATTGACCGCGCCGATCACGTTGCCGTTCAGGTCGGTCACCATACCCCCGAGGCCCAGGTCCGGCATCTTGAAGGACTGGTTGTCGCTGAGGTAGAAAAATGCCCCGCCCAGAACCACCAGCGTTGGCAGGATAAGTTTAGGTTCCATCGTCGATTGCGCCCCGCATGCCGATCTCGGGTCCCGTTATGACCATGAAAATCGGGCACAAATTTGACGACAAAGCAGCGCAGATTGGGGCCGCGTCAGGGGCGGGTGCGACAGGTCACAGGGCCACCGCCCTGTGCTGCGATGCGGTCGATGCAGGCATCGGTCGGCTCATAGGTCACGGTCATGCTGTGGCCGTTGGCATGAATCAGGCGGTTCGGGCCGGTCACCATCGCGACATGGCCCTTCCAGAAGATCAGATCGCCGCGCTGCAGCGTCGCATCCCGGTCCAGGGGCTGGCCCAGGGCCTGTTGCAGATCGCTGTCGGCGGGACAGGGCCGCCCGCACGCGAGGTAAGCGACCTGCACCAGACCCGAACAATCAATGCCCGCACGGCTGTTGCCACCCCAAAGATAGGGTGTTCCCACGAACTGCTCGGCGACGGCCACGGGATCATCCAGCCATTGGCCGATGGGGCGCAGATGCGCCAAGGGGACAAAGCCGTGCGGCGTTTGCCCAAAGGCGTTGGTGGTGCCGGTGACAGCCAGCCGCGCACCCATCGGCAAGGCTGCAAGGTCGCGCGTCTGCACCTTGGGGCCAGCGTAAAGATGGCTGGCGGCGCTTGCGATCCAGTGGGTGGGCGTGGTCTCGGGACCCAGGCAGGCCTCGGGCAGCCAGCCGCAATAGCCGTCCTTGGAGGCAAAACCAAAGGCATGATCCTGCGCATTGTCGATCACGACAAAGCTGTCGCCGAGCCACAACTGGCGATCCCGCGCGCCGACGGGCGCGGCCAGCAGATCGACCAGCGGCACGGCAACCGTCTGCGGTCTGCCGTCAGTAAAGGTGCGCCCCTCTATTCGGCCGATCAGCGAGCGATGCGCCATCCGGTCGGTGGCGGGGGTGATGCGACGGTCCATCCGTCACAGTCCCAGTATCGCGGGCAAGGCGCCCAGAACCGCTCGCGCGCCTTGGCCCGTACCGCCCTTGGGTCGGGCCGGCGCGTCGCTGGGCGCATGTCCGAAGATGTCGAAATGCAGATAGCGCGT
>JANPKV010000202.1:0-15471 GCA_031426185.1 Rhodobacterales bacterium | reverse complement strand
TTTCGCGCGCGCGATGGGCGGCAAGCATCACCAGCTCGAACCGGTTCGGCACTTTGTCAACGCAATCTTCGACCGTCACGCGGGCCATGGGCTCACTCCAACAAGAAAGGCGGCAGGAAGGCCGCTATGTAGGGCTTTGCGTCCCGGATGACAAGACGGGATCATTGCCGTCCACCAATGGCACAACAGCAGCCCGATCCGCTTCGGGAAGCGCCGCCAGCAGCTGTCGCACAGTCAGGTCAAGACGCGGATGCCGCCATTGCGGGGCGATGTCCGCCAACGGCACAAGCACGAAGGCGCGGTCCTGCAGGCGGGGATGGGGCAGGATCGGCTGGTCTGGCGCAGTGGTGGCCTGGCTGTCCGCAGGAAGCAGACGCCAAGCATCCTGAGTCGCAGCGTCCGGCAGAACCGAATCGCCGAATGCAAGCAAATCCAGATCAAGCGTCCGCATGCCCCAGCGATTTTCGCGCTGTCTGCCGAAATTATGCTCGATTGCATGCAGAATGCGCAGAAATGACGCAACGTCACAAAAGCTATTCGTTGTGACGACAGCGGCGGCGTTGACATAGTCGGGGCCTGCGCCAGCCGGAAAGCAGGGCGTGGAATAAAAGCGACTGACCTCCAAGACATCCAGTCCATGGGCCGAAAAAGTCGCAATTGCGGATCTGAGCGTCGCTTCCGGAGCCTGCCCAGCAAAAGGCAGGTTTGCGCCGAGCGCAATCAGGAATTGATTTTTCGCTGGGTCCGACAATGCACATATCCTTTAAGGTGTCTTGCAGACGGTCGGAGCAGGTTTATATCTCGGCGTCGGTTCGACTGTCGATTTCGGGAACGCTTCTTGGGCGCGATTTGTTGATGAGATTGAACGAGCGTCATCTTCGAGGGGACTCTGATGTTTTACAAGGACGAACGGCTCGCGCTGTTCATTGACGGATCGAACCTTTACGCGGCAGCCAAGTCGCTGGGCTTTGACATCGACTACAAGTTGCTGCGGATGGAATTCATGCGTCGAGGCAAACTCGTCCGCGCGTTCTATTACACGGCACTTCTGGACAATGACGAATACTCGCCGATCCGCCCGCTGGTGGATTGGCTGAACTACAACGGCTTTACCATGCGCACGAAGCCGGCCAAGGAATACACCGACAGCCAGGGCCGTCGGAAGGTCAAGGGCAACATGGATATCGAACTGGCCGTGGATGCGCTGGAACTGGCGCAGCGTCTGGACCATGTCGTGCTGTTCTCGGGCGACGGCGATTTCCGCCCCTTGGTGGAAAGCCTGCAGCGCCAGGGCGTGCGCGTGTCGGTGGTGTCCACCATCCGCAGCCAGCCCCCGATGATTGCCGATGAGTTGCGCCGTCAGGCCGACAATTTCATCGAACTCGACGAACTGCGCGACGTGATCGGCCGCCCGCCGCGTGACCCGCGTCCGGCAGATACCGAGGACGTAGCTGCTGGCCTGAATACCTGATCGCGCCCCTGCACGGGATCGCATAACGCCCCACTGCCACACAGGTGACAAGACGCCAGATTGCAGAATCTGGCGTCTTTCGTCATGGTGCGCGGCAGCGATGAAAGGTTGCCATATGGCGTTGATCCCTTTGACACTTTATCTGGCCGCCCCGCGCGGATTCTGCGCCGGCGTCGACCGCGCGATCAAGATCGTGGAACTGGCGCTGGAAAAGTGGGGCGCACCTGTCTACGTGCGCCACGAGATCGTCCACAACAAGTTCGTGGTCGACGGATTGCGTGCCAAGGGAGCGGTTTTCGTCGAGGAACTGTCAGAATGCCCGCCGGATCGTCCGGTGATCTTTTCTGCCCATGGTGTGCCCAAATCAGTTCCGGCCGAGGCCGCGCAGCGCCGGATGATCGCCGTCGATGCCACCTGCCCCTTGGTCACCAAGGTTCACAACGAGGCCGCCCGCCACCATGAGAACGGCCTGCAGATGGTCATGATCGGTCATGCAGGCCATCCCGAAACCGTCGGCACGATGGGACAGCTGCCCCCCGACGAGGTGCTGCTGGTCGAGACGGTCGCGGATGTGGCCGGTCTGGTGGTGAGAGATCCCGCAAAGCTGGCGTTTGTGACGCAGACCACCCTGTCGGTGGATGACACGGCCGAAATTGCGGCTGCACTCGTCGCGCGGTTTCCGGCCATTCAGGCGCCGGCGCATGAAGACATCTGTTACGCCACCACCAACCGGCAGGCGGCTGTCAAGGCGATGGCCCCGAAGATCGACGCGCTTTTGGTGATCGGCGCACCGAATTCCAGCAATTCCAAGCGCTTGGTCGAGGTGGGTGTCGCCGCGGGCTGTCCCTATGCGCAATTGATCCAGCGCGCGTCGGACATCGACTGGCGTGCCCTGGAAGGGGTCCGTGCCATTGGCCTGACCGCCGGAGCCAGCGCGCCCGAAATCCTGGTCGACGAAGTCCTCGATGCATTTCGCAGCCGGTTTGCCGTGACGGTGGAACGGGTTGAAACCGCCGTCGAAAACGTCGAATTCAAGGTCCCCCGCGTCCTTCGCGAACCGGCATGACACCGATTCCACGCAGCGCGCTGGCCCTCGGTCTTGCCGGCCTGATTCCGTTCCTCTGGTCGGCAGCAACGCATGTGTCGGTGCCGCTGGCCTCTTGGGCGGGGGGTCTGATGCTTCCGATGTTCATCGGGGGATATGTCGGGCTGACCTATGGCACGATCATCCTGTCATTCATGTCGGGTGTGCTGTGGGGGTTTGCCACCAAGGCCGCCCCTGACCAGGCAAGCGTTTTCTATGCCTTGTCGGTCATCCCGGCCTTGTGGGTGTTCTTGATGGTCACGGATGCATCGCCGGATGCGCGGCTGTACCTGATCGCGGGGTTTGTAGGCCTTTTGGCGCTGGACTGGACGTTCTGGCGCCATGGACTGGCGCCCGCCTGGTGGATGCGGTTGCGCGGGCTCTTGACGGCAGTTGTCATTGCATGTCTTGCCGTGCCGCTGATCCTGTAACCAAAAGGCGGCCCGATGCCCGATCTGTTTGCCTATACCGATGGTGCCTGTTCGGGTAATCCCGGCCCCGGTGGCTGGGGAGTTCTGCTGCTGGCGCGCGACGGCGGCCAGGTCGTCAAGGAACGCGAATTGTCGGGCGGCGAGGCACTGACCACCAACAACCGCATGGAACTGATGGCCGCGATTTCGGCGCTGGAATCGCTGACCCGGCCCACCGACATCACCATCATCACCGACAGCGCCTATGTGAAGAACGGCGTCACGGAATGGATCCACGGCTGGAAACGCAACGGCTGGCGGACGGCAGGTCGCGATCCCGTCAAGAATGCCGAGTTGTGGCAAAGGCTCGATGCCTCGCAGGCGACCCACAAAGTCACCTGGAAATGGATCAAGGGCCATGCGGGGCACACCGAAAACGAACGCGCGGATGCCTTGGCGCGGGCCGGGATGGCGCCCTACAAACCCGCACCACGAGGGTTGGCCTGACCCTCGGGGCCGGACCGCGCAAGGCCTGTAGCCCTGCACGGAATTCGCGGCTAAGCTTTGGTCATGGCACGACCGAAATTGGTTCCAGATGATCAGGTCCATGCCGCCATCGCCGCGCTTTATGGCCGGGGTGGCGACAAGGCGGTCACCTTTGCCACCGTTGCCAAGGCGACCGGTCTGGCACCACCGACACTGGTGCAGCGCTATGGCTCTCGTGATGGGATGCTGGAATGGGCGTTGATGCGTGGATGGGATGCGGCAGCGGCGGCCGCAAAAGCCGCGTTGCCGGTCCTGGACGAACGGGGGGCTGCGGCATTCCTGAAGGCTGTTTCCGACGGCCTCGGCGCATCTTTCAGCCTGGCTGAACTGGCGACGGCACAGCGCAGCGCCGCATTGCATGAGCGCGCCACGACCTGGCGCCAGTCCATCGAACGGCAGCTTGCATTCGGTTTCGGCGCAGCCGACAACGCGCGCGAGCAAGCGGCCATCGCCTTCGCCGCCTGGCAAGGACAGCTTTTGTGGGACGCAGCGGGCGGTAAAAGCTTTCGGCTGAAGGCCGCCGTCAGATGGATCCGCCAGGCACGGCGTCAGCGCGGGAAATAGCTTTTTTGCGCCCTGCCAGATAGCACCTCCCGCGCGCGGCACCTTCAAACCCCACCGCGCCTTCAACGGTCACAACAGATGCGACAGGCCCGCAAAGCCGCGCAGAAACTCATCGGCAGGCAAGGCACGCTTGCCTTCGCGCTGCGCCAGCGTGACCTCCACGGCACCCGTACCACAAGCGATCGTCAGACCGTGCAGCACCTGACCAGGGCGACCTGCACCTTTTGCAAGGCGGCATCGCAGCAGTTTGACCCGCTCATCCCCGATCTGGCACCACGCACCCGGAAAGGGCGACAAGCCGCGAATCTGGCGATCAACCTCGATGGCAGATCTGGTCCAGTCGATTCGCGCCTCCGCCTTGTCGATCTTGGCAGCATAGGTCACGCCGTCCATGGCTTGGGGGACGACGGTCAGGTGCGGCAGGTTCGTCAGGGTTTCGACAACCATGCTGGCTCCCAAAGTTGCAAGCCGGTCGTGCAGATCGCCGGTCGTGTCCTCGGCGCCGATGGGTATCGCCTGACGCATGAGGACGGGGCCGGTATCAAGGCCCGCCTCCATCCGCATGATGCAGATCCCCGCCTCGGCGTCGCCGGCCATGACAGCGCGGTGAATGGGAGCAGCACCGCGCCAGCGCGGCAGCAGCGAAGCATGGATATTCAGGCAACCAAGGCGGGGCATATCAAGCACCACCTGCGGCAGGATCAGGCCATATGCCACGACGACGGCAATGTCTGCTGCATGCGCAGCATACATTTGCTGCACCGTTTCGCTGCGCAGCGAAACCGGGTGATGCACCGGCAGACCCAATGCCTCTGCGGCAAGATGCACGGGGCCTTTCCGGTCGGCTTTTCCCCGTCCGGCAGGGCGCGGTGGCTGACAATATACGGAAACGATTTCATGTCGTTGATGCAATTCACGCAAGGCTGGAACAGCGAAGTCCGGGGTGCCCATGAAAACTATTTTCATTTTTCCCGCCGAAGCTTTTCCGACCGGGCGATCAGCATCTTTCTGCGCAGCGAAGACAGGTGGTCAAAGTACATCTTGCCAGCCAGATGATCGATCTGATGCTGCACCGAGGTCGCCCAGAGATCAACAAGGTCACGGTCTTCCGACACGCCCTGATCATTGATGAAACGAACCGTGACCGCCCGGGGGCGCGAGATCACTGCCGAAACCAATGGCAGGTTGGGCGAGGCCTCTTCATGATCGCGGAACTGCCCCGATGCGTGCAGGACGACCGGATTGGCCATGCGGATCGCCTGGCCACGTTTTTCCGAACAGTCGACCACCGCCAACCGCAGCGGGACGCCGATCTGGACTGCCGCAAGTCCATAGCCGGGCATTGCGTCCATCGTGTCGATCATGTCGGCCCAGATGGCGCGCACCTCGTCCGTGATGGCGGTCACATCCGCGGCGGGGACCTTCAGGACAGGATGCGGCCACGGCAGACAGCGCCGGACGGTCATCGCTCCACCTCGGCCAGGGCACGCGCGCGCGCCTCGGGCGACATGCGGTCCAAGGTCAGAATTCCGTCCAGATGGTCATATTCGTGCTGTGCGCAGATCGCGGCGAACCCGGTCCAGGTCTCCACATGCCGCGCGCCGTCCAGGTCTGTCCAGCTGATGCGGATGTCACGGGCGCGGCCGACATGCGCGGTCACACCGGGGATCGACAAACATCCCTCCGGACCGACGGCGCGGTCATCCGACATCGCCAGAACATCTGGATTGATCGCCACGACAGGCGCACGGACGCCTTCTTTCCAGGTCGGATCCATGACGAACAGTCGCAAGGACACACCCACCTGCGGCGCCGCGAGCCCGCGACCGGGGGCCGCGTACATCGTCTCAAGCATGTCGGCGGCAAGCTTTCGGACCGCCTCGTCGATCACCCCGACCGGGATCGCCCGTTGCGTCAGCACCGGGTCCGGCCAAACGCGGATCGGCAAGACCGCCATCAGCCGCGCGCCAGTTCGCGTTTCAGCTTTTCCATCTTGCGGGTGATCATCTGACGCTTCAGAGGGCCGAGATAGTCGATGAACAGCTTGCCCGCCAGATGGTCGATCTCGTGCTGCACGCACGTTGCCCAAAGGCCGGTGAACTGTTCTTGCAGTTCGACGCCGTCCAGATCGCGCCAGCCCACGCGCACCTGGGACGGGCGCTGGACGTCGGCATATTGGTCCGGGATCGACAGGCACCCCTCTTCATAGGTCGCCAGATCCTCGGAACTCCAGAGAACGACCGGATTGATCAGAACCATCGGCCGCGGGATACCGTCGGGCGGCTTTTCGCAATCCATCACGATCAGGCGCTTCGTCACGCCAACCTGCGGCGCCGCCAGCCCGATCCCCGGCGCATCATACATCGTCTGCAGCATGTCGTTGGCCAAAGCCACGATCTCCGGCGTGATGGCGGCAATCGGTTCGCATGGCTTTTTCAAGCGCGGGTCGGGATGGATCAGGATAGGACGGATCATGGCGACGGATTTAAGGTGCGCCTGTCATTGACGCAAGAGAAATGGGCAGGACGTCAGGCCCTGCAGCGCAGTCTCGGACCACGCCTTACGCCGCTGTAGCGGTACAAAGTTGCGGTTGTCACCGCGTTTCTGGGCGGTATTGCTAGGCGCGTCCTGATGACCTTGCAGTAAAGAGCCCCCTTCCATGAACTTTGACGAAAAGATCGACCGACGCGGCACGCAATGCACCAAATGGGACATGATGGAGCCGCTTTACGGCGTATCTTCAAACGACGGTCTGGCGATGTGGGTTGCGGACATGGATTTCCGCCCGCCAGCATGCGTGCAGACCGCACTGGAGCGGATGCTGGCCCATGGCGTCTACGGCTACATGGGCGATCTGGCGGCCTATCACGCCGCCATCCAGTGGTGGATGGCCAATCGGCACGGCTGGCAGGTTGAGGCAGATCATATCTTCACCACGCATGGGCTGGTGAACGGGACCGCGATGTGCGTCGACAGCTTCACGTCACCGGGCGACAAGGTCGTGCTGACGACGCCGGTCTACCATGCCTTTGCCCGGGTCATAAAGGCGGCCGGACGCGGCGTGACGGAATGCCCGTTGACGCTGAACGACGACCGGCTGACGATGGATTTTGCCGCCTGGGACGCGCGCATGACGGGTGCGGAGCGGATGTTCATCCTGTGCTCGCCCCACAATCCGGGGGGCCGGGTCTGGACGCCGGAGGAACTGCGCGGCGTTGCCGATTTCTGCATCCGCCACGACCTGATCCTGGTGTCGGACGAAATCCATCACGATCTGGTCATGCCGGGCCAGAAACACACCGCGATGCCACTGGTCGCGCCCGACCTCGCTGACCGCCTTGTGGTGATGACGGCAACGACCAAGACGTTCAACATCGCCGGCGCGCATATCGGCAACGTGATCATCGCGGACGCGGCTTTGCGCAAGAAGTTCGGCCTGCGAATCAATGCCATGGGGATTTCCCCGAATGCGTTTGGCCTTGTCATGGCCACGGCGGCCTATTCGGCGGAAGGGGCGGCCTGGGTTGATGAACTGACCGGCTATCTTGACGGCAACCGCCGGCTTTTCGACGCGGGGATCAATGCCATTCCAGGCCTGCGGTCGGTCCCGCTTGAGGCGACGTATCTGGCCTGGGTCGACTTTGCCGGCACCGGCATGTCGCGCGACGAATTCATCGGCCGGATCGAAAAATCCGCCCGGATCGCCGCGAATTACGGGCACAGCTTCGGTTTGGGCGGGGACAGCTTCATGCGCTTCAACATCGCGGCGCCGCGCGCTGTGATCGCGGACGCGGTGGAACGCCTGCAACGGGCGTTTTCCGACCTGCAATGAAGTGGCTGGCAGGCCTGTTTTCGGTCCTGACGCTGGCCTTGGTCGGGGTCGGCCTTGCGGCATGGATTTGGACGCATCCTGCTGTTCCGCCGCCGGACCGGGTGCCACTGACCGGGACCGTGGACCGTATCGTGATCGAAAAAGCGGCGCGGCGGATGACCGTCTATCGCGATCAGGTGCCATTGCAAACCTATGCCGTCGCGTTGGGCGTTGCGCCAAAAGGCGACAAGGAACGCCAGGGCGACGGCCGCACGCCCGAGGGGATTTACAAGATCGACCGGCGCAATGCGGCTAGTGCCTATCATCTGTCGCTGGGACTGGACTATCCGCAAGCTGCAGACCGCGCGATTGCCGCTTCGGGCGGGTTTGATCCCGGCGGGGATATCATGATCCATGGCCAGCCGAACGGCTTGCCCGATGACGTCGCATTGCGCGGCGACTGGACTGCCGGTTGCGTCGCGGTCACCAACCAGGAAATGCGCGAACTCTTTGCCGCCGTCGCCATCGGGACAGAGGTTGAAATACGCCCCTAGGACTTGGTCAGATACGCCACCGGCGCGTCGGCGCCGCGATGATAATCAAGTGCAGCGCGATCGGTGATCTGGGTGGCGCGCTTGAAATCGCAGATGACCTCGCCCCCCTCGACCGACGATGCGACGATCAGGCACTGCATCATATGGCGCGAGCCGTCATAAAGATCGACCAGACCGCGCAGGTGGGGGGCGTGCTCCGCCTCCAGCGCAAATCCACCGGTCCATGATCGCAAGACCGGATACACCGCGTCATCGACATGAATGCGCAAACGGGACCGGGCGCGCAGATCGCGTCGACGCGCCGCTTCGAGACCCTCGCGGACCTCTGGTGGCAGAAACTCCAGCACTTGGCAGCCTCCTTGCATGGGGCAGACCATGCAGGGGAAAGTCTGAACGACAATTTGTAAAAATCAAGCAAACGCCAAGGTTTTCCGGTGACAATGGCCCCTGCCACGCGGCGAAGTCGCAATAATACAACCGGCAGGATGACCAAGCTGATGGACATGACGGGGCGATTGCGCTTTGGAAGGGGTGGCAGGACACCCGACGGACCGAACATGCGAATCGATCAGACCAGCGCGGACCATGGCGGCGACATCGACGCCGCCGTCGCCCGCTTTGGCGGCGACCGGGCAAGCTGGCTGGACCTGTCGACGGGAATCAACCGCGTGCCATATCCCCTGCCCCGGCTGCAGGCCCCGGCGTGGCGCGATCTGCCCGATGCGCAGGCAACTGCCGCGCTGGAAAAAGCAGCCCGTGCGTTCTGGTCCGTGCCGCCGGATGCAGCGGTCCTTGCAGCCCCCGGCGCGTCAAGCCTGATCGCGCGCATCCCCGCATTGATGCCCCCCGCGACTGTGGCGATCCCGGGCCCCACCTATAACGAGCATGCGCGGGCGTTTCGTGCAGCCGGATGGACGCTTGCAGCGGCGCCCGCTCAGGCGCAGGTCGTGGTCAACCCGAACAACCCCGACGGGCGCGTGTGGACCGCTGCCGACTGCACCGCCCCGCTGATGGTGATCGACGAAAGCTTCGGCGACATCGCGGCAGATCACAGCCTGATCGCACGCGCACAGCGTCCCGGCACGCTGATCCTCAAAAGCTTTGGCAAGTTCTGGGGCCTTGCGGGCCTGCGTCTGGGCTTTGCCATCGGTGACCCCGCTTTGGTGGCGGGGCTTGCAAGGATGCTGGGACCGTGGCCGGTCTCGGGGGTGGCGATAGCCGTGGGCACGAAAGCGTTGGGCGATCTGGCCTGGGCCGACCGGACACGACGCCGGCTGCGGGCTGACGCGCGAAAGCTTGATCGCCTGATGACCGGGGCGGGCGTCGGGGTTGTCGGCGGCACCGACCTGTTCCGCCTGTACGATGTGGGGGACGCACGTGCCTGGCAGAACCATCTGGCCAGCCGCCATATCTGGACGCGCCGCTTTCCCTATTCGGACCGGTGGCTGCGGATGGGGCTGCCGGGGTCACGCGACGAATGGAACCGGGTCGACTTTGCCTTGTCCGCGCGGCCCCAAGGATGAGCGCCGGCCTTTTGGCCATCGCCATGGTCGCCGACGCGGTCCTTGGCGAGCCGGATACGATCTGGAAACGCCTGCCGCATCCCGCCGTCCTGATGGGCCGGTTGATTGCCGCGCTGGACACGCGCCTGAACCATGGCCCGGCGCGTCGGGCCATGGGCGTGGCGACTGTCGCGGTGCTTGTCACGGGCGGGACGGTCCTGGGTCTGCTGCTGCACATGCTGCCCGACATGGGTGTCATCGAGATTGCCGTCGTCGCGATCCTGCTGGCGCAGAAAAGTCTGGTCGATCACGTGCGCGCGGTGGCCGAAGCGTTGCGCCATTCGCTGGATGACGGCCGCAAGAGCGTGGCCATGATTGTCGGCCGGGATACCGCCGCGATGACAGAGCCCGATGTCGCGCGGGCAGCGATCGAAAGCGCTGCGGAAAACCTGTCCGATGGGGTGATCGCGCCGATCTTTTGGTATCTGATCGCGGGCCTGCCGGGGATCATTGTCTACAAGGCCGTCAACACAGCAGACAGCATGATCGGTCACCGCACGCCGAAATACGAGGCGTTCGGCTGGGCGGCGGCGCGGCTGGATGACCTCTTGAACCTGATTCCGGCACGGCTCACGGCAATTTTGATCGCGGTCACGCATCGGCAATTCGATCCCGCCCCGATCCTGCGTGATGGCCCTCTGCATCGCAGCCCCAATGCAGGCTGGCCCGAGGCCGCGATGGCCGTCGTCCTGAACGTCGCACTGTCCGGACCGCGCAGCTACCATGGAGAAACGCGCGACTTTCCCTGGGTTTGGCCCGAAGGAAGGCGCGACCCTGGCCCGCGTGACATCGACGCCGCCTGCGGCGCCCTGTGGCGCGCATGGGCCGGAACACTCGTGGGTGTCGTGTTGCTGTGGTGGGCATGATGCACCGGCCCGACACCGCGCCCGAAAGATCCGGTTGCGGGCGTCCCTGCCGCCCGAGACGCGCGTGCAAAACGCCATGACGGGCTGGGGCCTTGTGACAACCCTGCGCGCGCCCACGCCACTTGTCCTGGGCTTCATCAGGCATCACCTCGCACTGGGTGCGGCGCAGCTGTGGCTTTACTTCGACGACCCGGACGACCCTGCATACGAGGCCGTCGCAACCATCCCCGGTGTCGTCGCGACCCGGTGTTCACGCGGCCACTGGCAGGCGGTTGACGGGCGCAGACCCGACAAGATCGAAAAGCGTCAGACCCGCAATGCGCAGACTGCCTATGCCGCCTGCCCGCTGCCCTGGCTGGGCCATGTCGACGTAGATGAATATCTGTGGCCCGCACGCCCCGTTGCGGATCTGCTGGATGCCGTCCCACGAGATGTCGCGATGCTGCGGATGGAGCCTTTCGAGGCGATGCAGGACGCGGATCACTTGACCGCCCCACCCCGCCTGTTCCGCGGGCCGTTGAAAACCGTACATGCAGGCATCCGCACCGCCATCCTGGGCCCCTATGCGGATGTGCTGCCCGAGGCGATGCTGTCGCATTCTGTCGGCAAGGCGATGTTTCGCACCGGGATCGCGCGTCTTTCGCTTCGCCTGCATGGTGCGTTTCTGGACGGTGAGCGGTTGCGCGGCCCCGCATTTTGTCCCGACATGGTGCTGCTGCATTGCCATGCACAAGATCAACAGGCGTGGCGCGACGCGCTCGAGTTCAAGTTGACCCGTGGCGCCTATCAGTACCAGCCGGCGCTGCAGTCGTTTCTGGCATCCGCGACCGCCGAGGACCTCGACCGGTTCTACCGTCACACCCAGATCCTGACGCAGGAAAAGCAGGCGATCTTACAAGTGGCGCGGCGTCTGGTGAAGGCCGATCTCGCGGCTGGTCCCGTCGGGCACTAACCTTGACGCGGCCCGCATGTCGGCGTCGCGGCGCAGGATCTGATCGCGCGCCGCAGGCAGGCTTGTCAGTGCAGAGCCGACAGGATCGGGGCGCTGTGCCAGGAACCAGCGTTCTTGCGCTCCATTCCTTCTTGCGCCCAGCCGATGAAGACCGCTGCCGTGAGCATTGCAAAGTAGCCGTACATCGTGAACCTCTCATTCCGTTGTGTTCACGTCCTGTTCTGCCCGAATCAGGTTAATTCGACGTTAGCCGTAAGATCAAACCCGCAAGGCCGCCGGTGCTTCTTGCGGACAGCCCTCAAGGGGCGGGCACGGCAGTTGGGGTATGTGACGCGCCGCCAGACAAGACAGACGGACAAATGCTGTCGCTAGGCCACCAAGGCCTCGGCCCGTTTCAGATCGACACTGACAAGCTGGCTCACGCCCTGTTCGGCCATGGTGACACCGAACAGCCGATCCATCCGGGACATCGTCACGGCATGGTGGGTAATGATGAGAAAGCGCGTTTCGGTACGCCGGGTCATCTCGTCCAGAAGATCGCAGAACCGCGTCACGTTCGCGTCGTCCAAAGGCGCGTCGACCTCGTCCAGCACGCAGATCGGCGCGGGGTTGGCCAGGAACACCGCAAAGATCAGCGCAAGCGCCGTCAGCGTCTGCTCACCCCCCGATAAAAGGCTCAGCGTCGACAGACGTTTCCCGGGCGGCTGGCACATGATCTCCAGGCCTGCTTCCAGCGGATCATCGCTTTCCACCATGACCAGCCGCGCCTCGCCCCCGCCGAAAAGATGGGTGAAAAGGGTGGCAAAGTTGGCATTCACCTGCTCGAAGGCGGTTAACAGCCGCTCCCGACCCTCACGGTTCAGGCCTGCAATCCCGGCGCGCAGTTTCTTGACCGCTTCTTCCAGATCCAGCTTCTCGGTGGCAAGTGCATCATGCTCGGCCTCCACGGCCTTTGCATCCTCGGCCGCGCGCAGGTTGACCGCGCCCAGGGCCTCGCGCTGGCGGCGCAGGCGGGTAACCTCGGTTTCCAGATGCGCGGCATCGGGCATGGCCCCCGGATCAACGCCCAGACGAACCAGCAAGTCCGCAGGCGCGCATTCTGCTTCGGTCTGGATGCGTTCCGCGGCAAGTTCGGTTGCGGCAAGCGCGGCCTCGATCCGCGCCTCGTCGCGCGCCCGCGCCTCACGCGCCTCGCCGGCAGCACGGTCGGCCTGACGCTCACCCTCCTGCGCCAAGCGCAAGGACGCCTCACCTTCGGCAAGCGCGTCGGCGGCTTTGCGGCGGCGCGCCTCGGCAACGTCGATGGCCTCCGCCATGTCCGCGCGTCGTGCGGCAAGCGTCGCCGGGACCGCTTCGGCACGGGACAGTTCGCCCATGGTTTCCGCCTGACGGGCCGCCAATTCTTCGCTTCGGCGCGATGCCGTTTCCAGACGATGCCGCCAGCCGGACAGCTCTGTCGTCGCGGCCTGCCGCCGCCGCAGCCGCGCATCGCCCTCGCGCCGCAATTCGTCATGCGCCGACCGGCGGGTCAGCATGGTCAGGCGCGCAGCCTCCACCGCGATCTTTGCGGCATCGACGGCGGCGCGCGCAGTGCCAAGATCGTCAAGACCCGCCAGCCCCGCCTCCGCTTCAGCAAGGCGCGCACGGGCATCGGCGGCCTCGGCGGCATAACGGACAGCGGCCATTTCCGCCGCCTCGACCTTGCCGCCCGCGACCGATTTATCCGCCTGCGCGCGTGACAGGGCGCGATGCGCTTCGGCCAGCCGCATGTCGGCAGATCTCCGCGCCTCACGGGCCATCTGGTCCGCGCGGGTCAGGTCCGCCAAACGCGCCTGCAAGGTCTCATGCGCACGCAATGCCCCTTCGGCGCGGGCAGAGACATCCTCGAGATCACGTTTCAGCGCCACCAGCCGATTAAGCTGCTCCAGTCGCAACGCGGCGGTGGAGGTCGCATCTTCGGCCGCGGACGAAAAACCGTCCCAACGCCACAGATCGCCCTCGATGCTGACCAGCCGCTGCCCGGGGCGCAGATCGGCCTGCAGGCCCGCTCCCTGACCGCGCGCCACCAGGCCAACCTGCGACAGACGGCGCTGCAGAACCGGTGAGGCGGCAACCTTGGAGGTGAGCGGGTCAACACCTGCGGGCAGCGCCTGATCGCTGGCATAGGCGCCCAGCGCCCGCCAACCGGTCCGGGCGTTCCCCTCGATCACAGGCGCGCGCAAATCGTCGGCAAGGGCCGCGCCCAATGCCTTTTCAAAGCCGGGCGCCACCTGCAACCGGTCCATCAGCTGCGCGCCGACACGGGCCTCGCGCTCCATCAGACGGGCCAGCGCCTGCACCTCGGCGCGCATGGCGTTCGCCTCGCCCTCGGCTCCGGACCTTTGCGCGCGCGCCTCCGATTCGCGCAGTTGCGTATCGCTGCGCGCGGTTTCGGCCTGGGCCAGCGCCGTTTCGGTGTCTTTCAGCAGGGTCTGTGCGGCGGCCAAAGCGCGTTGCGACACATTCTCGGCGTCGGTGGCCGTGGCAAGACTGCGACGTGCCTCGCCTTCGGCCAGATGCGCGCGCGCGGTCTCCGCCTCGGCGCGGTCGAGGCTCTGGCGTGTGTCACCGATCAGGCGCTGCGCCGACTGGTGGCGTGCTGCCAGCCGGGCGGCATCCTCGGTCAGGACGGACAACCCGGATTCCACCTCGGTCAGGTCACCGGCAGCGGCCGCGGCAATTTCGGCTGCCTGGGCAAGCCGCGCGTCATGGCCTTCGGCCCCCTTGGCAAGCTGTGCCAGCTCCCATTCCAGCTGGGTGATCGTCTCGCCCGCATCGCGGTTCAAGCCCGCCTCTCGTGCCATGTCCTGCGTCAACTGGGCGTCACGCGCGGCAAGCGTCGCGATCAGATCGGCGGCGCGGTTTTCTTCATCCGCCAGGGCATCCCGCTGCAACTGCAGGCGCTGCAGTATGGCACCAGCAACCGCCTCTTCCTCGCGCAAGGGGGGCAGGGCGTCATCGGCAACCGCACGCGCCGCCGCCGCAGCGCGGGCGACGGCCTCGGCCTGCGACGCGCGAAGGATCGTGGCACGCAGCGCAACCTCGGCTTCCGCATGCACAAGGTCTGCCTCACGCCAGAGCCGGTACAACAGCATGCCCTCGGTCCGGCGCAACTCCTCGGCGATCTCGCGGTAACGTTCGGCCTGCCTCGCTTGCCGCACCAACACCGACAATTGCTGCGCAAGGCTCTCCAGCACGTCGTCGATCCGCGTCAGGTTGACCTCGGTCGATTGCAGTTTCAGTTCCGCCTCGTGGCGGCGCTGGTAGAGGCCCGAGATACCGGCCGCTTCTTCGAGAATCCCTCGCCGCGATTTGGGACGCGCATTGATCAGTTCCGAGATTTGCCCCAGCCGCACCCAAGCGGGCGAGTGCGACCCGGTGGAGGCATCGGCGAACAGCATCTGCACGTCGCGCGCGCGGGCCTCGCGGCCATTGGTCTTGTAGGCAGACCCGATGTCGCGCGTGATGCGGCGCACGATCTCGATCTGATCTGCCTCGTTGAACCCCGACGGAGCCAGCCGTTCGGAATTGTCGATGACCAGCGCGACCTCGGCAAAATGCCGGGCGCCGCGGGTGGCAGCGCCATTGAAGATCACATCTTCCATGCCGTCG
>JANPKV010000201.1:0-2340 GCA_031426185.1 Rhodobacterales bacterium | reverse complement strand
ACCTCGGCCATGACTTCCGGGCCGATGCCGTCACCGGCGAGGATAAGAAGGGATGGGTTGGCCAAGGCGGCGCTCCTGTCAGGGGGTCAAAGCTGCGATGCAGGCCTAGACGCAGACGCCTGAAGGGTCAAGGAGCACCCCCGTCACGGCAGGACAATATCCACCCAGACCGGCCGGTGCCGCGACGCAACCGCGAGAACGGCGGCCAGGGGATCGCTGTCGGGGGGCCAGAGGACGCCGCTTGCCGCCAACGCAAGACCGGCCGACGGCAGCACGAGGTCGACGCGCAGACCGCCGACGCCCTTGTCGAAAAAGGCCGTGTCCTGCAACGGATCGCCCGCATGTTCCGGTTCGGTCCGCTCGTGGCTGCCCCTTGGCGCAGGGTCCTGGATGGCGGGGTCCGACAAGAGACCCAGCACGCCGTCACGCAACCCCTCGCCATCTGCCGGGTCCAGATTGCCGATGCCCAAAAGGACAAACGGACCCTGCGGCGGCGTGCCCACCTGACCTGCAAGGAGCAGTCGCCAGAATGCCGCCTCGTCATGATTGCGACGCCCGTTGCGATCCTCCGGCCCGTCAAAGACCGGCGGCGTGGCGGCCCAGGCCAACAGCGTCAGATGCCCCCCCGACGGCAGCGACACCGGCACCTGCCAATGGCCGGTGGTCGACAGCCGCTGCAGGTCACGAATGAGCGGGGGCTCATCTTCGGGCTGCAGGTTGCCGGGCAGGTCACGCCACAAAAGCTGCGAATAGTCCTGCACCCCAGCGGCGTCGATCGGCAGGCGCGACAGGATCGCCATCGCGCCTTCGCCGGTAAAGCGGCCATAGCCTTGTGCATCACGCGGCTCGCCAAGCCGGTCGTTGCCGTCAAGATCAAGGCCCGTTGCGATGCCGGTATTCGGCGGCAGGGCAAAGAGATGCGGGTAGGCCAGCGATCCCAGCCGGTCGTTCAGCGCGGTCAGGGCCACCAGATCGTGGTCGTAATCCACGCCCGTCAACAGCACCACATCGGCATCCAGCACACCCAGGACCTGGATCACCGCGGCAATCTGCGGGTCGCTGTCGGACAGGATGTCCCCATACAAAAGTCCGGGCCCGGCACGTGTCAGATCGGCGCTGTAGGTCGCCACGCGCAATATCTCAGCGCTGACAGGCAGTGCCATGCACAAAGCGGCAAGGGCGGCAAAAAGCTTCAGACCGTTGCTGCCAGGGCCGCAGCCATGTTGGTGCCGTTCTGGCGGCGCTTTTCGCGGATCATGTCGGCGATGCGTCCCATCGCGATGCCGCGCATCAGGATGCTGGCAGGCAGGAAGGCCCAGGCCACGATCGTCCAGATCATCGTCTGCGCCGAGGCCAGCATCACCGGCTCAAACCCGCCAGAGGCCATCTTCACCACGGCAGGCACCAGGAACGGCAACAGAAAGCCCAAAGCGATATTCACGCGCGCGTCGCGGTCCAGTTGGTCGACCACATCCCCGCCAGACGCCGGATCAAAGGTGGGCAGGTTCACCCACACATTGAACGCCTGCGCCCGTGACGGCCATCCGACCAGCGTCATGATCACCACAAAGAACGCCATTCCGACCAGCGAAATCAGATAGGCCATGCCAGCCGTGGCGCGCACGAGGCCGACCTCGGCCGGGCTGGCACCATCATAAACCATCAGCACCAAAAGCCGCGTCGGGCTATAGGGAAAGTCCATCGCATCGCCCGCGATCAGGCTGACCGCCTGCAACAGCCGCGTGATGCTGGACACATCCCCCTGATCCGAACAGATCACCGACAGCGTGACCACCATGGCCAGCAACATCGCGAACCGGATGCGGTTAAAGGGCGGCGCGTCACGAAATTCGATCAGGCCGGGATAGATCGCGTTATATTCGACAACCGTCAGGATGCCCGCAAACAGCGCGACCAGCGTCACCATCTGGCGCGTGTCAGCAGACACGCCGGGCAAAATGATCGACGGCAGTGCAATCAGCACCATCAACACAAATCCGCGCACACAGGCGCCGGCCAATCGGGTCAACACTGCTTTCCCACCTTCGGCCAAGCCCGGGGCAGTGCGTTGCCGCCCGGTTGTCTTGACCAGATTCCGCACATTATGGCGGACTGCCTCAATCTTGCCCAATTTCTGCCTTCTTTCGGAGAACGCCGCAACTCTGGCACCAGGAGAACCCGAATTTTATGGCTGTTTCGGGGTGAGGGTGTCGCAAGATTGCATCAAGACCAAGCCAAAAAAAAGACCGCCCCGAAGGGCGGTCGAACATCTTGCGGTTGTGTAATCTTCAGGCCCAAGGGCGAGTGGATTGCAGCTTTTTCTCGTAAGCATCTATGGAA
>JANPKV010000200.1:0-2560 GCA_031426185.1 Rhodobacterales bacterium | reverse complement strand
GTTCGCGCGAAATCGCATCGACACCGCCGGCCTGGGCGAGCGCGTTCATCAAGTCCATTGACCATCTCCTACAAGGTTTTGGTCGCTCAATGATCGGCGCTCGCCCCCGTTCCGTCAGGCCGCGACCTTGGGGCCCGCCGCTTTGACGCCGTCTTCGACGTGCGCGGCAAAGTCAGCGAAGTTGGCGACGAACAGGTCGACCAGCTTGGCCGCGGTGCGGTCATACTCGTCCTTGTCCGCCCACGTCTCGCGAGGATCGAGGATCGCGGTGTCGACCCCGGGCACTGCGACCGGCACTTCGAAGCCGAAATTGGGGTCCTTGCGGAACTCGGCATTGTTCAAGCTGCCGTCGAGCGCGGCGTTGAGCAAGGCGCGCGTCGCCTTGATCGGCATGCGCTTGCCGGTGCCATATTTGCCACCGGTCCAGCCGGTGTTGACCAGCCAGCACTGCGCCCCGCCCCGGGCAATGCGCTCCTTGAGGAGATTGCCGTAAACGCTTGGGTGCCGCGGCATGAAGGCGGCGCCGAAGCAGGTCGAGAAAGTTGCTTCCGGTTCGGTCACGCCGATCTCGGTGCCCGCGACCTTGGCGGTGTAGCCCGACAGGAAATAATACATTGCCTGGTCGGCGGTCAGCCGCGCGATCGGGGGCAGCACGCCGAACGCATCGGCGGTCAGCATGATGACGTTCGACGGCGCCGGACCGAGGTTCCGTTCCGACACGTTCGGGATATACTCGATCGGATAGGCGCCGCGGGTATTCTCCGTCCTGCTGGCGTCGGCAAAGTCGAGCTCGCGGGTCGTCTCGTCCATGGCAACGTTTTCGAGGATCGTGCCGAACATGCGCGTCGTGGCGTAGATTTCCGGTTCGCCTTCGGCCGACAGGTTGATCATCTTGGCGTAGCAGCCGCCTTCGAAGTTGAACACCGCCTGGTCCGACCAGCCATGTTCGTCATCGCCGATCAGCGTGCGGCTGGCGTCGGCCGACAGCGTCGTCTTGCCGGTGCCCGACAGGCCGAAGAAGATCGCGCTCTTGCCATCGGCGCCGATGTTGGCCGAGCAATGCATCGGCATCACGCCCTGGGCGGGAAGCAAATAGTTCAGCAGGCCGAACACGCCCTTCTTCATCTCGCCGCTATATTCGGTATTGCCGATCAGGATCAGCTTTTCGGTGAAGTTGACCGCGATGATCGTGTCGCTGCGGCAACCGTGCCGCGCCGGATCGGCCTTGAAGCTGGGCAGGTTGACGATCGTATATTCGGGAACGAAGCTGCCCAGTTCATCGTCCGACGGACGCACCAGCAGCGTCCGGATGAACAGATTGTGCCATGCCATCTGGGTGATGACGCGCACGTTGACGCGATATTCCGGCTGGGATCCACCGAACAAATCGGCGACGAACAGTTCGTCCTGCGCGCCGAGCGCGGCCATGAAATCGGCCTTCAGATTGGCCCAGTGCTCGCCGGCCATCGGCTGGTTGACGGCGCCCCAGTTGATCGTGGTTTCGGTGGCGTCGTCGCGAACGATATACTTGTCCTTGACGCTGCGCCCGGTGAACTTGCCGGTATCGACCAGCAGCGCGCCATGGCGTGTGAGCTTGCCCTCCCCGCGTTGCACCGATTGCTCGACGAGCGGAGCGGTGGTCAGGTTCCAGTGAATACTGGCCGCGGTCTGGATTCCCTGTGCATCAAGCTGGTGCGCGGGGCTACGCTCGGTCAAATTCAATCTCCCTGAAATTTTGATCGGTGACGCCCGATCGGAGCGTCACCTGAAAAGGTCTGCGGCTGGCCTATATAGAGGAGAGCCCAAACGGTCAAAGCGCCACGCGCGCTTGTTTCGTGGATTTGCCATGCTATCGCGGGCTGCGATGAAGATCGCCGCATGACCCCCGCCCCATGAGCCACGTCATCGCGCTGGTCGACGACGACCGCAACATATTGACCTCGGTGTCGATCGCGCTCCAGGCGGAGGGTTTCGTGACGCGCGTCTACACCGATGGCCAGGCGGCGCTCAAGGCGTTCGCCGACAATCCCCCCGACATGGGGGTGTTCGACATCAAGATGCCGGCGATGGACGGAATGGAATTGCTTCGCCGGGTGCGCGAGATGGGCAATGACGTCGGCTCGATGCCGGTCATCTTCCTGACCTCGAAGGACGACGAGCTCGACGAGGCGCTTGGGCTTGCGATGGGCGCCGACGATTATATCACCAAGCCCTTCTCTCAGCGCCTGCTGATCGCCCGCATCCGCGCCTTGCTTCGCCGCCAGGACCTGGTGCGAAGCGCGCTGTCGGGCGAAGCGAGCACGACCGAGGACGCGCCGTTGCTCGATCGCGGGCGGCTGGTGATGGACCCGGCGCGGCACAAGGTGCGCTGGGACGATCGCGACGTCACCCTGACTGTCACCGAATTTCTCATCCTCGAGGCGCTCGCGCAGCGCCCCGGCGTCGTCAAGTCGCGCAACCAGCTGCTCGACGTCGCCTACCATGACGACGTCTATGTCGACGACCGCACGATCGACAGCCACATCAAGCGCATCCGCCGCAAGTTCCGCGTCGTCGACGG
>JANPKV010000199.1:0-7490 GCA_031426185.1 Rhodobacterales bacterium | reverse complement strand
ACGCCTGCCGCATGCCACCAGTCATCGGGGTTTTGTTCGGCAAGGCTCGGCTGGGGGAACTGCGTCGCATAGACAGCCTTGCCCACGCCCCGTGACCGACCGGACAGGTCGAAAACATGGGCGCGAAGGCTTTCGGTTCCGCCATCAATGCCGATCACATAGGCCAAGCACGCGCCCCCATGGTTTTCTGCCACCGCAGTGCTGCGCTGCAACATTGTGCGCGCTTTGCACTTTTGTTGATAGGCGTTGACGGCGGCGCTGGTCAAGTATCTAGTTTGGTCCGGGAACCTGCGGGGACGACATGGCGCTTGGCCGCGACAGCGATGATCTCTTGCAGGCCGCCTGGCTGTACCACATCGGACAGATGAGCCAGGAAGAAGTCAGCCGCCGGATGGGCATGTCGCGCTTCAAGGTGCTGCGGCTGTTGGCGGAGGCGCGTGATCTGGGGCTGGTGCGTGTCTCCATCGCGCACGAGACGGCTCATACTCACGCGCTTGCCGACCGCCTTGCCGTCAGGTTTGCCCTGACCGAGGTGCAGGTCGCCCCGGATGTCGGCGATAGCGACGAGGCGGCGCGCCGGGCAGTAGGGCATCTCGGGGCGGCCTGGCTGACCCGCGTTGGCCGCGAAGGGCCGTTGATCGTCGGGGTCGGCTGGGGTCGCACAGTGGCGGCCATGTCCGACGCTCTGACCGGCTTGCGCAACCCCGATATGTGCTTTGTGTCGCTGATGGGCTCGATGACGCGCACATCCGCCACCAGCCCGTTCGACGTCTGTGTCCGGCTGGCGGCGGCAACGGGCGGACGGGCGATGTTCCTGCCCGCCCCCTTTCTTGCCGACACGCCCGAGGATGCGCGCATGATCTTGCGACAACGCATGGTCCACGAGACGCTGACCGTGGCCCGCGCCGCCGCGCATATGGTCATTTCTGTCGGGGAATGCACGGGCGATGCGCTTTTGCAGACGACCGGAGTGCTGACGGCAGACGAGATTGCCTCGCTTGACCTCGCGGGTGCGGTCGCCGACACCACCGGCAAGTTCTTTCGCGCCGATGGTCGGCTGGCCGAGACGGATCTGAACGCGCGCGCACCCTCGATCGACATAGCCGACCTTCAGCGGTCGGACGTATTGCTGCTGGCCGCGGGGGCAAGCAAGGCGGTGGCGACGCGCGCGGTCTTGCGGGCAGGCTTTGTGGATCGCCTGATGGTGGACGAGGCCCTGGCCATGGCGCTGCTGCAGACAGATGCCGGCTGAGCGGCTTCAGGAAGTCACCCGGCGCGGCGCAGGCCGCGAAAGCGCACAACCAGTCCGGGGCTCATCCAGAGCGCGAGGCGCGCCAACAGGCCAGCGCGGGGGGACGGACAATCTGACCCGGCCTGGGGCGACGTTCTGCAGGCCGCGAACGAACGCTCGATGTCGTTCAGGTGAAACTTGACTTCAAGGGGGGACATGCCTTGCATCGCTGGCTCCTATTTGTTTGGTGACTTGCTGTCTGTCAGCTAACCTCGGCGGCAACATGCGAGCGTGCGGCAGAGCGTGAGGAGAGCGTGAAAAGTGGTGCTGCGGGACGAAAACCCACAAAACTTGCTGCTGACTTGCCGGCTTCTCGGTTCGGTCGAGCTTGTGCAGGACGGCGTGGCTGTCCAGCTGGGAGGCAGAAAGAGCGCGGCCCTGTTTGCCTACCTGTGTCGCAGCCGCGGCTTCACTGCCCCACGCGAAACGCTGACCGGACTTTTCTGGGGGGACAGTCAGGACGAGCAGGCGCGCGCCAGCCTGCGTCAGACGCTGTCGGCCATCCGCCGTGGCCTGGGACCTGCGGCGGATCAGATCCTGCGGTCAGACCTGCAATCGGTGAAGCTCGACATTGCATATCTCGACCTTGATACCACGCGGTTCGAAACGCTCGCTCGGTCCAGGCTTACCGCTGACCTCCTATCCGCGACCGATCTTTGCCGTGGCGAGTTTCTCGAAGGGCTTGGTCCGGTATCGCCGGAATTTGACCGCTGGGCCGATGCCGAACGGGCCGTTCTGCGATCTTCGCGCGCGGCGGTGATGCTGCAGCTGGTGGATCGGCTGTCCGAGGAAGCGCGCATCGACGACGCCATTGCCATGGCGCTGCGGATGCTGACGAGCGACCCGTTGCAGGAACACGTCCACCGGCGTCTGATGACATGCTATATCGCGCAGCACCGTCATGACGCCGCGCTGCGCCAGTTTTCCCTGCTGACCAAGTTGCTGGCGGATGAGCTTGGCGTGGCCCCGGAAGCCGCGACCGCCGATCTGGCGCGTGAGGCGCAACAGCACCGCGCGCGTCGTCGCGCGCCCGCGCAGCACACGCAGCCATCCGCCCGGCTTCCCGACACGGCTCGCCCGGGCAACGACGGCGCCCCTTCGCCCCCTCTCGTCACCCCTGCAAAGCCCTCCATCGCCGTGCTGGCCTTTCGCGGCGTCACCAAAGATGCCCTCGCCCTGTCTTTTGCCGAGGGCATTGCCGACGAAATCACCGTCAACCTGTCGCGCGATCGCGGGCTGCTGGTTGTGGCGCGGCAATCCTCGTCGCGGTTTTCGCTGTCGGACACCGGACCCTTCGACATCGGTCACGCGCTTGGCGTTCGGTTTCTTCTGGCGGGATCGGTGCAGGTCGCAAACGGTCGGGTGCGTGTCTCGGTTCATCTGGTGCGCTGCGATAATGGCACCGAAATCTGGGGCGACACCTTTGAGCGGTCCACCGAAGATGTGTTCGATGTCCAGTCAGAGATCGCGCGCAACGTCATGGTGACCACGGTCGGTCGGGTGACTGCCGAAGAACCCTGGTCTGTCACGGGCCGTGAAACCGTCAGTTTCGAGGTGTACCAACTGCTGCATCGGGGTCTGCGCGGTCTGGAAAGCCACACGGCATCCGGGATGCGCGATGCGGTCGACGCACTGACGCGTGCTGTCGTGCTGGCACCCCGGGATGGTCGTGCCCACGGGCTTCTGGCAATGGCGATGATCTATGACCAGTGGTACTATGCCAGCGATGCCTCGGTTGCGAATGTCATCCCGGTTGCCGAAAAGGCGCTGACACTGGACGCGCGGGACTCCAAGGCGCATTGCGCGCTTGGTATCGCTTTTCTGGTCGGGCGCGATCATGGCCGGGCCGCACATCACTTCGCCGCCGGCCTTGCCGCCAATCCCAATGACGACGTCCTGCTTGTCGAATACGGGCGGTTCCTGATGTATATTGATCGCCCGGAGGAAGGGCTGCGCCGGGTGCGCGAGGCGATGCGGCTCAACCCGTTTCACCCGGTCTGGTACTGGAATGTCGCCGGTCGCTGTCTGCATGTTCTGGACCGCCCCGCCGAGGCGCTCGATGCGTTCCGCAGGATTTCCAGCCCGGAATTTTTCCACCTTGCCTATCAGGCGGTCTGCCTGAGACGGCTCGGCGACACCGCTGCCGCGTCCGCGCTGCGAGATCGGTTGTACGAAACCCGGCCCGATTTTTCAGTAGAGCAGTTTATGGCGATTTTCCCGTATCAGAATGCGGAAACGCTGCACCGTTTTGCCAACGATTTTCGGTGGCTGGACGGTGCGGCGCCCGATGGTCCCGCTGACCTGTGAACCTGACGGGCCGACCAGTTTCGGTCACCCCGAGGCATGAACAATCCGCATGATGCGCGGCGCGACAGCCGGCTTGCGACCGCATCGACCCCGCAATGGAACGCTTTGCGCGTCACAAAAGTTTGTTGCACGACGAGTGGCAGATTGTTCCAGACGTAACCGAGCCGGCGGCATCAACCAACCAGGCGCAGCGTTGCAGAAAGGCGACCCGATGACATCGACAAGACGGGTCCTGCCAGCCAGCGCAAGCAAGCATTGCGCGCCCCTCCCCATCCAACCCGTGACACGCATCCCTGACATCCAGAAAACGCCATGAGTCTGGTGTTGATTGCCATCGGATCGGTGTTGATTGTCGTCACGCTGTTGTCGCGGGTGCGCAGTACGCTGTGGTGGGTGCGTGCGGTGGACTTTCCGCGCTCACAGGTGGCGGTGTTGCTTGGCGTGATCCTGCCCGCGCATGTCGTCACCATGGACAAGCAAAGCCTGTTCGATGCGGGCTTTGCGGTCGCGCTGGCGCTTTGCCTTGTCTACCAATCTGCGCGCGTCTTTCCTTACACGCGCCTTGCGCCGCGTAAGGTGCTTGACGCGACGGCCGGCGACACCTCCCGGTCGATCCGACTGCTGGTGTCCAACGTGCTGATGGAAAACCGTCGCGCCGATGCCTTTGTGGAACTGGTGCGCGACATGGTCCCCGATGTGGTGCTGGCGGTCGAAACGGATGCCTGGTGGGCCGAACAACTGCGCGACCTCGCGGCGGATTTTCCGCATGTGATCGTGCAGCCGCAGGACAACCACTACGGCATGCATCTGTTTTCAAAACTCGAAGTCGTGGCCTCCGCGGTCCGCTACCTGGTCGAAGACGACATCCCGTCGATGCGCCTCACCCTGAGGCTGCGTTCGGGCGAACTGGTCGAGTTTTTCGGCATGCACCCCCGCCCCCCCGAACCGCAACAGGACACCGATGAACGTGACGCCGAATTGCTGATGGTCGGCAAGGAGGTCAGGGCCTGCGATCTGCCCGCGATTGTGGCAGGCGACCTGAACGACGTCGCCTGGTCCAACACCACGCGCCTTTTCCAGAAGGTCAGCGGCCTTCTTGACCCACGGCGCGGGCGCGGCATGTTCAGCACCTTTCATGCCGGCTATCCGCTGCTGCGCTGGCCGCTCGACCATGTCTTTCATGACAAGCGCTTCACACTGGTAGAACTGCGACGGTTGCGGTCGATCGGCTCTGACCACTTCCCCGTTCTCGCGGAATTGCAGTTGCAGCCCGCCGTCGCCGCCGAACAGTCAGCGCCGAAGGCAGATCAGGACGACATCGACGACGCGAACGAACGCATTGCCGAGACGTCCCGCAAGACGGGCCAGTCGTCGTCGCGTTGACCGCCGAGCCCGTCCGATTCCCCGTCTTGCGCATCTGACGACCAGCGACCGCTCGCGATCAGATCAATTCTTATGCAGTTGAAACTCAGAGCGCACATTTTCGGCCCTTCATTGCAATTCCACTGCGCCAGTGAGTGTTTCCCGAACAAAGACCATTACAACACGGCGATTCCGTCGAATTGCTTGGCGAAGAACAACACGGCCTTTGCATCCGTAGCCGGCGCTACGCGTGTTCTTCTTGTGACTGTCGGCGGGGGAATACATGGACGCATCGCTCATAATCGATGAGCCGGCTACGCAATTGCTCACGGCCAAGCCCAAGCTTTCAATCAATGGGCTCAGTCACCGCTTTGGCAGCGGAAGCGACAGCGTCCTTGCTATATCCGATTTCAGCCTCGACGTGAAGCCGGGCAGCTTTGTCAGCATCATAGGCCGGTCAGGCTGCGGTAAATCGACCCTTTTCAATATCCTCGCCGGGCTCTTGCCGCCAACCGCAGGCAAGATCAATCTCGATGGCGAGGATATTACCGGGCATGCCGGACTTGTCTCTTATATGTTGCAGAAAGACCTGCTTCTTCCGTGGCGCACGGTCCTGGATAATGTGATCTTCGGGATGGAAATCCAAGGCATCCCGAAACCCGATGCACGTGCCCGCGCCTTGCCCTTTCTGGAACGCTATGGCCTTGGTGGCTTTGCAGGCAGTTATCCCGGGATGCTGTCGGGCGGCATGCGCCAGCGGGCAGCGCTGTTGCGGACGCTGTTGTGCAACAAGGAAGTCATTCTGCTTGATGAGCCCTTTGGCGCACTCGACGCACAGACGCGGCTGCGCATGCAGGCCTGGCTGCTGACCCTGTGGCGCGATTTCCGCCTGACAGTCCTGTTCATTACCCATGATGTCGACGAAGCGATTTATCTTTCGGATGAGATCGTTGTGCTGTCGCCGCGACCGGGCCGTATCAGGGAATGCATATCGGTTGACCTTGAACGCCCCCGCGGCCGGGACATCGTGACGACGCCCCGCTTTGCCGAACTCAAGGCCCATTGCATGTCCCTTCTGTTCGAAAATGAAGACTCAGACGACGGAGACCTGGAATGAGCGTGGGTGGCGGGGCCGTCGCGTCCGACGTAACGCGGGTTAAAAAAGACGTTGTGCTGCAGCAAAAACCGGCTTGGTCAAGGAACCGGGTTGCTGCGGTTCAGGCCGCATTTCTGATCGGCGTTTTCGTCCTGTGGGAAATATCAGTTCGCGCCGGATGGATGAGCAATTTCTTCTGGTCAAAACCATCAGACATATTCCGCACGATGATCATATTCTTTCGCGAAGGGACTGCACTTCAGGATACGTGGTTTACCTTTCGCGCGACGGTTATCGGATTTGTCGCGGGTTCTGCTCTTGGTGCGTTGATTGGCTTGTCTCTCTGGTGGTCCCAGAACTGGGCAAGAGTGTGGGAGCCCTATATCATCGTGTTCAATGCCATACCCAAACTTGCCCTTGGACCTCTGATCATCCTGATGTTCGGGATCGGTATTTCATCCAAGATCGCAATGGCCATCGCGCTGACCTTCGTGATTACCGCCCTGGCTGCATATGCGGGTGTAAAATCTGTCGATCAGGATCTGGTGCGGCTGACATATTCTCTTGGCGGTCGAAAAAGGGACGCATTTCTCAAGATCGTCCTTCCTTCCGCCATGCCGTGGATCATCTCGTCGCTGCGCATCAACATTGGCCTCGCTTTGGCTGGCGTGCTGATCGGAGAGTTCATCTCGTCGCAGTTCGGTCTTGGCAAAGTCATCCTTTATGCCGGCGCAACCTATGACATCGCGCTGATCTGGGCCGGCATTGCAATCCTCTCGGCGCTTTCGATGGTCCTTTATGGCGCGGTTGTCTGGCTGGAACGAAAGCTCCTGCGCGGATTGCATGCCACAAGCCAATCGGGCGCACCGGGCTGACCACCTGATCTCAATCGCAACCTGTATCGCAACCAAGGAGTACATGATGACCAACCTGACAAGACGCACATTCGCAAAGGGCGCAATCGGCCTTTCGGCGGCAACCCTCGGAGGTCTCGGTGCGGCGCGGGCGCAAACCCTGAAAAGTTTCACCGTGACGGAACCGGTTCACAGCATCGACAGCCTGCCCTTCTACGCGGCGATGAAGAATGGCTACTTTGAAGAAGCTGGTCTGGACCTTTCGCTCATCACCACCGAAGGCGGCGGCAAGCACATTGCGGCGGTCCTTGCCGGAGACGCGCAGGCCTATATCGGCGGCCCCGAACACATCGCCTTTGTCCTGGCGAAAGGCGGAGAGCAGCTCAAGGCCGTCACGGCGCTTTCGAACCGAGCCAACGCGTTCCTCGTGGCCCGGACCGGCGTCGACGTGCCCGAGGGTGTGCCGTTCGTTGAACAAATTCGCGGCAAGAAGATCGGCGTCGGCACCCGCGGCGGCACCGGCTACTCGATCATGCTGTACCTTTTGGAAAATGCCGGCATGGACCCGCGGTCTGACGTG
>JANPKV010000198.1:0-18432 GCA_031426185.1 Rhodobacterales bacterium | reverse complement strand
GCCGCCTTGCGCGCGAACCTGCGCTGATGCCGTGACATGATAGTGACTTGAGGCCCTGACCAAGAGGACGTAAAGCCAGCCCATGTCGATCTGGGAATATGCCAACCCCAAGCGTTTCATGCAGACCACGGCGGCGATCCTGCCCTGGATCGCGGCGCTGACCGCTATCTGTCTGGTTGCCGGTCTGGTCTGGGGGTTCTTTTTCACCCCCGACGATTTCCGGCAGGGATCGACCGTCAAGATCATCTACCTGCACGTCCCTGCCGCGATGATGGCGATCAACGCCTGGGGGATGATGCTGCTGGCCTCGCTGATCTGGCTAGTGCGTCGGCACCACGTGTCGGCCCTGGCGGCCAAGGCGGCCGCCCCGGTCGGGCTTGCCTTCACCGTGGTGGCGCTGGTGACCGGCGCGCTTTGGGGCCAGCCGAGGTGGGGGACCTGGTGGGCCTGGGATCCGCGTCTGACGTCGTTCCTGATCCTGACGCTGTTCTATTTCGGCTATATCGCGCTCTGGTCCGCGATCGAGGATCCCGATACGGCCGCGGACCTGACGGCGGTGCTGTGCATGGTGGGGTCGGTGTTCGCGATCCTCAGCCGCTATGCGGTCAATTTCTGGAACCAGGGGCTGCATCAGGGGGCGACGCTGTCGCTGGACAAGGAAGAGAACATCTCTGACGTGTTCTGGGTGCCTTTGGTCATCACCATTGCGGGCTTCATCCTGCTGTTCCTGACGCTGGTCCTGCTGCGCACGCGCACCGAGATTCGCGCCCGGCGGCTAAGCGCGCTTCTGTCGCGTGAGGCGCGCGGATGATGCCGGAACTTGGCAAATATGCGGGCCCGGTGCTGTGGTCCTATGGATTGGGGATCGGCGTGCTGGCGGTGCTGGTGCTGCTGACCCTGTGGCAGGGCGCGCGGGTCAGGCGCGCCTTGGCCGAGGCGGAATCGCGGATGGGCAGGACCGATGTCTAGATGGTTGTTGTTCGTGCCGCCGGTGATCTTTCTTGCGCTGGTGATGACATTCTGGTTCGGAATGAAACGGGACAACCCGGGCGAGTTGCCGTCGGTTTTCATCGACCGACCGGCCCCTGCAGTGCCGCTGACCGGACTTGGTGACATACCGCTTCTAACCGATGCCGACCTGCGGACCGGCGAGGTCACGGTCGTGAACTTCTGGGCGAGCTGGTGCCCGCCCTGTCGGGCCGAACATCCGGTCCTGAAGGCGATGGCGGCGGACGGTGTGCGGGTCGCCGGGATCAACATGATGGACAGGGAGGCCAACGCGCTGGCCTATCTGGCCGAGGACGGCAATCCGTTCTTTGCCCTCGCCACCGACCCCCAGGGTCGCAACCGTGTCGAATGGGGTGTGACCGCCCCGCCCGAGACGTTCATCATCCGGGGTGACGGGACCGTGGCGTTCAAGTTCGTGGGGCCGCTGGTCGGATCGGACTACGAACAGCGGTTCGTCCCCGCGCTGGCGGCGGCGCTGGCGGAATAGACTGTCTGGCTTTTCGAGAAACGCCCCCCGCCCCCACCCCCTCCCCACCAGGGGGAGGGGAGGCGTTGTCGCTTCGGCTTGTAGAAACGTTTGACGACTGGGGTGCCCTCCCCCTTGTAGGAAGGGGGGCCGCGACGGTCAGGAACGCCTGACCCTTCGCAGGGACCTCAAACCTTCGTCTTACCCTCGCGCGCGCCTGCCGCCCCGACGGCCAGAAGTTGCCTGGTTCGCCGCTGCCGAGGCTTCGGCAAAGCTGAGACCGCCCTCGACCGCCTCGAGCACCTTGGCAAACCTGATCCACTCGCCACCATTGGGGTCCTGGTTGTTCAGGAAGTTGGCGGCGCGGATCGCCTCCATTTCCTGCATGCGGACCGGGTTCATGATTGCCGAGGTCATGCCCGCCCCGATCGCCATCGGCAGAAAGGCCGCGTTGATGCCGTGCCGGTGCGGCAGGCCAAAGCTGATGTTGGACGCCCCGCAGGTGGTGTTGACGCCCAGTTCCTCGCGCAGACGGCGCACGAGCGTGAACACCTGATGTCCTGCCGTCGCCATCGCGCCGATTGGCATGACCAGCGGATCGACCACGATGTCATGCGCGGGGATGCCGAAATCGGCAGCACGCTCCACGATCTTCTTGGCCACGGCAAAGCGCACGTCGGGGTCTTCGGAAATCCCTGTGTCATCGTTGGAGATCGCCACAACCGGCACGTTGTACTTTTTCACCAGCGGCAGCACGAGCTCCAGCCGGTGCTCTTCGCCGGTGACGGAATTCAAGAGGGGGCGGCCTTCGCAGACCATCAGGCCCGCCTCCAGCGCACCCGGCACGGAGGAATCGATGCACAGGGGCACGTCCACCGTCTGCTGGATGATCTCGATCAGTTGGCGCATCAGGGGCGGTTCGACAAAGTTGTTGTCGGCATAGCGCGGATCGGAGGCCATCCTGTTGGTGAAGACAGCGCCCGAGTTCACGTCCAGCACCGTCGCCCCGCAGGCAACCTGTTCCAGCGCATCGCGGATCACGGTCTCGAAATTGTCCATCTCGAGTTCCGCCGCAAGCTTCTTGCGGCCCGTGGGATTGATGCGTTCGCCGATGACGCAAAAGGGTTCGTCAAAGCCGATGACGACGGTCTTGGTCTTGGATTCGATCACGGTCCGCGTCATTCGGTCTGTCCTTCAGTTTGCATCGGCGGGGATGCCCGATGCACCCCCGTTTTCGGTCACCCAGGCGGCGTTGGTCGTGATGCCACCCAGCGGGAAGAAATGCACCTGTTCGATGCCGAAACCCGGGTTTGCGGCCTTGTGTGCGGCAAGCGCGGCCAGCACCTCGGTCGGCTCGTAGGGCAGCAGCAGCTTGGTCACGTCCATCGCGCGCTTTTGCAAGACACGTAAAGACGGGCCGACACCGCAGGCAATGGCGAACTTGATCAGGGTCTGGAGCTTTGCCGGCCCCGCCACACCAATATGGATCGGAAGGCGGATGCCCTCGGCGGCCAGACGGTGGGCCCAGGCGATCACGGGGTCCGCCTCAAAGCAGAACTGTGTCGCGATGGCCATGTCGGCGTCGGAGCGGTCAGCGAAGGCTTGCTTCCACTTCAGCGCCTGAAGAACGATGGCATCGCCGCCATCCTTGTCGATGTCGCGGTTGCCCTCGGGGTGGCCCGCGACGTGCAGCCGCGTGAAGCCGTCGAAAAGCCCTGTCTCCATCATCCGCATCGAACTGTCGAAATCGCCCGCCGGGGTGTTCACCCCGCCCCCCAGCAGCAGGGCCTGCTTCACATCCGCCTCGCCCTGGTAGCGCGCGATCCAGTCGGCAAGGGTCGCCTTGTCAGGGATGATGCGGGCCGGAAAGTGCGGCATGACCTCAAACCCTTCGCCGTGCAGGCGGCGGGCGGTGGCCACCATGTCCTCGATGGGGGTGCCTTCGATGTGGGCGATGTAGACGCGGGTGCCGCGCGGCAGGATGGCCCGGAAGGACGCCACCTTTTCCGCCGTGCGGGGCATCACCTCGATGGAGAAGCCTTTGAGGAACGCCTCCAGCTCCTGCGGGGCGGAGGTAGGGGCCGCAGCGCGGCGCAGGTTGAACAATGCCATGATGTGAGCCCTTACTGCCGTCGTTTCAGTTCGTAGCCTTGGCCCAGCCATCGGCGTCGATCAGCGCCTTGATGCGCTGGGTGTCGAACTCCGCCTCAAGCCGCGCCGCTTCGGACGCGGCAACGTCGGCGGCTTCGCCTTCGACGGTATAGGGCTGCGCCTTGCGCCATTCGGCCAGATAGCTGTCGGTGTCACGCGCGCCGATCTTCATGGCGCAGCGGTCGATGGCCTGTTCAAACCGTTCGGTCAGTTTGACCTTGGACCCTGACCCCCCTTGCCGACGATGACCTGCGCCGGAATGTCGCGCCAGTATACCACCGTGACCTCGACCATGACCGCGACTCCGTTTCCTGTTCTGTCCGCTTGTAGGGGCCAGCGACCGACAATCCATGTCGGTTTTCGACATTGCTGCATGCGAGAGCGACCCATTCCGACAGTCGCCTTGGTGCGGGATGACGCTTTGATCCGCAAGCAGGCGGCGCATGAAAAATCATCATGATGGATATGACAGGTGTTGCGCGGTCGAGTGCCGGGCGATTGCAGGCTTGCGGATTTCCGGAGGCGGCACTACCTTTAAGGTAACCACAGATGGAGGGCGTGATATGACGCCCGTGCGTCCCCAGGAGGCGGGCGCAAGTCTAGCGTCGATCGAGGCCCAAGAACCGGCTTCTCGTGCAGATGCGTCTTCTGCCTCCCTGACCAGCGGGTCAGCGCTTTACGCGGCGCTCGACCTTGGAACGAACAGTTGCCGGATGCTGATTGCCGAACCGAAGGGCAGTCAGTTCACCGTCGTCGACAGCTTTTCAAAATCCGTGCAGCTGGGCATGGGGCTTGAGGCGTCCGGCCGTCTTGGCCGTGCCTCGATGGAGCGCGCGGTGCAGGCCTTGCGCATCTGCCAGCGCAAACTCGAAAAGCATGGCGTCACGCGCAAACGGCTGGTGGCGACCGAGGCCTGCCGACGCGCAGGCAACGCGCGCGAATTCATCCGTCAGGTGCGCCGCGAAACCGGCATGAGCCTGGAGATCATCCTGCCCGAAGAAGAGGCGCGGCTGGCCGTGATTTCCTGCGCGCCGCTGGTCAGTCCGCGCACCGAACACCTGCTTGTCGTCGATATCGGCGGGGGCTCGACCGAGCTTGTCTGGATCGATCTGGCAACCGTGCCCCCCGAAGACCGGCCCCGGTCGATCATGAACCTGCATCTGGGGTTCGATGCGCAAGGTGACGGGCCGGCGGCGCGGGTGGTGGACTGGATCTCCGTGCCCCTGGGCGTTGCCACGCTGAAGGATCAGTTCGGCGATGTGCAGGACGATGCTGCACGCTTTGCCTTGATGAGCTGGTTTTTTGAAGAGAACCTGTCGAATTTCTCGCCCTACAACGCCGAGCATCCAAAGGACGGGTTCCAGATCATCGGCACCTCGGGCACCGTGACGACGGTTGCGGCGTCCTTTCTGGGTTTGCGCCGCTATGACCGCAACAAGGTCGACGGTCTGGTGATGACATCGGACCAGATAGACTTTGTCATTCGGGACTACCTGACCCTTGGCCCCGAGGGGCGCAGGACCGATCCCCGCATCGGACGCGACCGGCATTCGCTGATCATGTCGGGGGCTGCGATCCTGCAGACGCTGATGCGGATCTGGCCCACGGACCGGCTGTCCGTGGCGGATCGCGGTCTGCGGGAAGGTCTGCTATACGCCCAGATGAGCGCGGACGGCGTACTTGAGGACGGACCCTTTGCATGACTGACAAACCAGCCGCGTCCGGTCGCGGCGCGCGCGAGCTGCGCATCCGGGTTAAAACCGCCAAGGGGCGGAAACTGTCCTCCACGTTGTGGCTGGAACGGCAACTGAACGATCCTTATGTGATCAAGGCCCGCAAGGAAGGTTACCGCGGACGTGCGGCCTACAAGATCCTGGAACTGGACGACAAATACGGCTTCCTGACGCCCGGCGCGCGCGTGGTCGACCTGGGTTGTGCGCCCGGTGGCTGGTCTCAGGTCGCGGTGCCGCGCATCAACGCCCTGGGCGAGCGCAAGGGCAAGCCGCAGGGGCGCATCATCGGCGTGGACCTGCAGGAAGTGGAGCCCATTGCCGGGGTCGAACTGCACCAGCTCGACTTTCTGGACGATGACGCAGATGAAAAGGTGAAGACCTGGCTCGGCGGGCCCGCCGATGTCGTGATGAGCGACATGGCCGCAGCCGCCTCGGGGCACAAGGGCACCGACCATCTGCGCATCATCGCCTTGTGCGAGGCGGCGGCCTATTTCGCTTTTGACGTGCTGGAAGAGGGCGGCACCTTTGTCGCCAAGGTTCTTGCCGGCGGCGCGGAGAACCAGCTTCAGGCACTGTTGAAGCGTAACTTCAACAAAGTCGCCAATGTGAAACCGCCCGCGAGTCGCGCCGACAGCTCCGAGAAGTTCGTCGTGGCGATGGGATACCGACGCAAACCCGACGATATGCCCGACTCGGACTGATCGCGGCAGCGAAACGGTCTTCAACCAGGGGCTGAAATGCACAACGGGCGGAAATTTCCGCCCGTGTCCCCGAAATCAGAACAATTTGAACTTATCCGCCCCAGGTGCGGACCGGGCCGCAATCCATGTGAACGAAGTTCGACCGCGAGTACCGACCGACGCCGCCAGAGGCACAAGCCGACGCCGCCTTGGCCATTTGACCGACCGAACGCGAGTTCAGACGCAGGTCAGCCGCCTGGCCTTTCATGTGAAGCGAATTCTTCGCAACGCCGCGCGATTTCGACCGCAGCAAGGCGTTTGTCTTGGGACAACGATAGCCCGACAACAACATGTAAGGCTCGTTCACGTCCAGAAGGCGGTGCGATGCGGCCATGATGTCAAGCGTGCGGGCATCCATCTTGATCGCGTCGCCAGACCGCCAGTCACGCATGAAGTGATTGATTTCCTTCATGACTTCGGGAATGTACTCACCCTCGATCCAGTAGATCGTGTCGATGCTTTCGCCAGTGCGTCCCGATGTCATGCGGATGCGGCGAATGTCGCCCGCGCCTTTTAGCAACCCGAATGCGTTGCTATAGGTTGGTGCGGCAACCACCACCGTTGCAGCGAAAGCCCCAAGCAGACCACGCCGCGAAAACACGCCTGAAGTTAAGTTCGTCATTCTGAGCGACTGTCCTTCGCTGGCCTTTGGCCATTCGGCCGTCGGCTCTTGGTTCGTATTCGTCCCTGAGCCTCAAACTTATGGCACAGGACGATTCGATCCCCAAGCGCAGATTGCCCGTCTGTGGCCATATGAAGGCCAATCGGCAAATTTTTGCTGAACAGGCAGCTTCTTGCTTTCGCCTACCACCCGACACCTGCGTGCCGGATCGTTGCCAAAATCGTTCTAGTCCGAAAAATTTCCGCAAAAGGCGGCAGTTACCGAATTTTGGACCCATTTGTGAATAGACACTTGTGGCGAATTGGAAAAAGCTGACAGGGATCTCAACGATGGATTCCACCCTTTATCAGAGTTGCCAAGTGACCCATTTCCAGTATGACCCCAGCGTCGCGGCGCGGCGCAAGTTGCGTGTGTCCTTCTGTGCCACTGCCATCGCCCTGAGCGTGGGATTCGGCCTTGCCACCAGCGCGGTCCAGGCCGAGATGCTTCCCGCATTCAGCCAGTCGCTTGCCACCGCAGCCGCCGGCGACGAAGCCATCCAGACCTGGTATCGCAGCACCGGTTACGCGCCGCTCTGGACGTCAGCCGCCGACGCCGATCGGCGCGCCGCGCTCTTTGCCGCACTCGCGACCGCGTCGGACCACGGCCTGCCGCAGAACCGCTATGATCCGGACGCGCTGGCGGCAGAATTCGCCGCCGCCCGGACCGAAGGTGACCGGGCCCGGCTGGAGGTCGCGATGACCCGCGCCTACCTTGCCTTTGCACGCGATCTGACGTCGGGCGCGCTGGTTCCTTCGGAGATTGACCGCACCATCGTGCGCGAGATCGCCGTGGTGGATCCGCAGGTTCATCTGGCCGCCATCGCCACCATGCCGCCCGCCAAAACCCTGCAAGACCTGGTGCCCGACTCGACCGTCTATTCCCAGATGATGCATGGCAAACTGCAGCTTGAAGCGGCGATTGCGGCCGGTGGCTGGGGGCCGACAGTGCCGCCAGGCACATTGTCCCCGGGCGACACAGGTCCCGCCGTTGTCGCGCTGCGCGACCGGCTGATGCGCATGGGCTATCTTGGGCGGTCGGTCACGGCCGACTATGATGCCGACATTGCCCGCGCGGTCACGGCCTTTCAGGTCAATCACGGCCTTGTGGCAGATGGCGTGTTCAGCGACACGACCTGGGTCGAGTTGAACACCAGCCCGCAAGAACGCCTGGGATCGGTCATCGTGGCGATGGAGCGGGAACGCTGGCTCGATATCGACCGGTCAGTGCGGCATATCTGGGTGAACATGCCCGATTTCTCGGCCAAGATCATGGATCACGGCAAGACGGTGTTCCAGACACGCGTGGTGATCGGCAAGAACGTCCCCGACCAGCGCTCGCCCGAGTTTTCCGATCTGATGGAATTCATGGTGATCAATCCGTCATGGTCGGTGCCGAGGTCGATCACGGTCAAGGAATACCTGCCGCTGTTGCAGCGCAATCCCAACGCCGTGTCGCATCTGAAGGTGATCGACGGCAATGGTCGCGTCGTGTCGCGTGGCGCGGTCAACTTTGCCGCCTACACTGCGCGGAATTTTCCCTTTGCGCTGCGCCAGCCGCCGTCCGACGGCAACGCGCTTGGCAAGGTCAAGTTCATGTTCCCCAACACCCACAACATCTACTTGCATGACACGCCGTCAAAGGACCTTTTCGACCATGATGTGCGCGCCTACAGCCACGGCTGCATCCGCGTGGCGGATCCGTTCGACCTTGCGCATGAGTTGTTGTCGGTCCAGTCCACCGAAGCCGAGGCCGAGTTTGAACGCGTTCTGGTGACGGATGCCGAAACCATGGTGCCGCTGGAAAAGGCGGTGCCGGTGCATCTGGTCTATTTCACCGCCTATCCGACACAAAAAGGGAAGATGAGCTACCGGCGCGACGTCTATGGTCGCGACGCGGCGATCCTTGCGGCACTTCAGGCGGCTGGGGTGGTCATCCCCGGCGTTCAGGGATAAAATGCGCGCCTGAAGCCTGTGCTCTGCGCCGGGCCGGGGGAGTGTCTTGATGGCCCATCGGATAGCTGACATCGCGCGCGCGCTTGGCGCTGTGGCTGAGGGCGATGTCGATCTGGTCGTGACGGGCGCCTCGGAGCCCGCGATGGCGCGCGCCGACCAGTTGGCGCTTGCGATGGACCCCCGTTATGCCGACGGTCTTGCCAAGGGGCAGGCGGTCGCCGCGATGCTTTGGCCAGGGGCGGATTGGCAAAGCTTCGGACTGCGGGCTGCGATTTTTGCGCCGCGCGCGCGCCTTGCGATGGCGGGCCTGACGCAATTGCTCGACAAGGGACCCGAAATAGCGCCCGGCCTGCATCCGATGTCCGTGGTCGACGCCTCTGCGAGGATCGGCACGGGGGCGGCGATCGGCCCATTTGTCAGCATTGCCGCCGGTGTGGTGATCGGTCGGGGCGCGCGGATTGCAGCGCATGTGTCGATCGGTGCGGGGGCCGTGATCGGTGACGACGCGCTGATCCTCGAAGGCGCACGCATCGGGCATCACGTCCATATCGGCGACCGGTTCATCGCGCAGCCGGGGGCGGTGATCGGGTCGGACGGGTTTTCCTTTGTCACGCCGGAAAAATCAGGCGTGGAGGAGATTCGCGAGACCCTGGGCCATCGCGACGAGATGCGCGGCCAAAGCTGGACCCGTCTGCATTCGCTTGGGGCCGTAACCATCGGCGATGACGTGGAAATCGGTGCAAACGCCTGCATCGACCGGGGCACCATCCGCGACACCTCCATCGGCTCCGGCAGCAAGCTCGATAACCTTGTGCATGTCGGCCATAACGTCCAGATCGGGCGCGACTGCCTGATCTGCGGTCAGGTCGGCATTGCAGGCTCGGCACGGATCGGCGACCGGGTGGTGCTGGGGGGGCAGTGCGGCGTCAATGACAACATCTTTGTCGGTGACGACGTGATCGCAGGCGGTGCGACAAAGATTTTCACCAATGCCCCGGCCGGCCGGGTGCTGCTGGGCTATCCTGCGGTCAGGATGGAGACGCATGTCGAAATGCAAAAAGCGCTGCGCCGTTTGCCGCGTCTGGCCGCCCGCGTTGCCGAAATCGAGAAAGTCATTACAAAGTTACCATGAGCAGACTAGATCGATGCAATCGTCATGAATGAGGTCCCGCGATGAACCCCGTCGTGCAGCAAAAGATCATCGAAATCATCGCGGCGCAGGCCCTGCTGGATGTGGCCGACGTGCATCCCGACAATCGGCTGGACAGTCTTGGCATTGACAGCCTGGGATTGGTCGAGGCGATCTTTGCCATCGAAGAGGCGTTCGACATACACGTCCCCTTCAATGCGAACATGCCCGAGGCGCAAGGATTTGACATCACGTCGGTGGCCACCATTGCCGCAGCGGTCGAGGGGCTGATGGCGCAAAAGGCCGCATGAGGCGCGTCGTCATCACCGGCGCGGGCACGATCAACGCGCTGGCCCAAGACGTCGCGGGGACCTATGCCGCGATGGCCGAGGGGCGCTGTGGCATCGGCCCCCTGGATGTCGCGGACCTTGACAAGCTGGCCGTCCAGATCGCCGCTCAGGTCCGCGACTGGACACCCGAGGCGCATTTTTCGCGTGCCGAAATCGCCCAATGCGACCGGTTTGCCCTGTTTGCGCTTTTTGCGTCGCGGCAGGCTGTGGCGCAGTCGGGTCTGACTTTTTCCGGCGATCTGGGCAGCCGGTCCGGCGTTGTTCTGGGGACTGGCGGCGGTGGGTTGACCACCACTGATGACAGCTACCGCGCGGTCTACCGCGACAACAAATCCCGCGTACATCCGCTTGTCGTGCCGCGTCTGATGCATTCGGCGGCGGCCAGCCATGTGTCCATGGCCCATGGAATCACCGGACCGGTCTTTAGCGTCTCGACCGCTTGTGCCAGTTCGAACCACGCGATGGGACTGGCCTTTCAGATGATCCGGGGGGGTGGTGCTGCTGCCATTCTGACGGGCGGGTCAGAGGCGATGCTGTCCTTTGGCGGCCTCAAGGCTTGGGAGGCGTTGCGCGTGATGTCGGCCGAGGCATGCCGCCCCTTCAGCGCCGACCGCAGCGGGATGGTTCAGGGCGAAGGGGCAGCGGTCTTCGTCTTTGAGGACCATGACCACGCCCGCGCCCGCGGGGCGGATATACTGGCGGAAGTGCTGGGATTCGCCATGACCTCGGACGCGGCCGATCTGGTGATCCCGTCGCGTGACGGGGCTGCGCGTGCCATGGCTGCAGCCCTGCAGGATGCGCGGCGGAACCCGGGGGATGTGGGCTACATCAATGCCCACGGGACCGCGACCACGGCCAATGACCGGACGGAATGCGCCGCCATCATGGATGTCTATGGCTCTGACGCGCGACACCTCATGGTGTCATCGACCAAGTCCATGCATGGCCACCTGATCGGAGGCACCGGTGCGGTGGAACTGTTGGCCTGCCTGATGGCGTTGCAAAAGGGCGTCATCGCGCCGACGATCGGCTTCCGGGTGCCGGATCCTGACTGCCCGCTGGATGTGGTCCCCAACACCGCCCGTGACGCCAAGGTCACCACCGTGGCCAGCAATGCGTTTGCTTTTGGCGGCCTGAATGCGGTTCTGGTGCTTGGGCAGGCGTGAGCCCGCCCAAGCAAGGTCGCGCTGCTAGGGGGCGGGTGCGGGCGCCGCGGCTGCCGCAGCGGCATCGGCCTTGACGTTGGCCGCGTTCACCGCCTCGTAGCCTTTGGTGAACCCGGTCAGCGACACGTTCAGGTTCACGCGCTCGTCCTGGGCGACGAAGGGGACGATGGTCGCGGTCATCTTGTTTCCCATTTTCATCGTCTCGATCTCTGCCGGGGTAAAGCCCAACCGGATCACGCAGCCCATATCGGCGCAGAAGGCAAAGGGGTAAACCTTTGGCTTGCCTGCGTCGATCTGCAAGGTCAGACCCGCCGTCAGCAAGGTTTCCAAGGGCGCGATGAAGGTGGCGCCGGCCTCGGCCTCGCCGCCGGTGCCTTCGGGCAAGCCGAACACGGTGATTTCGGCCACCGCAGTGCCCGCGTCATCCTTGAGCAACTGGTAAAGCTGGCACGGGTCTGCATCCGTGCCCGAGCGCGCACAGCGCTGCTGCCAGTCACCAAATTCCGCCGCGGTATAGGTCTCTCCGACACCGCCGCCACCGACCTCCTGACCGAGGTCCAGGCTTTCTTCGGGCGAAGCGGGTTGGGCCGGTGCTTCGGCTGGTGCCTCAGCCGGGGCTTGGGTTTCCTGGCCAAAGGCGGAAAGCGGCCAGGCCATCGCACCGCAAAGGGTCGCGGCAGTGGCGAAACGCATGAGGGTCATCAATCTATCCTGAAGCTTGTGGATTGGCTGTGGCGCGGTCATTACCATGCGGCTCGGGGCAAGTCAGCGGGCAAATGCGCCCAGCGATGGCGCGCAAGCGCGGAAAGGCGCTGATCCGTGACAGATGGTGTCAGCCGACTGCACATCCTGGAGCCGGCCTTCGAGACAAGAAAAAAAGGGCCGATGAACGGCCCTTTTCAAACGATATTATTGCTCCCTGTCGGACTGGCCGACTTCTGGGCTGGACGCTACGAACGATTGCCACGTTCGTCAACACAAATTGCCGAGCTGCAAGGTCACATTTGCATAAAAAAAGCCGCGCCAATTGGGGCGCGGCCAGTCTGACAGGGAGGAAGTCACATCCGATCCGCAATCCGTGCAGGTCGGATGCCAATATGACTAGCGACAGAAAGTTAACGATGTATGTTTGCGCGGATCTTGCGGCGCCGTCAGCGCGCAACGTCTGGTTTTAGTCGAACGAAGGGGTGCAACTTGGAACAGCTTGACAGCATTTTCGTCGGAGGGGGGGGCGACGGCTACGGTCTGCCGCAGTCCCTGCTTTTGAAGTACGGCAACCGCCACGGGCTGATCGCGGGGGCCACCGGCACCGGAAAGACTGTCACGCTGCAAGTTCTCGCCGAAGGGTTTTCGGCCGCTGGTGTCCCGGTTTTCATGGCGGATGTGAAGGGGGATCTGTCCGGGCTTGGTGCGGCAGGCAGCGAAAGCCACAAGCTGCACGAGGCGTTCACCAAACGTGCGGCCACCATCGGCCACCAGATCGCCTATCGCGCCTTTCCGGTCGTGTTCTGGGACATCTGGGGCAAGGCCGGTCACCCCATTCGCGCCACCGTGGCCGAGATGGGGCCGCTGCTGCTGAGCCGCATGCTGCAACTGACCGACGCGCAGGAAGGTGTGCTGAATGTCGCGTTCCGGCTGGCGGACGAGGAAGAACTGCCACTGCTGGATCTCAAGGACCTGCAGGCGTTGCTGGTTTTCATCGGGGAGAATTCAGAAGATATCAGCACCCGCTATGGACTGGTCGCGACCTCGTCCATCGGGGCGATCCAGCGCCAGTTGCTGGTGCTGGAAAATGAGGGCGGCGCGGACATTTTCGGCGAGCCTGCGCTGGAACTGTCCGATCTGATGTTGACCGATGCCAGCGGGGCAGGATGCATCAACATCCTGGCCGCAGACCGGTTGATGAATGCGCCACGTCTTTATGCGACATTCCTGCTTTGGCTTTTGTCGGAACTTTTCGAGGTCCTGCCCGAGGTTGGCGACCCGGACAAGCCAAAGCTCGTGTTCTTTTTCGACGAGGCGCACCTTCTATTCACCGATGCCCCGAAGGCGCTGGTGCAAAAGGTGGAACAGGTCGCACGGCTGATCCGGTCCAAGGGTGTCGGGGTCTATTTCATCACCCAGAACCCGGCCGATGTGCCGGAAAACATCCTTGGGCAGCTGGGTAATCGGGTGCAGCACGCCCTGCGCGCCTTTACCGCCAAGGACCAGAAAGACCTGAAGATGGCGTCGGAGACCTACCGGCCCAACCCGCGATTTGTCATTGAGGAGGCGATCCGCGACGTGGGTACCGGCGAGGCGGTGACGAGTTTTCTTGAAAACAAGGGCATTCCCGGCATCGCCGAACGCACGCTGGTGCGCCCGCCATCGTCGCAGCTGGGGCCGATTGATCCTGCGTTGCGCGCGTCGCTAGTGGCGGGATCGCCGGTCAGGGGCAAGTATGACGTGACGGTTGACCGAGACAGCGCCTATGAACGGCTGCGCGCCAGATCCGAGACTGCCGCAAGGCAGGCGGAAGAACAGGCCCGCAAGGATGCCGAGGCGGCCGAAGAGGAACGCGAACTGACCCGTGCGCGCCGCTATGACGGCGACGACTCCGCGCCGAAGAAACGCAGCACATTGGGCGGGCGCGATTCCATCGGCACTGCCTTTGCCAAAAGCTTTGCACGACAGCTGGGCACCAGATCAGGACAGGCCGTGGTCCGCGGCATCCTGGGGTCGATCTTTGGCAAGCGCTAAAGTCGGCTGAGCTTCAGCTTGGTGATGCGGTTTTCGCGCCGCGTCACCACTTCGATGCGGAAACCGTGAAAGCTGAACACCTGGCCCTCGGCGGGGATGGTCTGCGCCTCATGGATCACCAGGCCTGCGACGGTGTTGGCCTCTTCGTCAGGCAAGCCCCAGTCCATCGCCCGGTTCAGGTCACGAATGGTCATGGCACCGTCCACCACGGCCTCATTCTTGCCGGTGCGTGACAGGTGGCTGTCCTTGTCGACGACATCGAACTCGTCGGTGATCTCGCCGACGATTTCCTCCAGAATATCCTCAAGGGTGAGCACGCCCTGCAGCGCCCCGTATTCGTCGACCACCAGCGCGAAATGGGTGCGCCGTTTCAGGAACTGGCGCATCTGTTCGTCCAGCGGCGTGGTGTCGGGGACAAAATAGGGTTTCATCGCGACCTTGACGATATCCAGCGCATCCAGTCCCTGCGGCGTGGCGTCGGTCCCGCGCATCAGGCGATCAACCTCGCGCAACAGATCCTTGGTGTGGACGACGCCAAGAATGTTGTCTTCGGTCCCGCGAAAGACCGGCAGGCGGCTATGGGCCGACGCAAGCACCTTGGTGATGATGTCGCCCGGCGGCTGATCGGCGTCGATCATCTCGATCTGACGGCGGTGGCGCATGATTTCATCCACCGTCCGGGCCGACAGATGCAGCGCGCCCAGCAAGCGGTCGCGATCTTCCTTTTCGACCGCGCCTTCGGAATGGCCAAGGGCAATCGCCCCCATGATTTCGTCGCGCAGTGCCAGGATATGAGCATTGGGATCAGCCTTGACCCCAAAAAGCCGCAAGATACCGCGCACCAGAGCCCGCACCAAAGACACAACCGGCGAGAACACCCGAATAAGAGGTCCGACAACCGGAGAGACGCGGGTGGCGAACGCTTCGGAATAGGTGATTGCGATGGTCTTGGGCAGCACCTCGCCGAATACGAGCACCAGCGACGTCATCACAAAGGTCGCAATGGCGACACCGCTATCGCCGAACAAGCGTGTCAGCAGTGCCGTGGCAAGCGATGCGGCAAGAATGTTGACGATGTTGTTGCCAAGCAGAAGCGAGCCAATCATGCGCTCGTTGTCTTCGGTGATCTTCAGGGCCTGCCGTGCGCCGCGCGATCCTCGGTCAGCCTGCGCCTTGAGCTTACCCCGCGAGGCTGCCGTCAGCGCGGTCTCGGAACCGGAAAAGAACGCGGATGCCATCAGCAACACAACGATGATCCCGGCGGTCATCCAAAAAGCCAAGTCGAGATGTGCAGGGTCCATGATATCCAGACAAAAAGTGGAACAGGCGGGGCTGGTTTCGGTGCAAGACATGCGCTTAGCAGGCTTGGCCTTGCCGGATCAAGACTTGCGACTGGTCCGGGATGCGGTTGCAAGGGGATGGTGCTGCAAGACAAGGGTGCGCAGGTGGTCGTCCATCACATGCGTATAGATTTCGGTGGTGGCGACATCGGCATGCCCAAGCAGCGACTGGATGACCCTCAGATCCGCCCCGCCCGCCAAGAGATGGGTGGCGAAAGCGTGCCGCAGGGTGTGCGGGGTGACGCGGTCCGGGTCGATCCCGGCGCGGATGGTGATGTCCTTCAGGACCGCGTGAAAGTATTGCCGCGTCAGATGCCCGTCGGCGCCTGCACCGGGAAAAAGGGCGCGTTCGGCGGCGGGGCTGGGGGCCTTGCCGTCGGCCTTGGCTGCCGCGAGGTCTCGGTCGCGCTGCTCCAGCCATTCGGCGACTGCCGCGCGGGCCGGTCGCGACATTGGCACGAGGCGTTCCTTGTCGCCCTTGCCGCGCACCAGAATCATCTGCGGATCGCCCCTTACCGCAGCCACCGCAAGGCCCACGAGTTCCGACACCCGCATGCCGGTCGCATAAAGAAGTTCGACCAATGCGCGGTTTCGCAGCCGGTCGCCGGCGGTGCGCCCATGGCCTTGCGCGGTGGTCAGCAGACGTTCCACATCCTCCAGTGTCAGGGTCTTTGGAAGTCGTTTCATCTTGCCGGGGCCCGGCAGGCGCAGCGCGGGGTTATCGGCGCGCCAGCCTTCTTCATGGGCGAAGCGAAACAACTGCTTGATGGCCGAAAGACGCCGCGCCCGGGTCGCCTTGGACAGGCCGTTCGCATCGCACTGGATCAGGTAGCCCTCGATGTCTCCCGTCTCTGCCGCCGCGAAACTGCGGTCGCGCCGCGCAAGCCAGGCGGCCAGGTCCTTGAGGTCGCGCCCATAGGCCAGACGGGTGTTGCGGGCGGCGTTCCGCTCGGCCATCTGGGCCTCCAGAAAGGTCGAGATCCATTGATCCATCGCGCCGGGGCCGGGGGTTCCCGTCATCCCCGACGTTCCAGCAGCATCAGTTCCAGCGCGGTGCGCCGCGCGACATCCTCAAGACCGGCGGCCCGCAAGGTGGCAAGACCTTCGGTCACCTGGCGCAGATCGCCCTGAACCCCGACGGAAATACGCTCAATCGCTGTCAGTACCGCCTCGCCGTAGCGGTCTTCGGCCAGCAGACGCGCCGATTCCGTGCCTTCGGGCGCGACGGCGGGACCACTGAACGCCGGCGCGATCGCGCGTCCCAGGCTGTCCGGGGCAATCATGCCCGTCACATCCCCGCTGGCGAGCCCGATCAGAAACTCTTCGGTCGGATCAAGCGCCTTGCGCCCGGCGGCCGCGGTCGCGAATTCCGGCGACAGCAACGCGACCCGAAACGCGATCCGACCCGCCTCGTCGCCAAGATCGATGGCCATCAGCTTTCTGGCAAAAAGCCCCGCAAATGTCGTCTCGATCTCGGCTTCGGTCATGCGGTCCCAGGCATTCGGCAAGGTTCGCTCAACGCTTGCCGCGTCACCCGAGGCAAGAGCGATATCGAATCGCTGAAAGGCATCGACCCGGTCCCAGATCCCGCCCGAGGCAGAAGGCTCACCCTCGTCGGTGTAAAGCCCCAGCAAGCGGTTGGCGTCCAGCACGCCGGCCCGGGCAAGGCGCTCGGCTGCCTCCAGCTGTCTTTTCCAGCCATTCGCGGGTCCGAGGTCTGCATGGGCAAAGGCCAGCGGCAGACCCAGACTGGGCAGAGGTTCGCCAATCGCCTCGAACATCCGCAGATCCAGTGGGGTGACGGGGGTTGGCGGGGCAGGCGTCGGCTCACCTTCATAAAGATCGGGGTCAAGAAACCGCGACAGAAGGGCGTCCTGTTCAGGGGTGATGTATCCCAGCGCCTGCGCCGTCCGCAGCGTCAGTGCGGCCGCGTTCCAGTCGCCCGATCGCGCAAGGCAGAACACCCGCGCGGGAAATGTCGGTGCAAGGTCGGGTGCCGCCCGCATCTGCTCGCAGGCGCGATCTTCGGCGCCAGTCAACAGGGCGACGTCAAAGCTGCGGCGGAAAAGTTCCGGCCCTGTATCCCCGGCGGCGTCTATCAGGGCCTGCGCCTCGTCCAGCGCACCCAGCGACAACAGTTTGTCGATCCGTGCCATCAACAGCCGCCCCGAGCCGTCCGAATCGACAGGTGGCCTTGCCTCGGCCAACAACAGGGTGCGGAAAAGCGATTGCAGCGAAGGCAGTGTCTCCACTTCTTCGGCGGTCAGGTGGGCTGCGATCTCTTCGGTCAGCCCCGCGCCCCAGAGCCGCTCTGGCAGCCCGCTTTTGGCGGGGGAGATCAGGCCGACTGCATCGCGCGACGGCCCGTCGATCGTCGATGTGGCGATGTCTTCGGGCATGAAGCCGTCTGGCGTGACGGGTGGCTCGCTGGGCGTGTCATCCAGCGTCTCGACCTCGGTGCCGGCAGGCGTCGAGACGGATTGCGACAGCCAGTCAATGGCCGACAGTGGCGCGTCGGATTGGGCAAGCGCGCCGAACGGCGCCAGGCTGGCCGTCAGGAGCAAGGCCGCCCAGAGGTCAGTCCGCATCCAGCGTCACCGGTTTGGTCACATCGCCTTGCTCAGGGCTGAGGTCGCCCAGATAGGCAAACCCGACCACCCCCAGGAACCCGATCAACACGAGCAGGAGTAGATACTTGATCAGTCGCATCATTGCGCTTGTGCCTTTACGCTGCCTCACGTCCGCTGTGCCAGGGTCTGCCCCGGGTTGAGTCCCAAGGCCAATCACGATGCATGACGTTCATTATATATATGGCATTTCGCGCAAGTTCACGCCATTCAGGTTCTGATGTGCGAAAACTCGGCAACGGATCGCGCGGCGGCAGGGGAACCCGCAAGACATGACGGCAGGCAATGACATGCAGGCGCGGATGATGCACGCCTACAGGCTGCACAAATCCGTTATTCTTGTGGGCATGATGGGGGCGGGAAAGAC
>JANPKV010000197.1:0-2787 GCA_031426185.1 Rhodobacterales bacterium | reverse complement strand
ACCTCGTCGGGGCCGATCATCCTGTCCTTCATCGGGTCGCGCATCACGATGCCGGGGCGGACAAGCTGCATCAGGTCCTTGTCGGACGAGATGATGCAGGCCGTGCCGCCCGCGCTGACCGCCTGGCAGGCCAACGTGGCGTTGATGTCGTCGGCCTCGAACCCCTCGGCCTCGATGCAGGCGACGTTGAAGGCGCGCGTCGCCTCGCGCGTCAGCGGGAACTGCGGCTTCAGGTCTTCGGGCAGGTCCGGCCGGTTCGCCTTGTATTCCGAATAGATCTCGTTGCGGAACGTCAGCGAGGAATGGTCGAAGATCACCGCGATATGGGTGGCAGCGTCGCGGCCGCGATCCTTGGAGATCTCGTTCCACAGGATGTTGCAGAACCCCGCCACCGCGCCCACCGGCAGGCCATCTGATTTGCGCGTCAGCGGTGGCAGCGCGTGGTAGGCGCGGAAGATATAGGCCGATCCGTCGATGAGGTGAAGGTGGTGGCCCTTGCCAAACTGCATCATCCTAGTCCCCGATCGCCATACCGCATTCTGGTGTGATGCCATCTTTGCCCCGCATGGGCCAGCCCGTGTTGCGGCGGCTGCGCGAAGGTCCGCGTCGTGTTATGCTGCGGCAGACTGGACCTTTCTGAAAGGATGCTTCGGTGCAAAACGACGAAAATGCAATCCCGCCGCCTGTCGTTCATCAAGGTCAGGCTCTCGGCGGGCAGGCGTTCGAATTCCTGAATGGGGCGTTTCACCTCAAGGTGTCGGGCAAGGACAGCTTTGGGGCGGCCTGCATCTACGACACCCTTCGCAGCGAACCAGGCGGGCCGCCGCTGCATGTCCACGCGGCGCAGGATGAATGGTTCTATGTGACCGAAGGCGCGTTCGACATTCGCGTCGGCGACACGGTGCATCACCTTGGCCCTGGTGATTCCGTGCTTGGCCCGCGCGGCGTGCCGCATGCGTTTCGCAACACCAGCCAGACCGGGCGCATCGTCGTCGCGTTCTTTCCCGCGGGCTCCATGGAGTCGTTCTTTCACGAGGGCAGCGCCCTCAGCCCGCTGACACCGGCCAGCTTTGCCGAACTGTCGCAGCGTCACGGCATGACCGTCGTCGGGCCGCCGCTCGGCTAGTGAGCGTCGCCCGCATGGTCGCGGTCAATGACGTAGCGCTTGTCGCAATAGCCGCATTCGACCCAGCCCTTGTCCGCTGGGATCGGCAGCCAGACACGCGGGTGGCCAAGCGCGCCTTCGCCGCCGTCGCAGGCGACTTTCCAGGTGGTGACGACTTGGATTTCCGGGGCGTCAGGGGGCATGCGGGTGTTCCTTTGCGGCGCGTTCTGCACAGTGTAACGGGTGGACCCACAGGGCCACAAGGGTGACAAACGTGAGTCAGCCCCCGATCATCGCGCCACGAGATTTCATCGCCGCCAGCCATCCAAGGCCCTGCACGGTGCTTTTGGCCGGGCGATATTCTGCGGCGACCCAGCCCTGATAGCCGGAGGCGTCGATCTCGCGCATCAGACCGGCAAAGTCGACACCGCCGCCGCCGGGTTCGGCACGGGTCGGAAAGCCTGCAATCTGGACATGGTTGATCCGCGCCTTGTGCCGCTGCCAGACAGCGATCGGGTCGCCATGCAGGCGCGCGGCGTGCCACAGGTCGAATTGCAATCCGACATTGGGCAAGCCCAGATCGTCGACCAACCGCCCCGCCAGATCGAAGTCGTTCAGAAAGTAGCCGGGCATGTCATCGGGATTGAGCGGTTCCAGCGACAAGGGCATGTCGGGGGCCTGCGCCGCTGCCCAGGCGATGTTTTCCAGAAATGTCTCTTCGGCGACCGGTCCCCGCGCGACGCCCGACATCACATGGATGCGCCCTGCGCCAAGGCCGTTGGCATAGTCGACGGCACGCAGGAACCCGTCGCGAAACCGCCTGACCTCGTCCGGAACCGCCGCATGGCCCCTTTCGCCCGAGGCCCAGTCGCCGGGGGGCGTGTTGATCAGCGCCAGCGGCACGTCGGCGAGGGCGCGCTGCCAGTCGGCGATCGTGTTGTCGTAGGGAAACAGCACCTCGACACCGTCGAACCCGCATTTGGCCGCCCATTCCGGGCGGTCCAGCATGGGCACTTCGTTGAAGAGAAGCGTCAGATTGGCAGCAAAACGGGGCATTTCAGGGCAATTCTTTGGCGAGGATGACAGGAAAGAAACATCCAGAAGACCGAACGCCGAACCAATCCTCGCCGTCAAGGGGCTCGATCACGCCGATCTCGACCAGACGGTAGAAACTTTTGCGGTCAATCCGTGCCTCCAGCCCCGGCCGGATCAGGACATAAGGGGCCGGCTCATCGGTTTTCGCGTCGCGCGCCACCCGAAGCGGATGCTCCGCGTCGCAGACCGCGTCATCCTCGGTCTTGGTGTGAAAAGTGATGATCTGGTCGTGCCCGGGTGCGTCAACGGTGAAATCCACGGCGAAAAGCGGCGCGTCGTCGACCGTGATGCCGACTTTTTCTACCGGAGTCACAAGGTAATAGCGGTCCCCCTCGCGCTTGAGGATCGACGAGAACAGCCGCACCAGCGGCGCGCGTCCGATCGGTGTGCCGAGATAGAACCACGTCCCGTCGCGCGCCACGCGGATATCCAGATCGCCGCAAAATGGCGGGTTCCACAGGTGCACCGGGGGCGGGCCCTTGCGACCTGCCGCTTTTGCGGACGCCGCCAGTCCATCCATCGTCGGCTTCACGATCATTTGTGCATCTTCGCTTTTTGTCATTTGTGCCGGGCGGATTAGTTCGGTC
>JANPKV010000196.1:0-9801 GCA_031426185.1 Rhodobacterales bacterium | reverse complement strand
CCGCCGTCACCAGCATCCGCTGCAATGCACGATGGAAAAGGAATAGGCCCCGCTTCGGCCGCCCATGCGCGCAGACCGATTGTCCCATGCCGTTGAAAGCGGTGCGCTGGTGGTGCCCGCGCACGGCCGGATCGCCGTATTTGGCCCTGCCGCCCCGCAGGACCTGACCGTCTTGCCACGCGACCGTGTCCAGATCGTCACGCGCCAGCGGCTTGACCACGATGCCTTCGTGGCCGCCGGGTATGACGTGGTGCCCGAGGCGACGCCCGGGGCGGCGATGGCACTGGTCTGCGCATCGCGCGCCAAGGCTGCGGCACATGCGCTTGTCGCCGATGCGGTGACATGTCTGGAGCCTTCTGGGATCTTGTTGCTGGACGGCCAAAAGACCGACGGGATCGATACATTGATCCGTGCGGTGTCTGCGCATGCGACGGTGGGTGCCCCCGTGATCAAGGCGCATGGACGGATGGTCGCAGTGGAACCCGCGTCGGATTTTGCCGATTGGCGGTCTGTCCCCCACGTGACCGAAGGCGGGTTCGTCACAAGACCGGGCGTCTTTTCCGCCGACGGTCCGGACCCTGCTTCGGTTCTGCTTGCCGAAGCGTTGCCTGCAAAGCTGGGCGCGCGCGTCGTCGATCTGGGTGCCGGCTGGGGGTATCTGTCGCGCGCCGTTCTTGCCCGCGATACGGTCTTGCACCTTGATCTGGTCGAGGCCGATGGCGTGGCCCTCGACTGCGCACGTGACAACATCGTCGACCCGCGTGCCCAGTTTCACTGGGCGGACGCGCTGTCGTTCAAGCCGGCGGCACCGGCGCATGCGGTGGTCTGCAATCCGCCCTTTCACACCGCGCGTGCCCCCGATCCGGCCCTTGGTGCTGCGTTCATCCGCGCCGCACAGCGGATGCTCGCCGCCGAAGGGACGCTCTGGCTGGTCGCAAACCGGCACCTTCCCTATGATCCGGTGCTGACAGCGGCCTTTCGCGAGGTGTCCGACATCGGCGGCACCAAAGCCTATCGGCTGATCCGGGCATCGCGCCCGCACCGGCCCACGAAGACCAACTGACAAGAGGGAATTGCCATGTCGATGTCCATTTCCGGCAAGACGGCCATCGTGACGGGCTCGGCGCATGGCATCGGCCTCGCGGTCGCGCGGCATTTTGTCGACAAGGGGGCCAACGTGGTCTTTGCCGACATGGACGAGGCGGGGCTGGAGGCGGAACTGGGCGACGAGGCGCGCGGCGAAGGCGCGATCCGCAAGTTCGGGGGCGATCTGTGTCAAAAGCTGACGATCAACAATCTTCTGTCCTTCACCATCGATGCGTTTGAGAGGGTCGATATCCTGGTCAATGCGGCGCGCCACATGGCGGTCTCCGACCCGCTGGGCGTCGAAGATGACGCGGTGGAGCTTTTGTGGCGCGACAACGTGCTGACGAGCCTGCGATTGTCGCAGATGACGGCGCGGCGCATGATTCAGCAGGCCGAACGGTCTGGCGAGGCGGGCGAAGGCACGATCATCGGGTCGATCATCAACCTGTCCTCGATCGCAGCCCACCTGACCCGGCCCGAACTTTTGGGCTATTCGGTCGCTTCGGCGGCTGTGGACCAGATGACCCGGTCGATGGCCGTCGCGCTGGCGCCCAAGGGGATCAGGGTGAATGCCGTCGCCTTCGGATCCGTGATGAGCGCAAGCCTGAAGGCCACCTTGAAAGAACAGCCCGGCTACCGCGACGTGATTACCGACGGCACGCCGCTGCACCGCATCGCGGCACCGGCTGAACTGGCGGAAACGGTGCAGTTCCTGGCGTCGGACGCGTCGAACTTCATCACCGGCCAGATATTGACCGTCGATGGTGGGCGCAGCCTGATCGATCCGGTGGCAGTTCCCGCGCATTGATCATTCGGGATAGGCGGCCCGACAGGCGTCGATCTGGCGGTCGGCCGCTCTGGCAAGATCCGCCCGCCTGGCCTTCATTCCTGCCAGCTTTTGCGCCTCGGCCCCAAGATCAATGGCACGGGGACGGGTTTCCGTCTCGTAATAGTCGTCAAGGCACATCCTCGGCTCGGCGGGCGGCTCGCCCTCCGCGCGCCTCGGGGCGGGGCAAAGAACCCACCGGTCCCGCTCCACCGTGACCTCCACAAGCGCATAGCCGCGGTCGATGTTGCCTTGCGTCTCAGCGATCAGCCGGTCCAGCACGCGCAGGTCCCGCGTCTCGCGCGCAATGCACTGTTCCTGCGGCGTGCCGCAGGCAGCCAAAAGCGCTAGTGTCAGGCAGACGATGCGTTTCATCCTGATCCTCCGCCGGGTTGGCTCTGGCGCGGTCGGCTCGCTTTGGTAAATGCCCTGTTGGCGGCACTTGTCACCAATGCTACCGATGCAAAAAAGTTCCAAAGGATAACCCGATGACGGACCCATTTGAAAGTCGCAAACCCCGCGCTTCGGCCTGGTTTCGCACCCTCCGCGACCGGATCGTTGCAAGCTTCGAGGCGCTTGAAGCCAACTATGGCACCGGCAATCCGGGCAAGTTCGACGTGTCTCCCACGACCCGCGCGGATGGCGGCGGCGGATTGATGAGCGTCATGCGCGGCGGCCGTGTCTTTGAGAAGGTCGGCGTGAACATCTCCGAGGTCCACGGCACGTTGGGCGAACGGGCGCAAAAGGCGATGGCGGCGCGCGGTGTGCCCGGCATGGCCGAGGATCCCCGGTTCTGGGCCAGCGGCATCTCGTTGGTCGCCCATATGGTCAACCCCCATTCCCCAGCGGTCCACATGAACACGCGGATGTTCTGGACGCCCGGGGCAGCGTGGTTCGGCGGCGGCGCAGATCTCAATCCGGCCTTGGAATACCCCGAAGACACGGCGCATTTCCACGCCCAGATGCATCTGGCCTGCGACGCGCATAACCCTGAATATTATACCAAATTTAAAGCCTGGGCCGATGAATACTTCTTTGTGCCGCATCGTGGCCGCGCGCGCGGCGTGGGCGGAATTTTCTATGATGATCTGGATACCGGCGACTGGGAGGCCGACTTTGCCTTTACCCAATCCGTGGGCTCGGCGTTCCTGCCGGCCTTTGTCCCGCTGGTGGAGCGTCGCTGCATGACACCCTGGACCGACGCAGACCGCGAGGCGCAGTTGATCCATCGCGGGCTTTATGCCGAATACAACCTTGTCTACGATCGCGGCACCAAGTTCGGGCTGGAAACCGGGCATGATGCAAATGCCGTCCTGATGAGCCTGCCGCCCATCGCCAAGTGGACCTGAACAGATGGCTGCGGCCATGGAGGAACTGAGGCATGTCGGACCTTGAACTGCACGCGGCCTTTGGGTCGGTGACAGAGGACGATGGCGCGCGCGTTGTGGCTTTCGCTGTCACCGATGACGCCGAAGACGGCTATGTCTTTGTCCAGCAGGACATGGCGGACCCGTCGGCCCCCTTGTATCTGGAGGTCAGCGACGAGATCTTCGGTGCCTTTGACGCGTTGGAGGCGGTCACCTTCGCCGATGGCCTCATCACGCTGACGCTTCGGGCCGACATGGTGATGCGGTTTGGTGCGGTGGCCCGCGTGCATGTCCACTGGAACGACAAGACCGATGGCGGTGCCGAGGCTGCCGAGGCGTTGCGCGCGATGACGGCGCGCTAGACCGCGACCTATGGTCGTTGTGCGGTCAGCAACAGCCCGACGCCCAGCACGATCACCGCGATGCCGACCTTTTGGCGGGTGGTCACGGTCTGGCGCAGGCCATAGCGCGATACCGCCAGCGCCATGATCACCTCCACCAGCGCCAGCGTGCGGACATTGGCCGCCGTCGTCAGCGCAAATCCGATGAACCAGAACTGGGACGCGAACGCGCCAAGAAACCCGGCGCTGAGCGAGCTGCGCCAGACGCCAAACGACGCCATCAGCGCCCGGCGGTCGAACAGCGCAAGCCAGACCAGCAAGAGCCCGGCCTGGATCGCGAGGCTGACCACCAGAATGGTGCTGGCGCGGATCAGAAACCCGCCTTCGGGCAAGCCAAGGATGCCGCCGCGAAAGCCGATGGCAGCGAGGCCAAAGAAAAGCCCTGCCAAAAGGCCGGTTGCGGCCGGACCAAGGTCGCGCAACATCAGTCGCGCCGTGTCGGGTTTGGTCGACAGGATGACGACACCGCTGGTGGCGACAACGATGGCTGCGAACTTCGCCACCGTCAGCGCATCGCCGATGGTCACCGCGGCAATCACTGCGACCATCACCGGTTCGGTCTTGATCCATGCCGTGGTCACGGCGAACGACCGGGATTTCATCGTGACCAGCATCAAGGCCGTTGCGGCGATCTGCGCCACGGCACCCAGGGCTGCATAGCCGAGGCTGGCGCTCGTCAGTTCGGGGACGCTCTCGCCCGTGGCCCAGACCATCAACCCGAGGAACACGACCGCGAACGGCAGGCCGAACACGAATCGCACCTGCGTTGCGCCCAGCGTGCCGATCTGTCGGGTCAGGCCCTGCTGGGTCACGTTGCGGGCGGTCTGGGCCGCCGCTGCGACCAGCGTGGCCAGAACCCACAGCCAGCCGGACATGTCACGCCCCCCGGACGGTGTCGATCATCAGCTGGACATGGTCGGGGTTGGCATCGGGTGTGATGCCGTGACCGAGGTTGAAGATATGCGGGCCGTTGCGGAACGCCTGCACCACATGCCGGGTTGCCGCAACCAGCGCGGGCCCCCCGGTGACCATGTGTTCAGGGGCGAGGTTACCTTGCACGCAGCCATCGACCTGAACATTGGCAGCGCCCCATTCGGGACTGACGGAGTTATCCAGCGCCACGCAGTCGGCCCCGGTCGCCTTGCCAAAGCCGATATAACCCTGACCCGCCTCGCGCGGGAAGGCGATCACGGGAATGCCGGGATGACGGGCCTTCAGCGCCGCGATGATCTTGGCGCAAGGCTTGACCGCAAACTCGGCGAAATCGTCGCCTTTCAGCGACCCCGCCCAGCTGTCGAAAAGCTTGACCACCTCGGCCCCGGCGGCGATCTGCATCGACAGATATTCAACCGTCGCATCTGCGATGACGTCGATCAGCGCCGAAAACGTGGCGCGGTCGGTCTCTTTCAGCTTGTGCGCCGCGGCCTGATCCTTGGACCCGCGCCCGCCGATCATGTAGGTGGCCACGGTCCACGGCGATCCGGCAAAACCGATCAAGGTCGTCTCCACCGGCAAGGCGCGCGCCAGGATGCGGACGGTCTCATAAACCGGCGCAAGGGTGTCGTGAATGGCCTCCTTTGACCTCAGCCCCGCCAGCTGTTCCGGCGTGGTGACCGTCTCCATGCGGGGGCCTTCGCCTTCGACGAACCACAGGCGCGGGCCCAGGGCTTGCGGCAGCAACAGGATGTCGGCGAACAGGATGGCGGCGTCGAACCCATAACGCCGGATCGGCTGCAGCGTGACTTCGGCCGCAAGGTCTGGCGTGTAGCACAGCGACAGGAAATCGCCCGCCTTGGCCCGCGTGGCGCGGTATTCGGGCAGATAGCGCCCTGCTTGTCGCATCATCCAGATCGGTGGCGTTGGCAGGACTTCGCCGCCGAGTGCGCGCAGGATCGTCTTTTGGGTCATCGTCAGGCTCCTTTGGCCCATGGGTCTGATGGGAGCGCCGCGAAGTCAAGCCGAACGAGAGTTGTCAGCCCAAGATGACATCGTTAAGTCTTGGCGAATGACACAGAACCTGCCCTCACCCGCCAAGCCCCTTCGGATCGGAACCCGTGGATCGCCGCTTGCCCTGTGGCAGGCCTATGAGGTCCGGCGCAGCCTGATGGCGGCATTCGGTCTGCCCGAAGCCGCCTTTGACATCTGCATCATCAAGGTGATGGGCGACCAGATTCTGGACCGCGCCCTGAAGGATATCGGCGGCAAGGGCCTGTTCACCCGCGAAATCGAAGAGGCGCTGCTGGCCGGGCAGATCGACATCGCGGTGCATTCGATGAAGGACATGCCGACAGCACAACCCGACGGTCTGCTGCTGGACTGCTATCTGCCGCGCGAAGATGTGCGCGATGCCTTTGTGTCGCCGGGTTTCGCCGGGCTGGAGGCTCTGCCCCCGGGGGCGGTGGTCGGATCGTCGTCCCTGCGTCGCCGCGCCCAGCTGGCACTGCGGCGACCCGACCTGCGACTGGTGGAGTTTCGCGGCAACGTGCAGACCCGGATGAAAAAGCTGGAAGACGGCGTGGCTCATGCCACGTTCCTTGCAATGGCGGGGCTGAACCGGCTTGGGCTGGCCCACATGGCGCGCGGGGCGATTGCGCCGGAGGTGATGTTGCCTGCGGTAGCCCAAGGGGCGATCGGGGTGGAACGTCGCGTGGATGATGTGGCGACCGCAGCGCTTTTGGCAAAGGTTCATGATGGCCCGACAGGCATCAGGTTGACCGCAGAGCGGGGGTATCTGGCCCGCCTCGACGGGTCCTGCGAGACGCCGATTGCGGGTCTGGCCGTGATCGAGGGCGATCAGCTGTGGATGCGCGGCGAGATCTTGCGTCCCGACGGGTCAGAGGCGATTGCCGGCGAACGGCGCGGGTCCGTTGCCGATGCCGCCGGACTTGGCGTCGCTTTGGCGGACGACCTGCTGGCGCGCGCCCCCGCAGGGTTTCTCGCAGGCCACTGACCGGCTATTCCTGCGACCGCAGCACCTGCGCCGGGCGCGCCGCCAGCGGACGCCAGGCAAAGGCAAGCCCCGCCAGCAGTGTCGCAAGGACGCCCCCGATCACGATTGCAAAGGCCGAGACAGGCTCGAACCGGTAGTCTGCATCCATCACGAAGGTCATCACAGCCCAGCCGCCGATAGCCCCCGCGATGATCGCGACAACGCCTGCAGCGGCCCCCATCAGGGCGGCGCGCAATGCAAAGCTGCCAAGAATCGTCGCGCGCGTGGCCCCCAGCGTTTTCAACACCGCAGCCTCGTAGATACGCGCGCGCTCTCCCGCTGCTGCCGCGCCGATCAGCACCACAAATCCCGTGACGAGTGTCGCCGCCGCAGCCCAGGCGGTGGCAGTCGCAATCGCCGTCAGGGCCTCGGTCACCCGGTCGATGGCGTCCCGAATGCGGATGGCCGTGACGTTGGGCATTGCCTTGGTGATGTCGCGCAGCAGGCCCGCCTCAGCCTCGGGTGGGGCATAGACGGTTGCAATGTGGGTATGCGGCGCCCCCTGCAGCGCACCGGGCGACATCGACATCACGAAACCGATCCCGGCAGTGGAAAAGTTCACCTCGCGAAAGCTGGTGATTTCGGCATCGATGTCACGGCCCATCACGTTCACCGTGATCATGTCGCCCAGTTTCAGCCCGATCTCGGTGGCTTCCTCGGCGGCAAACGAGATCTGCGGCGGACCGTCATAGTCGGCGGGCCACCACGTCCCCGCCGTGATCTGCGTGCCTTCGGGCGGGGTGGCGGCATAGGTCAGCCCCCGGTCGCCGCGCACGACCCAATGGTCGGTGACATCAAGGGCGGCCTGTCCGTTGATCTTGGTCACGACACCGCGCAGCATCGGGGCGCTGTCAAGCTTGGTGACGGCAGGGTTGGCCGTCATCCGGGCGCGGAAATCCTCGATCTGGTCGTTCTGGATATCGATGAAAAAGAACGCCGGCGCGCGTTCCGGCAAATCCCGCGCGATCGAGGACCGCAGGTTGCTGTCGATCTGGCCGATGGCGGCAAGGACCGTCAGCCCAAGGCCCAACGACAGGATGACCGACATCGCCTCTGCCCTCGGGCCTCCGATGGCGGCGATGGCACTGCGCCACGCAACGTGCCCGCGCGCCATGCCCGACCGCGCCACGCGACGGGCCAGCCAACGCATCGCAAGGGCTGCCGCCCCAAGGACGACCATCGCACCCGCAATGCCGCCCGCAGTGGACAGCGCAAGCCATGCCGTGCCGGAAAACAGAACCGCCCCGCCGATCAGCAGCGCCGCAAGCAGGATCAAGGCCACAAGATAACGCGGACGCGGCCAGACAAAGCTGCCCGCACCACCGCGATAAAGCGCCGCCGCGCGGACCTTCTCGCTGCGTGCAAGCGGCCAGAGCGTGAACAAAAGCGCCGTCAGAATGCCGTAGAACATCGCCTCCGCCGCTGCGCGCGCCGAAAACGCGATGTCAGCGGGAAACGGCAGTTGTGCCTCGATCACCGGGGACAGCGCAATCGGCACGCCGATGCCAAGAACCAGCCCGATACACAGCCCCAGGATCGCCAAAAGACCGATCTGGATCAGGTAGATGCGAAAGATCAGCCCGCCGGTCGCGCCAAGCGTTTTCAGCGTCGCGATGGTCGCGGTCTTGCCTGCCAGATAGGCGCTGACGGCCGACGACACACCAACCCCGCCGACCGTCAGGCCGGCAAGGCCCACCAGCACCAGAAAGGCCGCCATGCGTTCGACGAAGTTGTCCACGCCGGGGGCTGCGCGGCGCCGGTCCGACCAGCGGATCCCTGCGCCTTCGAATTGGGTCTCGGTCGCCGTTTTCAGCGCTTCGAGATCGGTACCCACCGGCAACGTCATCCGGATCGCGCTTTCATACAGCGTGCCTGGCGCGATCAGCCCCGAACTGGCAAGTGACGTCGTCAACACGATGGTCCGCGGGCCAAGGGTCATCCCGCCCGTCGCACTGTCGGGTTCGCGCAGCAGGGCAGCGGTCAGGCGAAACATCTGCTCGCCAAGGCGGAAGGTGTCGCCGGGTTTCAGTGCCAACCGGTCGACCAGCACCCGGTCCATCACGGCACCCGGCAGGCCATCCGCCGGTGCAAGCGCGTCGGCCAGACCCATTGCAGGATCAAGCACCACCTCGCCCGTCAGAGGATAGGCATCATCGACCGCCTTGACCTGTGTCAGCCCGGTCTCGTCCCCCACCACCACCATGGAGCGGAAGTCGATGATCTGCGAGGTTCGTATGGCGCGTTCCTGCACCCAGGCCAGTTCTTCGGGCGTGGCCGTGCGGTAGGTGAATTCCAGCTGCGCATCGCCGCCAAGAATGACGCCGCCCTGTTCGCCAAGTCCTGTCTCGATGGCGGCGCGCAGCGTGCCGACGGCGGCGATTGCCGCAACCCCCAGCGCAAGACAGGCAAGGAATATGCGAAACCCTTTCAGGCCGCCCCGCAATTCGGCACGTGCAATCCGGAAGGCAAGGCTCATGCGGCAAGGTCCGTCTGCGCAACCAGCCCGTCCGCCAGCCGGATCACGCGGTCGCAGCGTGCGGCAAGTTCCGGTGCATGGGTCACAAGGACCAGCGTCGCGCCGTGCCGGTCGCGCAGCCCGAACAACAGGTCCATGATCGCCTGCCCGTTGACGCCATCAAGATTTCCCGTCGGCTCATCCGCCAATAGGATTGCCGGCCGGGGCGCTGCGGCGCGGGCAAGGGCGACGCGTTGCTGTTCGCCGCCCGACATCTGGGCCGGATAGTGGTCGATGCGCGGGCCCAGACCCACGGCCTGCAATTCGGCAGTCGCGCGGGCATAGGCATCGCGCGTTCCGGCCAGTTCCATGGGCAGTGCGACATTCTCAAGCGCTGTCATGGTCGGAATCAGGTGGAAAGACTGGAAGACCACGCCCATATTGCCTCTGCGGAACCGGGCCAGTGCATCCTCACCCATCGCGGTCAGGTCCTGCCCCAGGGCCATCACGGATCCGCCCGTGGCGCGCTCCAGCCCGCCCATGAGCATGAGGAGTGACGATTTGCCCGACCCTGACGGCCCGACAAGCCCCACCGTTTCGCCCCGCGTCACGGTCAGCGTGATGCCACGCAGGATATCCACCGGCCCCGCATTGCCCGCAAGGGTCAGGCGGGCATC
>JANPKV010000195.1:0-1950 GCA_031426185.1 Rhodobacterales bacterium | reverse complement strand
CGGCGCGTAAAACCTTTGCCAAATAGCACGATCTTATCGTCCATTGCTTTGTCCCCTAACCCATGTAGCTGGCCGATTGTCGCGTTGGGCGGGCTCTGCTATGCCGAAATTCGGGGCGCAGGCCAATGGATGCGAACCCGGGGGCAGGGCAGGGCGCGTTAACCTTGCGGCGACACCTGTTACCAAGGCCTTAAGATAGACGAGTTGGATGGCATTTGGCCTGAAATCTCCACAAATGGTAAATACTCGCCTTATAGGCGAGGGGAAGTGAAGGCAGGCATGGTCGTATCCATGACAGGGTTCGCCGCGCGCAGGGGGGCGGCGCTGGGCTATGCCTGGATGTGGGACCTGCGGTCGGTCAACGGCAAGGGGCTGGATCTGCGCCTGCGCCTGCCGGACTGGATCGACGGGCTGGAGCCGCTGGTGCGGGCGGCGTTCGGGCCGGCCATCACGCGCGGCAATGTCAGCCTGTCGCTGAAAGTCAGTCGCGATCCCGCAGCCGTAGCGGATGCCACATTGCGGTTGAACCGTCCGGCCTTGACGGCTGCGTTGCAGGCGCTGGCCGCAGTGGAGGCCTGTGCGATGGCCTCCGGCCTGACGCTGGCCCAGCCGAATGCGGCGGACGTCCTGGCCCTGCGCGGGATACTGGACACCAGCACGGGTGACGAAGACGCAGCACCGCTTCGCGCCGCGCTTGTTGCGGACCTTGGCGTGGTGCTGTCGGATTTCACCGCCGCGCGGCAGTCCGAGGGGGCGGCGCTTTCGGCGGTCCTTACCGGGCAGATCGACCGGATCGCAGCCTTGACCGCCGCGGCAGCGGAGGAAATCCTTGCGCATGCGGATCACGCCGCGACGTCGCTTCGCGCGTCTTTGGCCAAGCTGCTGGAGGCGAGCGAGGGCCTGGACGAAACCCGACTTGCGCAGGAACTGGCGCTGCTGGCCGTGAAGGCTGACGTGACCGAGGAACTGGACCGCCTTGCCGCGCATACCGACGCCGCGCGCGCGCTTTTGGCGACCGATGGCGCAGTCGGGCGCAAGTTCGACTTCCTGACCCAGGAATTCATGCGCGAAGCAAATACCTTCTGTTCCAAATCGCCGTCGCTGGCGATGACGCGCATTGGCCTTGACCTGAAAACGGTCATCGATCAGATGCGCGAACAGGTTCAAAATGTGGAATAACCCATGACGCGGCGCGGTCTTTTGCTGATCCTGTCTTCGCCCTCTGGTGCGGGAAAATCTACCCTCAGCCGCATGCTGATGGACTGGGATCCAACAATGCGCTTTTCAGTTTCTGCCACAACCCGAAAGCCCCGCCCCGGCGAAGTGAACGGGCGCGAGTACTATTTTATGTCAAGAACTGAATTCTCTGAATCTGTGCGCAGAGGTGAAATGCTTGAACATGCCGAGGTGTTTGGCAATTACTATGGGTCTCCTCGGGAACCGGTCGATGAAGCGATGAAGAACGGTCGCGATACGTTGTTCGACATCGATTGGCAGGGAGGCCAGCAGATAAAACAGGCAATGCGCAGCGATGTGACCTCGGTATTCATCTTGCCGCCGTCAATCGCCGAGCTGGAGCGGCGTCTGCGATCGCGTGCACAAGACAGCGACGCCGAAATCTCCAAACGAATGGCAGAAAGTCGCGATGAAATCAGCCACTGGGCAGAATACGACTACGTTCTAGTGAATGACGATCTGCGGAAGACGTTTGAACAATTGACGGACATACTTCAGGTCGAGCGGGTGCGTCGCGACCGACAGCCGCAGCTGTCCGCCTTTGTCCGCGCGCTGAATACGGAGTTTGCCTCCCGATGATCTATGCGCTTGACGGTATCGCCCCGCACATCCACCCCGACGCCTGGATCGCGCCGACCGCCGTGCTGATCGGGCGCGTGGTGGTGGAGGCGGGTGCGTCGATCTGGTTCGGTGCGACCTTGCGCGGCGACAATG
>JANPKV010000194.1:0-5469 GCA_031426185.1 Rhodobacterales bacterium | reverse complement strand
GTAAGCCATGATCAACCCGCCAGCGAGGTACATCAGTCCACCCGTGCCCCGGACCACGTACATCGGGAACTTGGCGGCGACGGTGTCGGTAAAGGCGTTGACAAGGAACCCGTTGGCGTCGACTTCGCGCCACATCAGGCCCTCCATGATGCCCGACACCCACATCGCGCTGGCGTAAAGAACGATGCCGATGGTGGCCAACCAGAAGTGCCAGTTGACCAGCGCCATGCTGTACAGCCCCGTGCGGTTCCAAAGCCGTGGCACCAGGAAGTAAAGGGCGCCGAAGGTGATCATGCCGTTCCAGCCCAAGGCGCCCGAATGAACATGGCCAATGGTCCAGTCGGTGTAATGCGACAGGCTGTTGACGGCCTTGATCGACATCATCGGGCCTTCAAAGGTGCTCATCCCGTAAAAGCCGATCGACACCACCATCATCCGCAGGATCGGATCGGTGCGCAGCTTGTCCCAGGCGCCCGACAGCGTCATCAGACCGTTGATCATGCCGCCCCATGAAGGCATCCAGAGAATGACCGAAAACACCATGCCAAGGGTCGAAGCCCATTCCGGCAGCGCGGTATAATGCAGGTGGTGCGGGCCGGCCCAGATATAAAGGAAGATCAGCGCCCAGAAGTGGATGATCGACAGTTTGTAGCTGTAGATCGGGCGTTCGGCCTGTTTGGGGACGAAGTAGTACATCATCCCGAGGAACCCGGCGGTCAGGAAGAACCCGACCGCGTTGTGACCGTACCACCACTGCGTCATCGCATCCTGCACGCCCGAGAACAGCGGGACCGACTGGGACGAGAAGATCGACACGGGGACCGCAAGGTTGTTGACGATGTGCAGCATCGCCACAGTGATGATCATTGACAACAAGAACCAGTTGGCGACGTAGATGTGCGGCTCCCGCCGTTTCCACAGCGTTCCCATGAAGACCAGCAGGAACGCGACCCAGACGACAGCGATCCAGATGTCGATGTACCAGACGGTTTCGGCATATTCCTTGCCCTGGGTTCCGCCCAGAATGTAGGACGTGGCCGCCAGCACGATCATCAGCTGCCAGCCCCAGAACACGAACCAGCCAAGGTTGCCGCCCCAGAGCCGCGTCGCGCAGGTGCGCTGCACGATGTAGAAGGACGACATAATCAAGGCGTTGCCACCAAAGGCGAAAATCACCGCAGATGTGTGCAGCGGGCGTAGCCGGCCAAAGTTCAGGATGCCCATCGCCTCGACGTTAAGCTGCGGGAAGGCCAGTTGAAACGCGATGACCACGCCCACCAGAAACCCCACCGCGCCCCAGAAGGTCGTGGCGATGACCCCCGCCCGGACGACGCCGTCCATGTATTCGTGGGCGGGATGGAGCTTTGGCTCATCCACCGTGCGCAACGCCCAGACAAAGGCCGCCGCAGCCGCCAGCATCACCACAAGCGCGTTCACCGTATAGGCCAGATCATGCCCGAAATTGGCGGCAATCGCGGCCACGACGGCAATCACCCCGAATGCGATCGGCTTCAGGTAGTCCCACATCTTTTGTCCCCTCGTCATGGCAACCGGATCAGGCAATCGGTGCCATTCCGGAACTTTTCCACGGTGAGGGGTGCCACGCCAAAGACGCGGATGCCTTGATCTAGGTCAAGGTCGCGAAAGTGCCGGACAGATAGTCAGAAGCATGCCAGCTTTTGATCTGGCCCATAATCCGCGCCTGCAACATGGGAGGCACATCATGGCCTACAAGACACTCCTCGCCGTTGCCACTTCGACGCGCCAGCTGGACGCGACCGTAACGGCAGCAGCCGCCCTTGCCGTTCAGATGGACGCGCATCTTGACCTCTTGGCCCTGGGCGTGGACCGAACGCAGCTTGGCTATTCCTTCATCGGGAGCGGCGCTGTGATGCTGCCGATCGACACCGAGCGTGCCGAAGAAGATGCCCATGCGATTGCCGATGCGATCACCGGTGCCATCGCCGAACAGTCGCCCGCCCTGCGCTGGTCCTGCGAGACCGCGGTGACGCAGATCGGTGCGCTGACCGATCTTGTGGCCCAACGCGCGAGCTATGCCGATCTGGTCGTCCTTTCGCAGCCATTCGGCCCCAATTGCGGGCCCGAGGCCGAAGCCGTCGTGGAGGCGGCACTGTTCGAAGGCAGCGCACCGGTTCTGGTCCTGCCCGACAACGGCACGCTGGTCGCGCAGTCCAAAACCATCGTCATCGCCTGGAACCAAAGCCGCGAGGCGATGGCCAGCGTCCGGCGCGCCCTGCCATTGCTGAAATCCGCGGCAAAGGTCGATATCACCGTCATCGATCCGCCCGTCTACGGCACCGAACGGTCAGACCCGGGGGGTCTTTTGTGCCAGATGCTGGTGCGCCACGGCGTCAAGGCCGAGGTATCGGTCCTGGCACGCAGCCTGCCCCGCGTGTCGGACGTTCTTTTGCGTCACTCCATGGATCAGGGCGCCGATCTTCTGGTGATGGGTGCCTATGGCCATTCGCGGCTGCGCGAAGCGATCCTTGGCGGCGCCACCCGCGACATCCTTGAGGTGGCAAAGCTGCCGGTCTTCATGACCCACTGAAGCGCGAGGTCACGGGCGGCTGCTGCCCGCCGCCTCGTCGCCGGCGGCGTTCTGCAATGCCTGCAGATCGGGGATCGTCACGCCTCTCTTGCCGACCAGCACGATCAGCCCGTCCCGCTTCAGCCCCGACACCTGCCGGCTGACCGTCTCCAGCGTCAGGCCCAGATAGTCGGCCATGTCCTCGCGCGTCAGGGGCAGGTCGATCGCCACCTCGCCGCTGGGTGGCCGCACCTGCAATGCCGCTTCCCGCCGCGCGAGGATGGCAAGGAAACTCGCGATCCGCTCGCGCGCGGTCTTGCGCCCGAGGATCAGCATCCATTCGCGCGCGGCATCCAGTTCGTCCAGCGTCATCTCCAGCAGGCGGCGCGCGACATGCGGGGTCCTCGCGATCATCGCCTCGAACGGTTTCTTGCGAAAACAGCACATGACCAGATCGGTGGCCGCCGTGACGTCATAGGCCGCGCGCGGTCGGCCCGGTCGTCCGACAAAATCCGAAGGCAGCAACAGACCCACCATCTGCCGACGGCCGTCCTCCATCGTCTGGGTCAGGGTCGCGATCCCGGTGACCACGCTCGCGACGAAATCCATCGAATCGCCTGACCAGATCACCGCCTGTCCGGCCTGAAAGCTCCGATAATATTTCATGGCCTCAAGCTCGGCCAGCTCGTCCGCCTCGCATTGCGCGCAGACCGCCCGGTGCCGGATCGGACAATCACTGCAACGTTGCGATTGCGACAGGTTGAATTGTAGTGCCATGGGGGCCTGCGTTCTGTGGTCTATCAAGACGGTCTTGCGGGAGGTGCTGCAGTCTCCGAGGAGTTTTGTGCTGGCCCGATCATGGACGATTGCCCGCCACCCCGCAACCGCCGAGCGACCTCGCCGCTACTCTGCCGCAGTGGGGCGCCGCACGCGGCCGAGGATCGTCTCATGGCCGGGCTCGGGATGACGGGGGATCAGCAGGGCCAGACCCAGTGCGACCAGCGCCATGCCAGCCCCGAGGACAAACACGTAATCGGGCGACTTGGCCCACATGTACCCCAACGCAGCCGGCAGGAACACCGCGGCAATGTGGTTGATTGTAAAGGCCACGGCGGCCGTCGGAGCGATGTCTGCCGGATCGGCAATCTTCTGAAAGTAGGTCCGTAGTGCGAATGACAGCGCAAAGAACATCTGATCGGCAATATAAAGCGCACCCGCGATCACGATGCCCCAGCCAAACCAGTACAGTCCGCCATAAGCCAGAAAGACCAGCGTCAGGCCGACATATTCGAACACCATGACATTGCGTTCGCCCCACTTGCCCAGGGCGCGCCCCATGATCGGGGCGGCAAACATCTGCAAGACGTAGTTGATCAGCAAAAGTGCGGTCATCTCGGACACTTTCATGCCGAACCGCTCCACCATCATGAAGCCTGCAAAGACCACGAAAATCTGCCGGCGCGCGCCTGCCATGAACTGCAACGCATAATAAAGCCAGTAGCGGCGGCGAAGCACCATGTGGCGGTGCTGGACATGCGGGCCGTCAAACTGGGGATAGGCGACCATGCAGAAGATCGCGATGGCAACGGTCAATGCGCCCGACACCATGTAGACGATGTCGTAGGTCAGCCCCAGCGGCTCCCACAGAAAGACGATGGCGATGTAGGCCGCAAGCGAGGCGCCTGATCCGACGCCAACGATCCATCCCAGCACCTGCGGCGCGCGGCCCTTGTCGATCCACTGCAGTTGCAAAGACTGGTTCACCGTCTCGAAATAGTGAAATCCGATCGACGACAAAAGCGTGATCGTCAAGATCCCGCCAAGCGACGGGAGCCATGCCGTCACCGCCGTGGCGGCCCCCAGCAAAATGAGCATCGACAGCCCGAACATCTGTTCGCGGAAAACGAACAGCAAGGCGATGACCAGCACCGCCAGCAGTCCGGGGATTTCACGCACCGTATGCAACCAACCGATCTCGACACCGGTAAAACCCGCGACCTCGAACACGAAGTTGTTGAGCAAGGCAGACCATGTCGCAAAGGCAATGGGCATCGCGGCAGCGGTCAGGAACAACAGGCTTTCGGGCCGCCGCCAGCGTGGTAGGCTCTGGGCCTCGGCAAGGGTCATGCGACGCAACATGCCGTCGTGGATATACCCCGATCCGAACAGTGGCCAGAGCCGCCTTGTGCGGGTTACAATCGGACAGACCAGCCACAGCGAGAGAGTGCGGCGATGCCAGGCAAGATCCTCGTCGAAAACGTCGGGCGGCCCGGCAAGACCTACTCCGTGGATGCCGAAAAGTTCGCGGCGATGCGCAGCGCGGTGCTGGCGGTCTGCCCTGGAGCCGCACCCGGCCTGACACCCGCCGAAATCATCGCAGCCGTCCTGCCGCATCTGCCGGACGATCTTTTCCTCGGTGGCCAAACGGCGGGCTGGTGGGTGAAATGCGTGCAGCTGGATCTGGAAGCCAAGAAGATTCTCACCCGCGCGCCCAAGGCTCCGGTGCGCCTTTGGAAAACCTGATCCTTTCTGACTGATCCATACATCCCGGGGGTCCGGGGGCTGGCCCCCGGCGCGGTCAGTAGAAACTTTGCGGGTCGATATCGATGGCCAGCCGCAGGTTGGTCGGCAGCTTTACTTGCGCCACCCATTCCGTCAGCGCCGCCTGCAGAGCCACTCCCTTGTCGGCCTTGACCAGCAGCCGTACCCGGTGGCGTCCCCGCACCCTTGCGATCGGCGCCGGGGCCGGGCCAAAGACCTGGGCGCCGACGCGTTTCAAAGGGCCGTCCCGTCGCGCCAGTTCCGCGCCGACGTCGAACACCTGCGCCACGTCGGGCGAGGACAGGATGATGCCCGCCATCCGGCCATAGGGCGGCACGCCCGCTGCCTTGCGCTCGGCCGCCTCGGCCCGCCAGAAGGCC
>JANPKV010000193.1:0-12648 GCA_031426185.1 Rhodobacterales bacterium | reverse complement strand
AGCGGCCAGCCGTGCCAGCCGTTCATAGGCGCGCAAGCCTGCCTCCAGCGCCGGTTTTGCAGGCGCGAAAGCGGGCGGGTCGCAAATGACCAGATCAAAGGTCGCACCTTCGGCGCCCAGTGCCTCCAGCACCGCGAACGCATCGCCTTGCCGGGTTGTCAGGCGGTCCGCCACAGCCGAAGCAGTCGCCCCCTGCCCCGCCAAAGTCAGCGCCGGGGCCGAGGCATCGATCGCAAGCGCACTGGCCGCCCCCCCTGCAAGCGCCGCCAGGGCAAAGCCGCCGACATGCGTAAACACATCCAGCACGCGCGCATCCTTGGCCAGACGGGCGGCAAAGGCATGGTTGGGGCGCTGGTCGAAGAAGAGGCCGGTCTTCTGTCCGCCGATGAGGTCGGCAAGATAGGTGGCCCCGTTCATCGGCACCGGGATGAGGTCCGCAACAGCCCCGCGCAGGATGGCGGTTTCCTCGCCCAGCCCCTCCAGACCGCGTGAGCGACCGGTGGCGTTCTTGATGACCGAAGTGACCCCGGTCACCGACATCAGCGCGTCGGTCAGCGCCTCGAGATGCGCTTCGGCCCAGGCGGCATTGGGCTGGATCACCGCGACATCGCCAAACCGGTCGATGACAATTCCGGGCAACCCGTCCGCCTCGGCATGGACCAGCCGGTAGAACGGCGCATCATAAAGGCGCGCCCGCATGGCAAGGGCGCGTCCCAGCCGTGCGGCAAACCACGCCTGATCGATCACCGCAGCCGGATCGCGGTCCAGCATCCTTGCGATGATCTTGGACTTGGTATTGACGGTGACCAGCCCCAGCACGCGACGCTCGCCATCCTCAAGCACGGCCAGCGCGCCGGGGGCCAGTGATTGCGTGCGTCGGTCGGTGACCAGCTCGTCCGCGTAGACCCAAGGAAAGCCGTGGCGGATCGCCCGCGCTTCGGCTTTGGGTTTCAGGCGGACGACGGGACGGCCGTGGCTGGGAAGGTCTTGCGGGTCGGGGGCTTGGAGATCATCGGTCATGCCCGCGTCTTAGCGGCTTTTCATGGCTCGCGAAAGGCGTGCTGCCGGGCGTCGCTCAGTTTGACGATGACCCCGCCGCAGCATCCCCCGCAAGGGTCTGCGCCTCGCCTGCGGATTGGCTCAGCGGGCGGGAAAGCTCGTACCGGATGGCCTCTGCCAGACGGTTCGCGACGACCACGCGCTGGGTCAGGCCTGCGGCATCCTCGGCAATCGCCTTGGCACCACCTGACGCCTTGACGTCTGCGACCACGCGGCGCGGGCCGTCAAGGACGACCCCGGTTTCGGCGTCCGTCACGGTCAGGTCGAACTGCATCGCATGCATGCCGCCGATGCTGTAGCGGGTGCGCTCGGTCACGCAGTGGAACCGGGCAAGCGTGATCTCGACATCGACCTTCGGGCCGGTCGTCATCATCGCGGTCCCCGCCGCCATGGCCTCGGTCAGGATCGCCTCGACCTGGACATAGCGGTCGCCCAAAGGCTCGCCGCGCCACACGATATCGGCCTTGGGGCGATAACTGTTGGCCTCTGACACGACCAGATCGCGCGGAACGATGACGGTGATGTCCTCGACGTCATATTGGGAGACCATGACTGTCGGACCCTGCTGATCGGCGCGTGACACCCTGACATCCTGCGCGACCTGCGCGCCCTGTGCCGAGGACGATCCGTCCTGCGGATCGATGCCGGACGCACAGCCGCCAAGTCCGGCGATCACAAGCGCCATCGCCATTGTTCGCCAGCCGCTGATCATTGCAATCCTCTTGATCTTTGACGTCATCCGCGACCTCCAGACCAAATGAATGTGGCAGAAGTGCGAAAGAGTGGTGGAAAGAGGCAGCATAGGTTCCGACCAGAAACAATGCCGCCGCAAAGCTCCCCTTTGGTCGTGGCTTTCCAATGCGGCGAGGTGGCAAGCGGCTTGTTCAACTACCTTGTGTCACCGATCTTGTTAGCGCTAACGGTTCATGATAGTCACGGGCGCAACTGCGGCTCGTCACCAAGGGCTTTTGCCCGTAACATGGCGCGCCGGCCCTTGCGTCCGATGCCCTGCCGCCCGATTGTCACTTGCTTACCAGGAGCCCACCCCATGCCGCTCAACCCCGTGATTGACCGCGTTACCGACCGGATCAGACAGCGCTCGCACGCAACGCGTTCGGCCTATCTCGAACGGATCGCGAAGGCGGCAAGCGACGGCCCGGTGCGCGCGCATCTCAGCTGCGGCAACCAGGCGCATGCCTATGCGGCGATGGGCGAGGACAAGGCCGAACTTGTCGGCAGCCGCGCGCCCAACCTGGGAATTGTCACGGCCTATAATGACATGCTGTCGGCGCACCAGCCGTTCGAGACCTATCCCGCCTTCATCCGCGACGTCGCCCGCAAGGCAGGAGCGACCGCGCAGGTTGCAGGCGGCGTGCCGGCGATGTGCGACGGCGTGACGCAAGGCCAGGTGGGCATGGAGCTGTCGCTTTTCTCGCGCGACGTCATCGCCCTAGCCGCAGGCGTCGCGATGAGCCACAACTGCTTTGACGCGGCCCTCTACCTGGGCGTCTGCGACAAGATCGTCCCCGGCCTCATCATCGCCGCCGGCACGTTCGGCCATGTCCCGTCGATCTTCGTGCCGGCAGGCCCGATGACGTCCGGCCTGCCCAACGACGAAAAGTCGCGCGTCCGCAACGCCTGGGCCGAAGGCAAGGCGACCCGCGACGACCTGATGAAGGCGGAAATGGCCAGCTATCATGGCCCGGGGACCTGCACCTTTTACGGCACCGCCAACACCAACCAGATGCTGATGGAGGTGATGGGCCTGCATCTGCCGGGGGCGTCCTTCGTGAACCCGGGAACACCCCTGCGCGAGGCCTTGACCGCCGCCGCAGTGGAACGCGCCGCCGCGATCACCGCGCTTGGCAACGACTACCGCCCGGTCGGCGAGATCCTGGACGAGCGCGCCTATGTCAACGGCATGGTCGGCCTGATGGCGACGGGCGGATCGACGAACCTTGTGCTGCACCTGCCCGCGATGGCGCGCGCCTCGGGCGTGCAGCTTGACCTGCAGGACTTTGCCGACCTGTCCGATGTGGTGCCGCTGATGGCCAAGGTCTATCCCAACGGTCTGGCGGATGTGAACCATTTCCATGCGGCGGGGGGGCTTGCCTATCTGATCGGGCAGCTTCTGGACCTGGGGCTTTTGCACCCCGACGCCAAAACCGTGGCAGGCGAAGGGCTGACGCATTACCGCCAGGAGCCGACGCTGAAATCGGGCAAGCTCGACTGGCAGGACGGCCCCACCACCACGCTCAATGACAAGATCCTGCGCCCCGCCGCCGACCCTTTCCAACCGACAGGGGGGCTGAAACAGTTGTCCGGCAACCTTGGGCGCGGCGTCATCAAGGTCTCTGCAGTTGCCCCCGAACGCCACGTGATCGAGGCCCCGGCGCGGATCTTCCACAGCCAGGATGCGGTCAAGGCCGCCTTCAAGGCGGGCGAATTCACCTCCGACACGGTTGTCGTCGTGCGGTTCCAGGGACCAAGCGCGAACGGCATGCCGGAACTGCATTCGCTGACGCCCACGCTGTCGGTCCTGCAAGAGCGGGGGTTGAAGGTGGCCCTGGTCACCGACGGGCGCATGTCGGGAGCATCCGGCAAGGTTCCGGGGGCGATCCATGTCTCGCCCGAGGCAGCCAAGGGCGGGCCGCTTGCGCGTCTGCGCGACGGCGACATCGTGCGGCTGGATGCGGTGGCAGGCACGCTGTCGGTCCTGGCCCCGGATTTCGAGACCCGCGCACCGGTCACCGTAGATCTGACCGCCAACAGCTTTGGCCTCGGGCGCGAACTCTTTGAGACGTTCCGTGCCCATGTCGGGTCCGCCGACACTGGTGCTGGGGTGATCGTCTGAGTAAAAGTCGCGCGAGACGAGACGTTTTTTGCCTTCGGCGAGGATATTTTAACCAATCAGAAAGGATGATCGGGTCACTCTGGCGCACGGTACAGGCGGGGACGCCGATGACCGTCAGTCGGAAAGGCACCTCGCCTCCCCCGCCCCACTGCGGCTCGAGACGAGGTGTCCATCCGGTTTCCAAACCCTTTCTGACTGAAAAAAATATCCCCGCCGGAGGCTCCCCCCGCCAACCCCGCTTGCACCGCGGGACAGAGGAGCCTGCCGATGACGCCCACCGAACAATCCCGCCGCGCCGCCGAGATCTGCCAGCTCGCCCCGGTCGTGCCGGTCCTCGTGATCGACGACGTCACCCGCGCCCGCGGTCTGGCCGAGGCGCTGGTGGCGGGCGGCCTGCCGTCGCTGGAAGTCACCTTGCGCACGCCCGCGGCGCTTGATGCCATCCGCATCATGGCCGAAGTTTCGGGCGGCGTCGTGGGTGCGGGCACACTTTTGACCCCTGCGGATGTCAAGGCGGCCAAGGCGGCCGGCGCCATGTTCGGCGTCTCGCCAGGCGCGACCGACCGCATCCTTGATGCCTGCGCCGAACATGACCTTCCCTTGCTGCCCGGCGCTGCCACCGCCTCCGAGATCATGGCGTTGCTGGAAAAGGGCTATACCGTGCAGAAGTTCTTTCCCGCCGAACAGGCGGGCGGGGCTGCCTATCTCAAATCCATCGGATCGCCCATTCCGCAGGTCAGGTTCTGCCCAACCGGCGGCATCAGCCTTAAGAACGCGCGGGACTATCTGGGCTTGTCCAATATCCTGTGCGTCGGTGGATCATGGGTCGCGCCCAAAGACGCCGTGGCGGCTGGCGACTGGGCCACCGTCACCGCCCTTGCGACCGAGGCGCGGGGACTGCGCCAGGATCGTGCAGGACTTGCTGCCGGGCAGGTTTGAGCGCACAGTTTGCCTGTGACCGATGCAAGGGGGGGGTGTCCGCAATGACAGCACCGAACATTGCAACCTGTCTTTGGTATGATCAAGATGCGGCGGAGGCAGCGGCGTTTTACTGCAGCCTGATCCCCGGATCAGCGATCACGGGTGTCTTTCACCAGAACGGCGACCCGCAAATGCCGGTCTTCCTTGTGGAATTCAACCTTGCGGGCCAGGCCTACCAGGCCATGAACGGTGGGCCGCACTTCACGCTGAGCCCTGCCACATCGATCGTGGTGCACCTTGATAGCCAAGCCGAACTGGACACGCTTTGGCAGGCGCTGCTGGCCGACGGGGGCCGTCCGGGCCGCTGCGGCTGGCTTACGGACCGGTTTGGCCTATCGTGGCAAATCATCCCGCGCGCGTTGCCACGTCTGCTCAGGGCCGACACATCGGCCCAGGTGCTTGCCGCCATGGCCGGCATGATCAAGCTGGACATCGCCGGGCTTGAGGCTGCTGCGCGCGGCTAGCCCGGCACCCGCGCGGCGCGGCCGCCCTTGCGGCGCGGCGGCGCTGCCGCGACGAGGCCATCGGTCAGCACCTTGCTCATCGGATGGTCAGGGGCAGCCTTGCCGTAATGCGCGATCACTGCGGCCAGCGCGTCGGGCACCGACACGCCGGTGGCAAGGCTCAGCGCCCAGTCCAGAAAGATCGACCGGCATTCGCCCGGACTGATGCCCTCGATGGCGTAGCTTTCCCGCACCAGGCCCTTGGGGTCCGCCTCAGTCATTTGCATCGGTCCCATCCTGATCCCCCGTCACCGCGCCAAGCGCGCCCAGCAAGCCTGTGATGACGCCATCGGCGGCCAGCGTCACCCGCGCCACTTCTGCCGCCAGGGCGTCGGGCGTCGCCTGGCCGGTTTCGCGCAGCAAAAACGCGCGCCCGCCCTGGCCCATGGCCGCGATATCAAGGAGGTCCGGGGTCAAAAGCCGCGCTCCGCAATGCACTTGCCAGCACAGTCTGTCGGCATCCAGCAGAACTTGCGCCGCACTTTGCGACAGATCGGACCCCAGCGCCGCCTTTATCTGTGCCGCCACCCCTCGCGCGGGCGATCCGGCCCGAAGCGCCAGCATTTCGGCACAGAGCTCGATGTCCATCAGCCGTCCCGGCCCGTTGCGCATGTCAAGATCGCCCGCAAGGGGCTTGGCCAGCCGCAGCCGCGCGCGCATGTCAGCGACGTCCTGTGCGATGGTCGGACCCTGCGCCTTGAGCGCGACAAGCTGCCGGCGGAACGCCTCGATATCATCCGCAAGCCCCGGATCGCCCGCCAGAACACGCGCCCGTGTCAGGGCCAGATGTTCCCAGGTCCAGGCTTCGGTCTTTTGATAGTCGACAAAGGACTGCAGCGAGGTCGCGACCGGTCCCTGCCTGCCAGAAGGGCGCAACCGCATGTCGACCTCGTAAAGGCGGCCTTCCGCCATCGGCGCGGTCAGCGCGGTGACAAGCGCCTGCGTCAGGCGCGCGAAATAGGGCCGGGTTGCCAGCGGACGCGGGCCGTCCGACATCTCCACCCCTGCCGCGTCATAGATGACGATCAGATCAAGGTCAGAGGACGCATTCAGCCGTCCCGCGCCAAGGCTGCCCATCGCGAGAACTGCTGCACCGCGCCCCGGCTGGGACCCATGCTTGGCGGCAAAATCCAGCGTCACGACCGGCCACAGCGCACCCACCACGGCACCTGCAAGATCAGCGTAGCATGCAGCCGCCTGGCCTGCATCGATCATACCGCGCAGGTGATGCACGCCCACGCGGAAATGCGCCTCCTTCAGCCAGCGCCGCGCCGCGTCAAGCCGGCCCTCGTAATCCGGCTGCCGCGCGAGATTGGCCACCAGTTCGCCTTGCAGCGCCGCGCCCCCGGGCCAGGGGGCAAAGAACGACCCGCCAATGACCGCGTCCAGGACCGACGCGTTGCGCGACAGATACCGCGCCAGCATGGGAGAGGTCGCGGCAATATCGACGATCAGATCGACAAGGCTGGGGTTGGCATCAAACAGCGCGAAAATCTGCACTCCCGCGGGCAATCCCTGCAAGAACCCGTCCAATGCAAGCAGCGCCTCGGCCGGATCAGCCGCCTGGTCGAGCCGTGCCAGAAGACCGGGCTTCACACGCTGAAAAAGCGCCCGCGCGCGGTCCGACCGCAAAGCGGGATAGCGTTGCCAGCCCTCGACGATGCGGGTCGCGTCATCCGACAGGGACGGGCTTTGCGCGACGGAGGGAGCGGGGGCGAAAAATTCACCCGTCAGGGCCTCCACCCGGGTCAGGCGGTCAAGCAGCGCGGCGCGAAAATCGGACGGGTCCTGATCGCACAGGGCGGCGATGCGCGCGATGCCCTCGTCGCTGGCGGGGACCTGATGGGTCTGGGCATCGCCAACCATCTGCAGGCGGTGCTCCACCGTCCGATGCGCGATGTAGTGGTCGGAAAGCTCATCCGCGACGCCTTGCGGCACCCATTCCGCCATGGCCAGTGCCCGCAGCCCGCCAAGGGTTGTCGCATCGCGCAACGACGGATCACGGCCTCCCGCGATCAGCTGTCGGGTCTGGGTAAAGAACTCGATTTCGCGGATGCCGCCCTGCCCCAGTTTCAGGTCGTGCCCCTCGACCCTGAGGCGTCCGTGCAGCTTGCGGTGGTCACGAATGCGCAGACGCATGTCATGGGCGTCCTGGATCGCCGCAAAATCGAGGTGCTTGCGCCAGACGAAGGGTGTCAGCGCCTGCAAAAACCGCGCGCCTGCCGCAACGTCGCCCCCGCAGGGGCGCGCCTTGATATAGGCGGCGCGCTCCCAGGTGCGTCCCTCCGCCTCGTAATAGGCCTCGGCCGCTGACATCGACAAACAGACGGGTGTCGCACCGGCATCGGGCCGCAGCCGCAGATCGGTGCGAAAGACATAGCCGTCGCCGGTGATGTCCGACACCAGGGCCGTCATCCTTCGCGTGACACGGATAAAGGCCGCGCGCGCCTCGGCCGCGACCCCGGGATAGCGGGCATCGTCGAACAGACAGATCAGGTCGATGTCGGATGAATAGTTCAGCTCTCGCGCGCCCATCTTGCCCATCGCCAGAACGACCATCCCGGCACCCGTATCGGCATCGGCCGCCTCCGCCCCCGGCAGCTTGCCGCGCGCGATCTCATCCGCCACAAGGGCGCGCAGGCTCAATGCCACGGCGCGGTCGGCAAGATCGGTCAGGGCACCCGTCACCTCGTGCAGCGACCAGACCCCGCCCAGATCGGCCAGCGCCGTGATCAGCGCCACGCGCCGTTTGGCCAACCGCATCGCGGGCCCCAAAGCGTCGGGTGCAGCGTGGTCAAGCGTTGTCAGGACATCGGCCATCACCGTCTCGGGCGGGGTCTGAAAGGCGGCGTCCAGCCACACGGCCTCGCGTCCGATCAGCCCCAGAAGATAGGGACTGCCACCTGCGACCCCCGCGACCAGATCGCCGACCGGACCACGAAGCCCGGGCAGCAAACGGCGGGCCTCGTCGGCGGCATGGGGGTCATGCACGCGCGGGGTTCGTGTCAGCCGGTCCGAAATCAAACGATGTGCCACCGGGCCAGCTTGGGCGGAGCCTGCGCCGGGGTCAATCCCAACCCGCTACATACCATCGCCATAGGGTCCTTGCAGCGGCCCCACCCTACCCGCAAAGCAATCGGGCAGCGCCGCCCCCTCCCCCTTGCGCCTGCGCCCGCAGTCCGACGCAGCGCCCGCAGACGAGCAAATTTCCGCCAGTCGAAGCCCTATGTAACTATTCTTAACATACCCTCTTGAACTGGAGCCCGGTCGCGCGCATCTTTGCAATGTGAAACGACTTCACATGTACCTTGCACGATGGAGAACCGACCCGATGAACACCGCCCCCACCACGACCACGCCGGCCGGCGGCTTCGCCGGCAAGGTGTACCAAGTCGAAGCCTGGCTCGACCGCAAAGGCAAGTTTGCCTGGATCGCGGCCGTCGTCGCAGGCTTCATCATCTTCTGGCCCGTGGGCCTTGCCCTTCTGGCCTATATGATCTGGAGCAAACGCATGTTTGGCAGTTCCTGCAATTCCCAAGACCGTCAGGCCCGCTGGGCCGCCAAGATGGATCGCAAGTTCGAAACCCGCGGCCGTCATGGCCATGGGCAGGGCGCGACGGGCAATGTCGCCTTCGACACCTACAAGGCCGACGCCCTGCGCCGTCTTGAAGAAGAACAGGAGGCGTTCGAGTCCTTTATCCAGCGCCTGCGCGACGCCAAGGACAAGGCGCAGTTCGACAGCTTCATGGAAGAGCGTGCCCGCACCACGCGTGAGGCCGATGTGACCCCCGAAGTGAGCCAAGCCCCTGAGGGCGAAGGCCGGGGCGGCGCGTACTGATCCCGAACCACCTTCGTTCTTCGGCACCTCGGACCCTCGGGCCGCTCCTTCATGGGGCGGCCCGTCGCATGCCGACCACAGGCATCAAACAACCCGACCAGCAATGCCGCCCGCCCTGCCCCGCTGCCCCCCTTGATCGCATTTTGCGCTTAGCGGGATGATAAGGTTTTGAAGTCTTGACTTGGCGCAAGCGGCGCGCCTTGCTAGGCTTGGCCGATCAAGGGGCCTTTCGTTCATGCGTCACACGCTTCCCATTGCGCCGCAATTTTATGTGACGGCGCCACAAGCCTGTCCGTATCTGGACGGGCGGATGGAGCGCAAGCTCTTCACCGCGCTGCAGGGCGAACATGCCCAGCGGCTGAACGACACCTTGTCCAAGCAGGGCTTCCGGCGCAGCCAGAACGTGCTTTATCGCCCCTCTTGCGCGGAATGCTCGGCCTGCCTTTCGGCGCGCATCCGGGTCGCCGATTTCAAGATCAGCCGCAGCCAGTCGCGCATCCTGAAGCGCAATGCCGGGCTGAAGCGCAACGTGACCAGCCCCTGGGCAACCGAAGACCAGTTCGCGCTGTTCCGCCGCTATCTCGACGACCGCCACGCCGACGGGGGCATGGCGGACATGGACATCTTTGAATTCGCCGCCATGATCGAGGAAACCCCGATCAAAAGCCGCGTCATCGAATACACCCGCGCGCCCGCCAAGGGTGAGCGTGGCCAACCGCTGGTCTCGGTCTGCCTGACCGATGTGTTCGACGACGGGCTCAGCATGGTCTATTCGTTTTACGATCCCGCCTTTGCTGCCGACAGTCCGGGCACGCATGTGATCCTTGATCATATCGACATTGCGCGCGAGGCGGGCCTGCCCTTCGTCTATCTGGGCTACTGGGTCCCCGGCAGCCGCAAGATGGGGTACAAGGCCGGATTTTCAGGGCTGGAGATCTACAAGGGCGGGCTCTGGCAGCCGATCGGCGATCCTGCCGACCACCGCGCCGAACTGCATCCCTTGTCGGTGGACCCGATTGCCGAACAAGTCGCGCGCATCGCCCTGCCCGAGGCCCGGATCACCAAGGAATGAGCCAAGCCCGGATTGGAGCGGTCGCGCTCGTCGTGCCCGACTATGATCCGGCGATCCGCTTTTTCGTCGACGTGATGGGGTTTTCCTTGACCGAAGACATCGACCAGGGTCGCAAACGCTGGGTCACGATGACCCCCCCGGGCGGCGGCGCGCGGCTGGTTCTGGCCAAGGCGACGGATGCAGACCAGCACGCTGCCATCGGCAATCAGACCGGCGGGCGCGTGTTCCTGTTCCTGCACACGGATGATTTCTGGCGCGACCATGCCCGCATGTCCGCCGCCGGTGTGGTTTTTGCGGAACTGCCAAGGGACGAACCCTACGGCACCGTCGCGGTCTGGCGCGACCCCTTTGGCAACCTCTGGGACCTGATCGGCCCGCCGCCCTGAACGCAAAGGGGCCGCATGCGGTGATGCGGCCCCCTTTTGACTGTCTATCCTGGTGAGCGCTAGCCGCGCGGGCGGTTGCGGATCATGAAGGTGTCAAAGGTGTACTCGGCCACCTGGTTCCACAGGTTCGCCTCGTTGCGGTAGGCCTGCTGGCTTTCCCAGATCGTCTTGAAGTCGGCGTTCTCCGCCATCAGCGTGGTATAAAGCGCGTTCGATGCATCATATGCCGCCTTCATCACGTCTTCGGGATAGGGCCGCAACTGGGCGCCGCCCGCGATCAGCGACCGCAACGCTGCGGGGTTCTTGGCGTCGTACTTGGCCAGCATGCTGACATTCGCCGTGGCCGCAGCGGTGGAGATGATCGCCTGATAGGCCTTGGGCAACTCGTTCCATTTGGCAAGGTTGATCATGAAGTTCAGCGTCGGCCCGCCTTCCCAGAAACCGGGATAGTAGTAGTAGGGCGCAACCTTGTTCAGACCCAGCTTTTCGTCGTCATAGGGGCCAACCCATTCCGCCGCATCGATGGTGCCGCGTTCCAGCGCCGGGAAGATCTCGCCGCCGGGGATTTGCTGCGGCACGACGCCCAGCGCCTCCATCACCTTGCCGCCCATGCCGCCGATACGCATCTTGACGCCTGCGAGGTCGGCCAGGCTGTTGATCTCCTTGCGCCACCAGCCGCCCATCTGCACACCGGTATTGCCGCCGGGAAAGCTGTGCAGGCCCTGCGAATTGTAGAACACGTTCATCAGGTCGATGCCGCCGCCGTGATAGTACCAGGCGTTCATGCCGCGCGCGTTCAGACCAAAGGGAACCGCCGTGCCCAGCGCATAGGCCGCGTTCTTGCCCCAGTAGTAGTAAGACGCCGTGTGCGTTATCTCGACCGTGCCGGATGCCACGGCATCTGCAGCCTCGGGCATCGGGACGATTTCACCTGCCGGAAACGGCTGGATCTGAAAGTTGCCGTCGGTCGCTTCGGACACGATGGTCGCGAACTCCTCGGCCGCGCCGTAGATCGTGTCCAATGCCTTGGGAAACCCCGAGGTCAGGCGCCAGCTGATCTTCGGCAAGGTCTGGGCAAGTGCTGGGGCAGCCAGACCGGCCGCCATGGAGCCGACCGCGGCTGTGGTCAAGAAATTGCGTCTCTTCATCAGTTTCCTCCGGTTGGGTGTTGTTGCAGTGGTCAGGGCGAGCCGGGCGCAGGCGCTGGCGGCTGGCCAAGGTCGAGGTCGAGCGCCGGCATTTCAAGCTCCGGCATCGGGATCGCATCAAGTTGCTGATTGACGGATGCGTCGTCCAGCAACACCGCATCGGTGATGAAACTGTCGACGATTCCAGGAAATGTGATGATCAGCGCCACAAGGATAAGTTGCAAGATGATCCATGGGATCGACCCAAGATAGATGTCGCGACTTTTTACTTCGGGGGGGGCGATCCCGCGCAGGTAGAACAGCGCGAACCCGAACGGCGGGTGCATGAACGCCGTCTGCATGTTCACGCATAACAGGACGCCCAACCACACAAGATCGATATCAAGTGCCACCGCCGCCGGTATCAGCAGCGGCACCACGATGAACACGATCTCGAAAAAGTCGAGGAAGAACGCGATGAAGAAGATGAAGACGTTGACGAAGATGAGAAAGCCGATCCGTCCGCCCGGGATGCCCAGCAGGATGTGCTCGATCCACTTGCCGCCGTTCACGCCCTGAAACACCAGCGAAAAGACCGTGGCGCCAACCAGGATGAAAATCACCATCGCGGTGATGCGCATGGTCCCGTCAGACGCCTGCCAGACCATGTTCCAGCTGAACCGCCGGTGCGCCACCGCCAGAAGGATCGCGCCCACCGCCCCCATCGCGCCGGCTTCGGTCGGCGTCGCCAGCCCCATGAAGATCGTCCCGAGGACCAGGAAGATCAGCACCAGCGACGGCACCATCCCCCAGGCCAGCTTGGACGCC
>JANPKV010000192.1:0-3284 GCA_031426185.1 Rhodobacterales bacterium | reverse complement strand
GCGTTAAGCAGTTTCACGCGATGCGGCAAAATTGCCCGAAAAAACCATGCGTGTTCCCAACTGCCGCCACGATTCAGGGGCCATATATTCCCACACCGAACGGAGATCGAAGCGGAACAGAGGCCGTGACGAAGCGATCCGCAGCGAGTGTAACCAGTATGAGCAACTCCTGAGAAAGGGAAACATTATGAACCTGCTGAACCTCTTCGCTTCCTTCAAGAACGACGAATCTGGTGCTGTGACCGTTGACTGGGTCGTGCTGACCGCCGCTGTTGTCGGCCTGTCGCTCGCCCTCATGGTCGCCATCCGCCCGGCCCTGACCGGCACCGCGACGAACATCGCTGGCCAGATCACCGCTGCTGGCACCGCCATCGCTCCCTGATCTGATCTAGCTTGCCAACAAGCTATGAGCCGCGCGTCCCTGGGGGAGGCGCGGCTCTTGCCATTTATGGGGCTCGGCGGATTTCGCGGCAGTTGGCCCGTCAGATGCCGAACACCCGACAGGACGAGGCGTTCATTTGTGGCATCATCGTGGCATTCCCGCAGATCCACTACCTTTGATACCCGAGACAATCGGTGCATTTTGACCGTCGCATAACATGCGCCAGCATCAATGCATTGCCATGCATCCGCGCCCCTGATGCCTGCGGTCCAAACAAATCATGACATTTCAAAGCGCTATACTGCGCTGACGCGTCCCCCTCCAGAAGGCAAGAGAATGCCTTGCGACTTCCCAACTCTCGCCACGATTTACTGTCTGATTGGAACGACACCGGACAGGATCGCTGCGGAACAGAGGCCGCATCGAGGCGGTCCGGGGCGAATGTAATGCGTATGAGCAAATCCTGAAAGGAACCATTATGAACCTGTCCCTGCTACTGACATCGTTCAAGAACGATGAATCTGGCGCTGTGACCGTCGACTGGGTCGTGCTGACCGCCGCTGTTGTCGGCTTGACGCTGGCACTGATGACCGCCATCCGCCCGGCGCTGACCGGCACGGCTGACAACATCGCCGGCCAGATCACTGCAGCTGGCACCGCGATCGCTCCCTGATCTGAGACCGCAAGTCCATCAAGAGCCGCGCACTCCGAGAGGGTTGCGCGGCTTTTGCATGCCCGGTGCAGTCTTGCGATGACCGGGCCAACCTGGCTGGCGCAGCGCCGTTCAACGGATCTTCAAAGCGCCAGGTCGGTTTGTGTCGCTTTCAGGGCAGGCACATTTTTGCTAGGTTCGCGAATGGCGACAATCAGCTCAGGATGGTTCGCGAACCCTGCATTCTTGGTCCAATGATTTTCCGCAAACGAGCTTCACGTATATAAAAGAAAGAAATTTCGTATTATTTTTCAATCGTTTGAGAAGATTCCTACGCTAAAGCATAGAATTCCCCAAAATGCCTTTTCATCCCCCAACTGCCGCCACGATTCAGGGGCCATATGTAGTCACACCGAACGGAGATCGAAGCGGAACAGAGGCCGTAACGAGGTGATCCGCAGTGTATAACAAGTATGAGCAACTCCTGTGAAAGGGAAATATTATGAACCTGCTGAACATCTTCGCTTCCTTCAAGAACGACGAATCCGGTGCTGTGACTGTTGACTGGGTTGTGCTGACCGCTGCTGTTGTCGGCCTAGCGCTGGCTCTGATGGTCGCCATCCGCCCGGCTCTGACCGGCACCGCGACGAACATCGCTGGCCAGATCACCGCTGCTGGCACCGCGATCGCTCCCTGATCTCGTTTTTCGGTTCGACATTTTGGCCGCGCATTCCCAAGGGATGCGCGGCCTTTGTGTTTTCTGCAGATGGGCGGGACAACAGACGCACCCGCCTGGATGTCACCAAACGCCCAGAAATGCGCAAAACCTTCCCCAAGATTTGCCACATTTATCGCTGACAACCGCAAGGCGTGTGTGGGCGTGATTTCGTTTATGTCGCGATCAGGAGACGAGTTTATGTTGGGAAAGTTTATCGCTTTCGTTCATGCCGAAGATGGCGCCGTGACCGTGGACTGGGTTGTCCTGACGGCCGGTGTTTGCGGTCTTGGTCTGTTGCTCCTGATTCCGGTCGGTATCGCGATTAACGGAACGACCGACAATGTCGCTGCCGTCATCACGTCTGTGCAGATAGCACCCTGATCAGGGTGTCATGGCGTTGCGCGGGCATTGGGCCCGCTGGCAATGTGGGAAAAGGGGCTGAATCGTGCGATTGATGTTTGGAGTTGTCCTGATTGTTGGCCTGGCACTTGCCGGGTTCGCGGTCTACATGGTGCAGGGGTATTTCGAGCAGCAGCAGGCTGCCCTTGCTCAGGAACAAGAGCTGCGCATGAAGACCGGACCGCTGGTCGAGGTCTTCGTGCTGAACAAACCGATGAATTACGGCGACCCCATTACGCCGGAAGACGTCCAGGTAATCTACTGGCAGGAAAATGCGCTGCCCGAAGGAATCTTCCGGGACGCTGCCACCCTGTTTCCCGAGGGCGCCCCCGGTCCGCGCTATCTGATGCGTGGTATTGGCGCGTTTGAACCGCTGCTGGCATCGCGGGTCACCGAACCCGGCGAGGCGGCGGGCCTGACGGGCAAACTGGGGCCAGGCCTCGGCGCCTTCACGATCCGCGTCGATGCGTCATCGGGCCTTGCCGGACTGCAGCCCGAAGATCGCGTTGACGTCTATTGGACCGGCGTCGCGCCGGGCGGCAGTGAAGAGGTCACGCGCCTGATCGAGGCTGCGGTCCAGATCATCGCCGTGGACCAGGCACCGAAGGTCGAGGGCGACGATGCCATGCAGATGGTGCGCACCGTGACCGTGTCAGGGACGCGCGACAAGATTGCACGCCTTGCACAAGCACAAGCCACGGGGCGTCTGGCCCTGTCCGTGGTGGGCCACGGAGCGGTTGCCGCCAACGGCAAGGTCGAGGTCACGGGCAGCTCGCTTTTGGGCATATCCGCCGAAGAAGTCGTTCAGGTGGAAGCCGCGCGCGTCTGCACCACACGGGTCCGCAAGGGCGGCGCATTCGTGGATGAGCCGATCCCCTGCAGCAATTGAGCGGCCTCTGAGCCAATACCAAAAAACGAAAAAGTCATGACGGCGGCCACCTTATCTGGGGCCGCCGTTGTTGTTTTCGCCGACAGGTTGCGATCTGTTGCACGTTATCCACATCAGAAAACTTCTCCAACCTTTTGATTCTTGCAAAAAAACGGCGACTCCTGCATCTTGGCGTCGATAGTGGGCACCTAAAGACCCAAGTCAGAGGCGTGATCGAAAGGGCAGATCACAATGAGCATGAAAC
>JANPKV010000191.1:0-3314 GCA_031426185.1 Rhodobacterales bacterium | reverse complement strand
GGCGAAAAACATCGTGATTGCCACGGGATCCGAGCCGTCGAGCCTGCCGGGCGTGACCGTTGACGAGGTCACGGTGGTGACCTCCACCGGCGCCCTGACCCTGCGATCCATCCCCAAGACCATGGTCGTCATCGGCGCGGGGGTGATCGGGCTGGAGATGGGTTCGGTCTATGCGCGTCTGGGGACGCAGGTCACCGTGGTCGAATACCTTGACGCCATCACCCCCGGCATGGATGCCGAGATCGCCAAGACCTTCCAGCGCATCCTGACGAAACAGGGGCTGAAGTTCATCCTGGGGGCCGCTGTCCAGGGTGTGACGACCGCCAAGGACGGCGCGACTGTTGCCTACAAACTGCGCAAGGACAACTCTGACGCGACGCTGCAGGCCGAGGTCGTGCTCGTCGCCACGGGCCGCAAACCCTATACGGCGGGCCTGGGGCTGGAGGCGCTGGGGGTCGAGATGCTGCCCCGGGGCCAGATCAAGACGGACGCGCATTTCCAGACCAACATCAAGGGCGTTTATGCCATCGGTGATGCTGTCGTGGGGCCGATGCTGGCCCACAAGGCCGAAGATGAGGGCATGGCCGTCGCAGAAATTCTGGCCGGCAAGCACGGTCACGTCAGTTACGGGCTCATTCCCGGGGTGATCTACACCACGCCCGAGGTCGCGAATGTGGGAATGACGGAAGAACAGCTGAAAGAGTCAGGCGTGGCCTACAAGGTCGGCAAGTTTCCCTTCATGGGCAATGCGCGCGCCAAGGCGATGTTTCAGGGCGATGGTTTTGTCAAAATCCTTGTCGATCAGGGCACCGACCGGATTCTGGGCGCGCATATCATCGGCCCCATGGCTGGGGATCTGATCCACGAGATCTGCGTCGCGATGGAGTTTGGCGCCTCGGCACAGGACCTGGCGCTTACGTCGCACGCGCACCCCACTTTCAGTGAAGCGGTGCGTGAGGCGGCCCTGGCCTGCGGCGACGGCCCGATCCATGCCTGAGCCGCAAGTCTGATGGTCTGATGCGTCGCCCGCCCGGCTTTTTTGTGCTTTTGTCAGCCAAGGTCGGGCGGGCCTTCAGTCCAGCGAGATGAAAACCTCACCAGCCTCGACCTTGACCGGAAAGGTCCTGAGGTTGACGCAGACCGGCGCGCGCTTGGCTTCGCCGGTGCGGTAATCGAACTGGCCGTTATGTTTCGGGCATTCGATCAGGTGGCCCATCACCAGGCCATCGCACAGATGCACGTCCTCATGGGTGCACCGCCCGGCGGTGGCGTAGAACTTCCCGTCCGGCGCATGATAGATCGCATATGTGGACCCGGCATGGTCAAACCGGATCAGGTCTTCGGGGTCGATATCGTCGGTCGCGCAAGCGCGAATCCATTGCGGCATTTCACGGTCTCGTTGCTTTGGTTACGTCTTCAGCGCGGCTTGAAAGGCTGCGTGTTCCTGCGGCGTCATCTTCACCACATGTTTGACCTCGGGGTAAGCGGAGCCAGCCACATCGGCGATGAATTCGCGGAAGGCAGCGATACGTTCGGCCTGCAAACGATCATATTCGGCGGCGAAGTTGCGGTAAACCTTGGAGTGGCGCGGCATGTGGCCACGGTTGGTGCCAAGGATATCCTCGGCGAAAAGATACTGTGCGTCACATCCCGGCCCGGCCCCCATGGACCAGAGAAGAATACCCACGCGGCGGCTGATCTCGGTGGCGACCTCGACCGGGACGACCTCGATTTCCACGGCAAAGGCCCCGGCCGCCTCATAGGCGCGGACTTCATCCAAAAGCGCCATTGCACCCTGGGCGGTCTTAGCCACCGCCTTCATGCCACCCGTCCAGGTGGCGCGGCTGGGCACCAGACCCACATGCCCCACCACCGGGATATGTTCGCGCGCCACATGTTCCACCGTGCCAAGCCCGCCGGAGCAATAGACCGCATCGGCCCCAGCCAGCATCACCGAACAGGCCCAGCGCAGATAGTCGTCGCGGGTTCCTGCCTCCAGATGGGTCTGGCCGGTCATGGAAAACAGGGTCGGGGCAACTTCGCGGTAGCGCGGATGCGTGACCAGTTCGGCAGGAACCGAAACGATGTCGATCCCCGCCGCTTCGGCGGCCGCTGCCTCGTCCAGCGTCATCACGCGGAGCATGGTCATCTGCCCCTGCCCCTTGCGGGCGCGAAGGTCGGCGATCGTCGGTTTGGTGCGGGTCATGATGGTTCCTTAGCTGCCCGAACGGGCGATGTTCAGGGCGTGAAATTCGTCGCGATAGGGCTTGGCCGTGGGCGGCAGTTCCTTGCGGAAAAAGTATTCCGGATCGATCTTCTGCTGGCGCAGCGAGGCGAAAATCTCGCGGTAACCATCCAGGATCGACGGATTTGGTGGCGGCAGGTCGGCCTTGATCAGATCATGCAGGCGCGGCAGCGCGTGGTAGGGCACCATCGGGAACATGTGGTGTTCGATGTGGTAGTTCATGTTCCAGTAGATGTAGCGGCTGATCGGATTCATGTAGACGGTGCGGCTGTTCAGCCGATGGTCGAGAACGTTTTCCGCCAGTCCGGCATGCTGCAGGTGCCCGCACATCACCATGTGCCAGCTGCCATAGATGCGGGGCAGCCCGATCAGCATCAACGGCAGCCACGACCAGGTGGCAAGCGCGACGGCAACGGTCGCGGCGTAGATCACCATGTGGACGCGCGCCGCAAAGACCGTCTTGCCCCATTCGCTTTCCGGGATGAAGCTTTTCTCATCCGGCGTCAGCGTGCCCATCGCGTTGCGGGCGAGAATCTTCAACGATCTGATAGCCCCGAGGACGTCGAAGAATGCGAGGAAATTCGTCAGCACCTTGGGCGGGCGCATCCACGCGATTTCGGCATCGCGACCGACGATGTAGGTATCGGTGTGATGGCGCGCATGGCTCCAGCGCCAGGTCACCGGGTTGCGCATCACCATGAAGCTGGCGATCTGGTAGATGACGTCGTTCATCCAGGCCGTGCGGAACGCGGTTCCGTGGCCGCATTCGTGCCAGCGGCTGTCGCAGGATGACCCATAGATCACGCTGTAGACGAACAGGAACGGCACGCAGGCCCATGTGCCCCAGAAATGGATGCCGCCCCATGCCCCCCCGATCAGCAGGGCGAACCACAGGATGGTGTCGCGGATGGCGGGCCCGTCGGTCCGCGTCATCAGGTCCTTCATGACCTTGCGGGGCACGTCGGAGTGGTACCATTCCGCCGATGCCAGCCCGATCTCAACCGCACGGCGGCTGTCGGGGCCGACAAGGCTGTAGTCACGCTGTCCGACCGGAAAAGGAGCTGCGGTC
>JANPKV010000190.1:0-4492 GCA_031426185.1 Rhodobacterales bacterium | reverse complement strand
TAGCGCAAGGGGTGGTCAGGAATGGGCGGCATCGATGGTCTCGCGGTCATACACGGCTGTGAGTTAGGATGCGCAGGTCGGTTTGGCGAGAAAATTGTTGGAATACCGGGGTATGCCGCATCAGTGTTGCGCGAATACCTGCGCCGGTGGGTACCGGCATACGCCAGCACAGCCCCCAATCCTATGCACTGGCCTGACAGTCACCCGCGCCAAGGGCGAAACCATCGGAACCGCAACCGGAGCCGAGGGGCGGCCCTTCCGCGTGACGCAGGAAACCTTCCTCATGCCGCACAGCAGGCGCGCGCGCGGGCCTGGCGGTGCGATCCGCGGCGGCCGCGATTATCGGGCCGTCATCCCTGGCGGGGTTTGCCGATCGGGCAGCAGCAGGCGGCCCCCCCGTATTGCGTTGACCCTGGAACCTAAAAGCGGGCCATTCCCGGCCCGCTTTCACTTTGAGTGATCAAACCTGCAGCGCCGCCGCAATCGGCTCTGCAATTGGCGTGGTCGGGCGGCCGATCAGCCGCGACAGGGTCTGGCTGTCGTCAAACAGTGCGCCGCCTTGCGCCTTGACGTCGCAATCGGCCAAAACGAACGCAAAGCCCTCCGGGATACCAAAACCTTTCAGAACATCCTGATAGGTTTGGGGCGGCAAATCATTGTACGGTATCGATTTTCCTACAACTCTGCTCACCTCGGCGGCGAAATCGGCCATTGTATGGGCAGTGTCCCCCGCAAGCTCATAAATCTTGCCCGCATGCGCAGGGTCCAGCGCCACCACGGCAATCGCCTGGGCGTAATCGGCCCGCGCCGCAGACGCGATGCGCCCCGCCCCGGAAGACCCGATCATCGCTCCTGCCGCAACGGAACCTGCCAGCGTGCCTGTGTAGTTTTCCGTATACCAGCCGTTGCGCAGAATCGTAAACGGCACCTCAGAAGCAACCAGCGCCGCCTCGGTGGCAGCATGATCCTGGGCCAAGACCATCGGATTATCCGCACCTTTCAGGATCGAGGTGTAGATGATCCGCCCCACGCCCGCTGCCTTGGCCGCCGAAATGACATTGCGGTGCTGCCCCACCCGGTCGTTGAAATCATTCGATGAAATCAGCACCAGAACATCCACGCCCGCAAGAGCAGGCCGCAATGTCTCTGGCTTTGTATAATCAAAAGCGCGTGCGGGGACGCCCAAATCCGCAGTCGGATCGCGCACCAGTGCCAAGACATCGCTGGAATCGCTGCGCGCCTTGATCGCGGCAATCGCCAGCCGCCCAAGCTGCCCTGTGGCACCCGTAATTGCAATTTTCGTCATGACATATCCCTTCCATTGCTGTCCGGACCCTAGGTATCCCTTTACTTACCAAAAGTAAGTACCTACAAAAACGTTAGTATCAACAACCCGCGCACAGCATCATGCCCGCCAATGCACAGAGCTTTTCTTTCGCCCCGGACGTGATGGCGACCGCCTGCCCCTCGCGCGCGATTCTGGGTCATCTCACGTCGCGCTGGGGGGTGCTGGTGATGGTCGCCTTGCAAAGCGGCACGTTGCGGTTTTCAGCGCTGCGGCGGCGTATCGGCGGCGTGTCCGAACGCATGCTTTCCCAAACATTGCAGCAGCTGGAAGGCGATGGCTTCATCTTGCGCACCGCACATGATGTGGTGCCGCCCCATGTCGACTATGCGCTGACCCCGCTTGGCGTCGCGGCAGCAAGCCATGTCGCAGCCCTGGCAGGCTGGATCGAGGGCAACCTGCCGCGCATCCTGGCAAAGAACGGCTAAACGCCGTTCTTACTGGCAAATATCCCGGGGGGGCCCAACGGCCCCCCTCCGCGTTCAGTCGATCAGCGGCAACAGCGCGTCCAAGGATTTCTTGGCGTCGCCGTAGAACATCCGCGTGTTTTCCTTGTAGAACAGCGGATTTTCGATGCCCGAATACCCTGTGCCCTGCCCGCGCTTGGACACGAAGACCTGCTTGGCCTTCCAGCATTCCAGAACCGGCATGCCGGCGATGGGGCTGTTGGGGTCTTCCTGTGCGGCCGGGTTCACGATGTCGTTCGACCCGATGATGATGGCCACGTCGGTCGTGGGGAAATCCTCGTTGATCTCGTCCATCTCCATCACGATGTCGTAAGGCACCTTGGCCTCGGCCAGGAGCACGTTCATGTGGCCGGGCAAGCGTCCCGCCACCGGGTGGATGGCAAAGCGCACGGTCTTGCCCTTGGCGCGCAGCTTGCGGGTCAGTTCGGAGACCGACTGCTGCGCCTGTGCCACCGCCATGCCGTAGCCGGGGATGATGATGATGCTGTCGGCATCGTTCAGCGCTGCGGCCACACCTTCGGTGTCGATGGCGATCTGCTCGCCCACCACTTCCATCTGCGGGCCGGTGGTGCCCCCAAAGCCACCCAGGATCACAGAGATGAACGACCGGTTCATCGCCTTGCACATGATGTAGGACAGGATCGCACCAGACGACCCCACCAGGGCCCCCACGACGATCAGCAGGTCATTGGACAATGAGAACCCGATCGCCGCCGCCGCCCAGCCGGAATAGCTGTTCAGCATCGACACCACGACCGGCATGTCCGCCCCGCCGATCCCCATGATCAGGTGATAGCCGATGAACAGCGCCGCCACTGTCATGCCGATCAGCGCAAAGGTGCTGCCCGACTGCAGGTAGACCACCAGGAACGCCAACGAAATCAATGCCGCCGCCGCGTTCAGGACATGCCCGCCCGGCAGCTTTTTCGCCTTGCCGTCAACCTTGCCCGCCAGCTTGCCAAAGGCGATCACCGATCCGGTAAAGGTCACTGCGCCGATGAATACGCCAAGGAAGGTCTCCACCCGCAGGATGGTGATCTCCACCCCGGATTTCTTTGCAACAACCGCAGCGAACCCGTCCAGTACCGCGCGCGCCGTGTCGTCCATGCCCAGTACACGCACCAGTTCGATATGCGTGTTGAACCCGATGAAGACCGCCGCAAGGCCGACAAGGCTGTGCATCGCCGCCACCAACTGCGGCATTTCGGTCATCTGAACGCGCTGTGCGACGACCCAGCCGATCGCACCGCCAACCGCGATCATGACCAGCGAGATCAGCCAGTTGCCCGCACCCGGCCCGTAAAGCGTGGCCACGACCGCCAGCGCCATGCCGGCAATCCCGTACCAGACCGCGCGCTTGGCGCTTTCCTGCCCCGACAACCCGCCAAGCGACAGGATGAAAAGAACCGCTGCAACGACATAGGCCGCCGTGGTGAACCCGTATTCCATGCGCCTCTTCCCTTACGACTTCTGGAACATGGCAAGCATGCGCCGGGTGACCATGAAGCCACCGAAAATGTTGATACCGGCCATGAAGACCGAAGCTGCGGCAAGGATCACCACCAGCCACGACCCCGAGCCGATCTGCATCAGCGCGCCCAGGATGATGATTGACGAGATCGCGTTGGTGACCGCCATCAGCGGCGTGTGCAGGGAATGCGAGACGTTCCAGATCACCTGAAAGCCCACGAACACCGCCAGCACGAAAACGATGAAGTGCGACATGAAGCTCGCTGGCGCATAAAGCCCCGCCAGCAGCATCAGCCCCCCGCCCACGGCAAGAAGCCCGACCTGGTTGCGGGTCTGCGCCTTGAAGACAGCAACTTCCTGCGCACGCCGTTCCACCGGGGTCAACTCGACGGCCTTGGGCTTTGGCTTGGCTGCCGCAATCGCCGCGATCTTGGGCGGCGGTGGCGGGTAGGTCACGGCCCCTGCATGCGCCGCCGTCGCGCCCCGGATCACGTCATCTTCCATGTTGTGGACGATGACGCCGTCCTTCTTTGGCGTAAGATCGGTCAGCATGTGCCGGATATTGGTGGAATAAAGTGTCGACGCCTGCGCTGCCATCCGGCTTGGGAAATCGGTGTAGCCCACGACCGTCACGCCATTGTCGCTGACGATCTTGGCGTCCGGCACGGTCAGATCGCAGTTGCCGCCCCGCTCTGCCGCGAGGTCCACGACGACCGATCCGGGCTTCATCATGGCCACCATGTCGGCGGTCCAGAGCTTGGGCGCGGGCCGTCCCGGGATCAGGGCCGTCGTGATGACGATGTCCATGTCAGGTGCCAGTTCGCGGAACTTGGCCAATTGCTTGGCCGCAAAGGCCGGGCTGGACGGAGCCGCATAGCCGCCGGTTGCCGCGCCATCCGGCAATTCGCTGGCATCGAATTCAAGATAGACGAAGTTCGCGCCCATCGATTCAATCTGCTCGGCAACTTCTGGGCGCACGTCGAAGGCATAGACGATCGCACCAAGACTGGTCGCGGTGCCGATTGCCGCCAGACCTGCAACGCCTGCGCCCACGATCAGCACCTTGGCAGGCGGCACCTTGCCCGCAGCCGTCACCTGCCCCGTGAAGAACCGCCCGAAATTCGAGCCTGCCTCGATCACCGCGCGGTAGCCGGCGATATTGGCCATCGACGACAGCGCGTCCATCTTCTGCGCACGGCTGATGCGGGGC
>JANPKV010000189.1:0-9703 GCA_031426185.1 Rhodobacterales bacterium | reverse complement strand
AGGCAGTGAGCGCGAACGTTATGCAAGATCAGAACAAGAACCTCATTCTCGCCTCGGTCCTCAGTTTTCTGGTGATCGTCGTCTGGTTCTTTCTTTTCCCGCCGCCCGAGGTGACCCAGGACCTGACCGTTCCTGACACGGTCGCCACCTCCGCCTCGCCCACCACCGGTGCCGCCACCGAGGCTGCCCCGACGGCGGACACGACGATGCAGACCGAACCCTTGCCCGAGACAGCACGCTTAACGATTGACACGCCCAAACTGTCGGGCTCGATTTCGATGACCGGCGGTCGGATCGACGACCTTGCGTTGAAAACCTACCGCGAGACGATCAAGCCCGGCTCGCCGGAAGTCCAGCTCTTGTCCCCGGTAGGCGCGGCGCAGCCCTACTACGCCGTCTTTGGGTGGCAACCCGGCGAAGGGCTAACGGCCGACGACGTCCCGGGGGCGCAGGACGAGTGGAAAATCGCTTCTGGCGCAACCTTGTCGCCGGACAAGCCGGTTACGCTGCGCTGGGACAATGGTAAGGGGTTAATATTCAGGCGCACTATCGCCGTGGACGGCGATTTTCTCTTCACCGTGACGGACGCGGTAGAAAACACCACCGCGACTGAGGCGCGCCTTAGTGCATATGGCATCATCGCGCGGCACGGGCTGCCGAAACTGCAGAACATTTTTGTAGTACACGAGGGTGTCGTTCGGCGTACTGACGGCACGTTGGAAGAGGTGGACTACGCCGATGTCGTGGACTTGCCGTTAGACCCCGCGGAACAAAGCCCCGCTGAGGTCCTGCAAGCCACAACCGACGGCTGGGTAGGCTTTACTGATCATTACTGGATGACGACGTTGGTACCGGAGCAAGGCAAGCCCTACACATCCGTCATCAAGCACCAAGAACAAGGCGATGTATACCAGGCGCAGGTCCGGCAGCCCGAAGTTACCGTCGCGCCAGGCGCCACCGCCCAGACCACGACCCGCCTCTTTGCCGGTGCCAAGGAATGGGCCACCATTCGCGCCTACCAGAACGAGCCCGGCGCGCTCGACCGCCTGTTCGGTGCCACGGTCGACCAGACCCGCGCCCCGATCCCCGGCTTTATCGACAGCATCGACTGGGGCTGGTTCTTCTTTCTGACCAAGCCGATCTTCGCCGTTCTGCACTGGCTGAATGCCGTCATCGGCAACATGGGTCTTGCCATCATCGGCCTGACCTTCTTTCTCAAGTTCCTCGTGCTGCCGCTTGCCTACAAATCCTATGTCTCGATGGCGCGCATGAAGGAACTTCAGCCCGAGATGGAGGCGCTGAAGGAGCGCGCGGGCGACGACAAGCAGCGGCTGCAAAAGGAAATGATGCAGCTTTACAAGGACAGGAAAGTGAACCCCGCGGCAGGGTGTCTGCCGATCCTGATCCAGATCCCGATCTTCTTTGCGCTTTACAAGGTGATCTTCGTCACGATCGAACTTCGCCATGCGCCGTTCTTTGGCTGGCTGAACGACCTGTCCGCGCCGGACACCTCGTCGATCTACAACCTCTTTGGTCTTTTGCCCTGGGATGGCCCCGCCCAAGGAAGCATCCTGGCGCTCATCTTCATCGGCATCCTGCCGATCCTGCTTGGCATCACGATGTGGCTGCAGCAGAAGCTGAACCCGGCCCCCACGGATCCGGTGCAGCAACAAGTCTTTGCCTATCTGCCCTGGGTGTTCATGTTCATGCTGGGTGGGTTCGCATCGGGCTTGGTCCTGTACTGGATCACCAACAACACCATCACCTTCGCCCAGCAATATCTGATCATGCGGAGCCACGGCCACAAGCCAGACATCTTTGGCAACATCAGAAGCGGGTTCAAAAAGAAAGAGGCCGCCGCCGCTGGCGCATCGCTGACGGCATCGGCCCCCGCGCGCCCCAAACCGGTCGCGGCCAAGCCCGCAACCGCCAGGCCCCCCGCCGCAAAGGTGACAAAGCCCGCGACGCCAAAGCCCGCCGCGCCCAAGACTGCGACACCCAAGCCCGCCAACAAGACGGGCGCGCCGCCTGCGAACAAGCCCACCGGCCGAAAAAGATGACAGGGCAGGCTGCGGGACGCCTGGTCCGCATCACGCGCCACCCGATCAAAAGCCACGGGCGCGAAGATATGCCTGCCGTAACACTGACGTCTGGCCAGTGCCTTCCCTGGGACCGTCATTGGGCCGTAGCGCATGAAGCAGCAAAATTGCAGGACGGCTGGAACCCCTGCGTCAATTTCGCGCGGGGCGCAAAGGCACCCTCGTTGATGGCGATCACGGCCAAACTCGACGAAGCCAGCGCCACGATCGACCTTGCCCATCCCGACCGGGCTCCGCTGACGTTTCGCCCCGACGACGCGGCCGACCTGCCCCGGTTTCTCGACTGGGTGGCGCCCCTGAACCCGCCCGACCGCGCACAGCCCGCCCGCATCGTGTCCGCTGGACGCGGCATGACCGACAGCGATTTTCCTTCCGTGTCGATTCTCTCGATGTCCTCGCTTGCCGACCTTTCGGCGCATATGAACCGACAATTGTCGCCACACCGCTGGCGGGGCAACCTCTGGCTCGACGGTTTTGCGCCCTTTGCCGAATTCGACTGGATCGGCCGCGAGATCATGATCGGCAACGCCATCTTGCGCATCGAGGAACGTATCACCCGCTGCCTTGCCACCGCAGTTGAACCTCTTTCCGGCCAACGCGACGCCGACACGCTGGGCGGATTGCAGACCGCTTACGGCCATCAGGATTTCGGCGTCTATGCGACGGTCATCTCTGGCGGCGACATCACCCTGAACAACCCGGTAACCCTGCCATGAGCCTCGCCTTCACCCTCGCCCCCGAACCCGACCCCGAGGCACGCGAAGCCGGACGCCTGCTGTTTGCGGGCCCCGTCGATTTCGTCAAAGGCGTCGTCGCGATGTCCGGCCTGCCGCCCGCTGATCGGTTGGAGGTCTGCTTTGCAGGCCGCTCGAACGTTGGAAAATCAAGCCTGATCAACGCGTTGACAGGTCGAAAAACGCTCGCTCGCGCATCTAATACCCCCGGCCGGACCCAGGAGATCAACTACTTCGCGCTGGGGTCCGAGCGCTACATGGTCGATCTGCCCGGCTATGGCTATGCCGAGGCCCCCGTTGCAATCGTCGCGAAATGGCAGGCCCTTTTGCGCCAGTATCTGTCGGGACGCGTCAGCCTGCGTCGCGCCTTTGTGCTGATTGACGCGCGCCATGGCGTGCTGGCGGCGGATCAGGAGATCATGGACCTTCTCGACCGCTGCGCCCTGACATTCCAGGTCGTGCTGACAAAATCCGACAAGATCAACAAGGCGACGCGCGACACCACGCTGGAAAACGTCCGCACCGCTTTGGCCAAGCATCCCGCAGCCTACCCCGAACTGGTGATGACCTCGTCCGAAAAGGGCGAGGGGATCGAAACCCTGCGCGCGATCATCACCGGCCTTGTCTGACCCCGGACAGTTGACAATCGCCCGAGTCCGGCAAATAGACGGCCCATGTTCACCACCCTCCCCCTCGTCGCCCTCGGCGGCGCCATCGGCGCCTCTTTGCGCCACCTGATCGGTGCGGCAGCGTTGCGCGCCTTTGGTCCCGGCTTTCCCATGGGAACGCTGCTGGTTAACCTGACGGGCTGCCTTGCCATGGGCATCCTGGCCGCACTGCTTGCCGACAAGACCTCACCCCGCCTCGTCCCGTTTCTGATGACCGGCATCCTTGGCGGATTCACCACCTATTCCGCTTTTGCGCTGGATACCGTTGGGTTGTGGCAACGCGGCGATACGGGGACGGCGATGGCCTACATCCTTGTCACCACCGCCGGTTCTATCGCCGCGGTGCTTGTCGGTATGGCCCTCGTCCGCGCGGTGACAGCATGACCGGTGTGCAACTTCTGGAAGTATCCGGCGACGAAGGTGCCCAGCGCCTCGATCGCTGGATGAAACGCCGCTTTCCGCAACTGACGCAGGTCATGATCGAAAAGCTGTGCCGCACGGGTCAGGTCCGCATCGACAGCGCACGGGCCAAGGCCTCTGATCACGTCGCGCCGGGCATGACCGTGCGTGTGCCCCCCTTGCCCGACACGCCCCCGCCAGCACGTGAGGGCGGTGGCAAGATCAGTGCCGCCGATGCCAAGATGATCCAGAACGCGGTGCTTTGGAAAGACGAGCACATGATCGTGCTGAACAAACCGCCGGGCCTTGCGTCGCAAGGCGGCTCGGGTCAGGGCGAGCGGCATGTCGATGGCTTGGCCGAGGCGCTGAAATTCGGCTACAAGGAAAAGCCCAAACTGGTGCATCGCCTCGACAAGGATACCTCCGGCATCCTGCTTCTGGCGCGCACCGACCGCGTGGCCCGCGCCCTGTCCGAGGCGCTGCGCCACCGCGAGGCGCGCAAGATCTACTGGGCCGTCGTCGCGGGCGTCCCGCATCCCCGCAAGGGCTCGATCAAATACGCGCTGATGAAAGCCCCAGGCCACGGACGCGGTGGCGAAGGCGAAAAGATGATCTGCATCCACCCCGCCAAGGTCGCCGACTACCCCGACGCCAAGCGCGCCCATACCGACTATTTCACGCTGTGGTTCCTTGGCGACCGGCTGGCCTGGATGGCGCTGGAGCCGGTGACAGGGCGCACCCACCAGTTGCGCGCGCATATGGCGGAAATCGGCCATCCCATTGCCGGGGATGGAAAATATGGTGGGTCAAGCACGGAAAACATGGGCGATGGCTGGGGCGCGCAGGTCGGTGGCGACGTGTCGCGCAAGCTGCACCTTCATGCCCGCATGCTGACCGTCCAGCATCCGATCACCAAGGTCGAGATGACCTTCACCGCGCCTTTGCCCGAACACATGGCCCGCACCTGGGCCCTGATGGACTGGAAAGTGGACGACGTCCCCGCCGACCCCTTCGAGACGATTAGATGAGCTCGGGCTGGGCCCCTAAACGGTTCTGGACCAACGCCCATGCGGAACCCTGCGACGGTGGCTACACCGTCCGGCTGGATGCGCGGCCCGTCCGGACCCCGAACAAGGCGCCGCTGGTCCTGCCGACGCAGGCTATGGCCGAGGCGATCGCTGCGGAATGGCAGGCGCAGGGAACCAAGATCGACCCCGCATCGATGCCCCATACCCGCGCCGCCAATTCGGCCATCGACAAGGTCACGCCCCAGTTTGACGAGGTTGTGACCCTTTTGGCAGCCTATGGCGAAACCGATCTTCTGTGTTACCGCGGCGCCGAACCCGCCTTGCGACGTCGCCAGGATGCCGCGTGGGACCCGCTGCTTGAATGGTCCGCCAAGACGCTCGCCGCGCCCTTGAACGTGACCACAGGCGTCATTCCGGTCGCCCAGCCGCAACTGAGCCTGGACCGACTGACGGCACGTTTGCGGGCGATGACGGCGTTCGAGATCGTGGCCGCGCATGACCTGATCGCGATCAGCGGGTCGCTGGTGCTGACGCTTGCCGTGACCAGCCGCTTCATCGACCCCGAGGCCGCATGGGCCGCCTCCCGGATCGACGAAACATGGCAATCAGAGGTCTGGGGCGTCGACGCAGAAGCCGCCCAGGCCGAGACACGACGCAAGGGCGATTTTCTGCAGGCGGAGCGATTCTTTCGATTGTGCGGGTAACAATCCGTCCGAACCCTGCTCAGCATCAAGGCAGCCTTGCCCGAAAAACAGGCTAAATGTCTGATTTGCAGGCATCATTTCGGTATACCTCAGTTTCGCTTGACGTCTCGAAGCGCTTTGGCCGAAACTGTCCGACACTGGGAGAGGGCGTTACTCCAACACTTTTCTCACCTGCCGTGAAAGCAGGGCAAAAAATGCCGTCTCAAACGGCGGTCACTCAGGAAGAGGTAAGAATGAAAACATCCGTTTTTCTCGGTACACTGGCAGCCGCTGCGCTGACCGTGGGTGCCGCGCAGGCCCAGGCAACACTTGAGGCTGTGAAGGCACGTGGGGAACTGAACTGTGGCTCCAGCACCGGCCTGACCGGGTTCGGGATGCCCGACGCCAATGGCGAGTGGAGCGGCCTTGACGTCTCCGTGTGTCGTGCCGTGGCAGCGGCGGTTCTGGGCGATCCGACCAAGGTCAAGTTCGTCCCGCTGACCGGCGAGACGCGCTTTACGGCACTTGCTTCGGGCGAGGTTGACCTGTTGTCGCGCAACTCCACCTGGAGCTTTTCACGCGATACCGAGCTTGCCTTCGATTTCGTCGCGGTTTCCTACTATGACGGCCAAGGCTTCATGGTGAAAAAGGAACTGGGCGTTTCGTCGGCCAAGGAACTGGACGGCGCGACGATCTGCATCCAGACCGGCACCACGACCGAACTGAACCTGGCCGACTTCACCAAGACCAACAACATCAACTACACCCCGGTGAACGTGGTCGACGACAACGAGGCCGCGCGTCAGTATATGGCCGGTGCCTGCGACGCCTACACGACGGACGCCTCGGGTCTCGCGGCGAGCCGGGCATCCTTCGCAGACCCAGAGAACCACATCATCCTGCCGGAAATCATCTCGAAAGAGCCGCTGGGCCCGGTCGTGCGTCATGGCGACAACAACTGGGGCGACATCGTGCGCTGGTCCTATTTCGCACTGCTGATCGCCGAAGAGAAAGGCATCACCAAAGCGAACATCGGCGAGATCGAAGCCGCTGCAACTGCCGATCCCAACTATGACCCGGAGGTGCGCCGTCTGCTTGGCATCGACGGGGACATGGGCCCGAAGATCGGCCTCGGTAATGATTTCGCCAAGAGCGCCATCCTCGCGGGCGGCAACTACGGCGAGATCTTCGAAGCCAATGTCGGCACCTCCACTGCCATCGGTTTGGCCCGCGGCCTGAACGCGCTCTGGACCCAGGGCGGCCTGCAATACGCAGCACCGTTCCGCTGATCTGATCCTCGGGCGCACCACCAACGCGGTGCGCCCGTCACTTTCGGCAATTCCGCGTGAGACAGGCCACTTAGACCCGACAACTGGGTTCAGGCTATCTCATCGCGCTAGTGTCAACTGGGGGTTTTCCGACATGGCTTTGGCCACTGACGCGCCGAAAGATCACTTTCGGCTCTCGATGCTGGTTTATGACACGCGGTTCCGGTCACTGACCATTCAGGTCGTGGTGCTGATCCTGTTCGGGCTGGCGCTGGCTTGGCTTTTGCACAACGTTTCGGAGAATCTGGCCGCCAAGGGCAGGCCGTTCAATTACGGCTTCCTGTTCAGCCCGTCGGGATATGACATCGCGCAGACGTTGATCCCCTACAACAGCAACAGCACCCATTTCCGCGCGCTGCTGGTCGGCCTTTTGAACACGCTTGTGGTCGCAGTGGTCGGCTGCATCCTTGCCACCATCATCGGCGTGCTGGTCGGCGTGCTGCGCCTGTCGAAGAACTGGCTGATCGCCAGGCTGATGACCGTCTATGTCGAGATCTTCCGCAACATCCCGGTCCTTCTGTGGATCCTTGTGATCTTCGTACCCCTGACAGAACTGACGCCGTCGCCGAACCAGTTCAAGCTGACCCCCGCGATGCAGGAAGCGGGCGAAGTGCCGACGGCCTCGATGGCGGTCCTTGAGACCGTTGCCTTCACCAATCGGGGCACCTACATCCCCTGGCCTGCCTTCGAACATCCGTTCGGCAGCGTCTCGATTGCGGGCATTTCGGTCAATCTGACCTTCCTGGCAGTCGTCGTAGTTCTGGGCTTGGGCATCTGGGCCAGCCGCACCATTGCCCGCCGCGCCCGCGTCGTCCAGGAGGCCACCGGCGTCCGGCCGACAACCTGGTGGAGCAGGCTTCTGGTGCTTTTCGGCCCGTTGATCCTGGTCCTTCTGGCGGCCGGGTTCTACCTCGACATCCCGCAACCACCGGAAAGATTCAACTTCGAGGGCGGGTTCCTTCTGCCCCATCCCTTCACCGCACTGACCATTGCCCTTGCGCTGTATACGGGGGCCTTCATCGCGGAAATCGTGCGGTCGGGCATCCAGGCGATTTCGCGCGGGCAGTCAGAGGCAGCCTTCGCCCTTGGCTTGCGCCCGAACCGCACGATGAACCTGGTGATCCTGCCGCAGGCCCTGCGTGTGATCATCCCGCCCCTGATCAGCCAGTTCCTGAACCTGACCAAGAACACCTCGCTTGGCGTCGCGGTCAGCTACATGGACCTGCGCGGAACGCTGGGAGGCGTCTCGCTGAACCAGACCGGCCGTGAACTTGAATGCATGCTTTTGATGATGGGCATCTACCTGACGATCAGCCTGATCATCTCGGCGGTGATGAACGTCTACAACCGATCCGTGCAGTTGAAGGAGCGTTGAGATGACGGACACCTTCCACCGTACCGAAATGCTGCCCGCACAAAAGCCGCCTGTGACGGAGCGTGGCGCCGTCAAATGGGGGCGCGAAAACCTGTTCTCCGGGCCTTTCAACACGATTCTCACGCTGCTTGGCCTCTCGATTGTGTTCCTTCTGGTGCAGTGGCTGGGTCCGTGGTTGTGGAACTCGGTCTGGAACGCGGAGTCGATCCAGGAATGCCGGGACATCGTAGCCGCCAACGCGGGTCCCGACGCATCGGGTGCCTGCTGGGCGATGATCCGCGAACGCTGGAACCAGTTCCTGTTCGGATTATACCCGCCTGCGCTTTACTGGCGCCCCACGCTGGCGCTTGCCTTGCTTGCCGTCGCCGTGGCTCCGGTCCTTTTCCTGTCGCTGCCGCGCAAGATGCTCTGGTTCACGATCATCTATCCGGGCATTGCCTTCTTCCTGCTCTGGGGTGGATCGGTCTGGACCCCCATCGTCGCAATGGCCGGCTTTGTCGTGGCATGGGTCGCGTTCCGGCTGGTGCAGGGGACGGTCGGCGCCTCGGTCGGGGCTGGGATCGCCATCGTTGCCGCGGTCTTCTGGTGGGTCTTCATCGACCGTGCCGCAGTCGAGATCCTGTCGTCGAACGCACCGCTTGCCTTGCAGTCCGTGGACTCGGACGAATTCGGCGGCTTTCTACTGGCGTTCGTCATCGGGGTCACCGCCATCTCGTTCTCTCTGCCGCTGGGGATCCTGCTGGCGCTGGGACGACAGTCCGACCTTTTCATCATCAAGACAATCTGCATCGGTTTCATCGAATTCATTCGCGGCGTGCCGCTGATCACGCTTCTGTTTACCGCATCGCTGCTGTTGGGATACTTCCTGCCCCCGGGGACCACCTTCGACATCATTCTGCGCGTCATCATCCTGGTGACGTTCTTCGCGGCCGCCTACCTGGCCGAGGTGATCCGGGGAGGTCTCGCCGCCCTGCCCCGCGGCCAGTACGAGGCCGCCAACGCGCTTGGCCTCGACTATTGGAACGCGCAACGCCTGATCATCCTTCCGCAGGCCTTGAAAGTGTCGATCCCGTCGATCGTGTCGACCTTTATCGGGCTTTTCAAGGACACCACGCTTGTGTCCTTCGTCGGCCTGATGGACCCGCTGCGCGGCGTCACCAACGCCGTGCGTGCCGACATCGCGTGGAAGGGCATCTACTGGGAGCCCTACATCTTTGTCGGTGCCATCTTCTTTGTCATCTGCTTTGGGATGTCGCGCTATTCGATGTATCTCGAAAACAAGCTCAAAACCGACCACCGGTAAGGATCAAACATGGCCCAGGCCCAAGCAATGCAGGTTTCCGACGAGGTTGCCGTTCAGATCGTCGCGATGAACAAATGGTTCGGCAC
>JANPKV010000188.1:0-8740 GCA_031426185.1 Rhodobacterales bacterium | reverse complement strand
GGTGACGACCATTTGAGGCTGGAAACGGTCGTATCGCTCTCGCAGACGCCTGCCTATGGCTCTTTCGGGCGTTCGATCAGCCTGGGATTGCCCGCATCAGCCCTTTGAGGCCGATCAGCGAGATCATTCGCTTGATGTTGTAGGCGAGGACGTTCAGCGCAAATTCCGTTCCGACGTTCTTCAGCCGCCGGGTAAGGAAGGGACTGGGGCCCATCCACGCCTTGAGGGTGCCGAAGGGGTGCTCGACCGTCGAGCGGCGGACCATCATCGGCGCCGATATGCTGCGCCGCCGGGCATCGGCTTCCTCGATCAAGTGTTCATGCTCCCACCGGGTGATCCGCCGTTCCCGGCCGGTCGTGCAGCGGCTCTTGATGTCGCAGCCCTGGCAAGCCGTCGTCCAGTAACGCCGCAGCTTGAGGCCGTCCTCTTCGGTTGTGTAGCGGTAGGTCAGCTCTTCGCCAGCCGGGCAGCGGTAGATGTCGGCGTCCGCCTCATAGGCAAAGTCGGCCTTCACATAGCGCCCTTCGGACCGGCTGCCGGATGTGTCCGGACGCGGCACCGTCGCGGTGATGCCAGCCTCATGGCAGCTCAGGACTTCGCGGGAGCTGAAGTAGCCTTTGTCCGCAAGGATATGCAGATCCTCACGCTTGAGGACTGCCTTTGCCTGCGTTGCCATCGCGGTCAAGAGATCCCGGTCGTGGCCCTGGTTGGTCACCTCATGCGTCACGATCAGATGGGTCTCGGCATCGACCACATTCTGGACATTGTAGCCGACATGCCCGCTGTGCTGGGCGCGCGTTGCCATGGCCCGGGCATCCGGATCGGTCAGCGATATCTGCCCGTCGGGGATGTCGACCAACGCTTCCTTCACGGCGAGAAGGCGTTCGATTTGTTGCCGGACGCGGCGATATGGGCCGGTCAGATGGGCAGCCCTTTCCGCCCGTACCTCGCCGACCTCCTGGCGATCAATCCTGTCAGCCTCCTCGATATAGCGCCCGACCTCGGCCTCCAGACGGGCGAGATTGCTGGCGACCTTGGTCTTGGTGAAGTTGCGATCGCGATTGTTGACTGCCTTGAACTTGCTGCCGTCGACGGCCACGCAATCGCCCTTCAGCACACCGATCCGGCGACAAAGCTCCACGAACTCTGCGCAGGTCCGGCGGATGGCGGCACCGTTATCGCGCCGGAAATCCGCGATGGTCTTATGGTCGGGCACGAGGCGACCGGTCAGCCACATCAGCTCGACATTCCGTCCCGCCTCCCGCTCCAGTCGGCGACTGGACGGGATACGGTTCAAATAGCCATAGATGAAAAGCTTCAGCAGGATGGCTGGATGATAGCCAGGCCGACCTGTCCGCGCGGCCGCATGGCGATGGAAGCCAAGCGTCGCCAGGTCGAGTTCATCGACGAAGAGATCGACGACACGGACCAAGTGATCTTCGCCGATCCAGTCCTCCAAACGCTCCGGAAAAAGCACCGTCTGATCCCACTGCCATACCAACCCTCCCAAACCTGCTAAAGTATAGCAAAAAAAGGAGTTTTTACACAGTCTGGGCGGGAAACCGACATTCGTCGCGTCACCAACAAAGGTCGGGATTGCTGAACAAAGCGGACTTTCGCTGCGGGCGCTTAGGACTCGCAGTCTCGGGAAAGGCAGCGCGAGGGGCGGCAAGAAGACCCTGCTTGCGATCATTGCCGACGCGGGAGAACAGCAGAGATCGTGCGGAAGCTTCGGTCGCGTTCGCAAACTCGTACGGGGTGCAACGTGAGCTTTGTCATCGATCCTTGATCAAGTGGTCACATGCCTGTCGCATAAAGAAAATAGCCGGAAGTCGAAACAAAGAGAACTAGGATCCCGCTATGAAACAGTTGCTCGCCTCTGGACTGATTGCCCTCGGCGTTCTTGCCGCCTCCAATGCCGCGGCGCAGGACACCATCCGCTTTGCCTTTACCGACATCGACGGTCTTGAGGCGCTGCAGCGCGAGATGGGGCCGTTCAAGGATGCCTTCGAAGCTGCCTCGGGCCTGAAGGTCGAGTTCTTTCCGGTGTCCGGTCGTACAGTCGCTGTCGAGGCGATGGCTGCAGATCAGGTCGATTTCGTTCTGACCGGCCCGGCGGAATACGTGGTGTTCAACGCTCGCCTGAAGGCGCTGCCCGTCGTCACCTGGGTCCGCCCCGACTATTACGCGACCCTCGTCGTGCTGGACGCTAGCCCGGTGCAGACGCCTGCCGACCTCAAGGGCATGAAGGTGTCCTTTGGCGAAATCGGGTCGACCTCGCAGCATCTTGGCCCGGTCACGCTGATGTCCGAGACGGGGCTGACCTACAGCGTCGATTACGAACCGGTCTTCTTGAACCGCAACGTAGCTGTTGAAGCTCTGATCGCAGGTGACATCGGCGCCATCGGCCTGAACCGCACCCACATCGACAGCATCACCGAAAAGTTCCCTGACCAAAAGTTCCGCCCGATCGCCAAGGGTGTGACCTTGCCGAACGACGTGCTTCTGGTGTCGCCGACCGTTTCCGCCGAAGTGGTCGAAATCGTCCGCAAGACCTTTGCCGAAAACAACGATGCACTTCTGGCGGCGCTGACCGCGACCGAGGAAAACGCCAAGTACATCGGGGGCAGCTTTGGTGCGACGGTGACCGACGCCGACTATGACATCATCCGCAAGATGTACGAAAACATCGGCATCACCGAGTTCACCGAATTCGTCGAGTGAACCACGAGTGAACGCGCACCTTGCGCTTGCAACGACGCTGAACGGCTCCACCAAGGTGGAGCCGGTCTTGGTTGTATCCGGTCTTGCCAAGACTTTTGACGACCGCAGCATCCTAAGCGGCCTCGACTTCGCGCTGGCCCCCGGACAGTCCACCGCGTTGATCGGGGCCAATGGCTCGGGCAAGTCCACCTTGTTGAAATGTTTGATCCGGCTGATTGAACCGAGCGACGGCAAGATCGAGATGTTGGGCCGTGACGTCCGCGGGCTGGCCCCGCGCGACTTGCGGGCGTTTCGCGCGCAGGTGGGCATCGTCTGGCAGCGCCACAATCTGGTGCCTCGACTGTCGGTGCTGTCAAATGTGATCCATGGTGTCCAGTCGCGCCTGTCGGGTCCGCGCGCATGGTTTCAGGCGCTGGCCCCGGCCGAGGTGCGGGCCGAAGCCATGCTGTGCCTTGTCCGTGTCGGCCTTGCCGACCGGGCCGTGGCGCGGGTGGACAGCCTTTCGGGCGGGCAGCAGCAGCGCGTGGCAATTGCCCGCATGTTGATGCAGCGTCCCGCCTTCATCCTTGCCGATGAGCCGGACGCGAGTCTTGACCCGCAAACGGGGGAAGAAGTGATGGCGCTGCTGCTTAGTCTGGTGCGGGAAAAGGGGCTGTCGCTCCTGATGATCTCGCATCGGCTGGAGCATACGCTGGAGTTTTCTGATCGTATCCTTGGCATTGCCCAGGGTCGCATTGCGCTGGACCTGCCAACCGCCGACGCTGACGCAGCCGGTCTGCGGCGATTTTTTGACCATCAGGAGGCGTCATGACCGACCTACCCGTGCCGCCCGCCCGGTTCAGCCATCGCAGCCTGCCGGAGTATGTGGCCATTCTTCTGGTGCTGGCGCTGGTCGTCTCATCCCTAGCCGCCACTGCCCCCGCGCTGGACAAGCTAAGCCGCGGCATCGCTCGCCTTTTTGCCCCGTCGGGCATGCTGATGCAGATGTTCCCGCCCGATTTCAGCCGCATCGTGCCGATCAGCTGGAAGCTGCTGGAGACGTTGCAGATGGCGGTTGCGGGGTGCTTTCTGGGCCTCTTGCTGGCCATTCCCTTTGCGATCCTTGCCACCGACCGGCTGTCGCCGCATCCGGTAGTGCGCCACTTCGCCCGTGCGGTCATTGCGCTGTTCCGCACGGTGCCGGATCTGGTCTGGGCGATCATCTTCATCATCATCGTCGGGCTTGGTCCCGCGGCCGGGGTCATGGCGATCATGGTGGACAAGATCGGCTTTGCCGGCCGTTTCTTCGCCGAGGCCATGGAAGAAACCGACCCCGGCCCGCAGGACGCCCTGCGCGCCATCGGAGCCAGCCGACTGGGCACAATCGTCTCTTCCGTCTTTCCGGCCTGCCTGCCATCCTTCACCGCCACCTCGCTGTTTGCGCTGGAGAAATCCGTTCGCGGGTCGGCTGCCCTTGGCCTTGTCGGCGCGGGGGGCATCGGGGTTGACCTGAAGGTGGCCTTTGACCTTTTCAACTACGACGAGGCGCTTGCCATCATCCTGATGATGCTGGTCCTTGTCATCGCCGTCGAGCAAGGCTCAGGCTGGATCCGAAGGAAACTGATATGACTACCGATACCGCCCATCTGTACTGGAACACCGAATGGCAGCAGGCCGACGCCGCCTCGCCTTGGTTGAAGGCCGAGCCCTGGGTGCTGGAACATGCACGCAGCCTTGCCCCCGGCAGCCGCGTCCTTGACCTTGGGGCCGGAATCGGGCGGCATGCGCTGGCACTGGCGGCGATGGGGTATGACGTGACCGCGCTTGACGCCGCCGAGGCCGCCGTGGCCGCAATTGACGCGGCATCCCAGGCGCAGAGGCTAGACATCGCGACCACGCGGGCCCCGATGACGAATTTGCCGTTTGATGCGGGTCACTTCGACCATGTGCTGTCGTGGAACGTCATCTATCACGGCGACGAAACCATCGTCCGCCGCACCATGGCCGAGATTGCCCGCGTCACAAAGGCAGGCGGCACGTTCATGGCCACCATGTTGTCGGCCCGCCGGATTCCCGTCGAACGGTCCAAAGCGCCGGGCCGGGAAATCAGCCGTAACACCTGGACCTTTGACGGGCAGGGCGACAAGGTGCATCCGCATTACTTCTGCAGCGCCGCAGACCTTCTGGCCCTGATGCCCGAATTCGAGGTGTTCACCTTGTTCGACCATGTGCATGACAAGCCCGGTTCGTGGCATTGGCACCTGCTGGCCGAGAAGATCTGATGATCGCTGAATTCATCGAAGGTGCGCGGCTGATCCTGGACGACCGGGTCGAGACGGCCAGCCTGCGGATCGAAGGTGGCCGGATCACCGGCATCGACGTGGCGCGGGATGGTGCTGTCATCATTGCGGGCAAGGGCCGCTATCTTGCCCCCGCGTTTGTCGACATTCATGGCGACGCGTTCGAGCGCCAGTTGATGCCACGTCCCGGCGTCACCGTGCCGACCGAGGCCGCCCTTCTGGAAACGGACCGGCAACTCGCAACCAACGGCATCGCCACGGCCTATCACGCGCTGACTCTGTCGTGGGAACCGGGCCTGCGCAGTGTGGACACCGGCTGGCAGGTGGTGCGTGCGCTGGAGGCATTGCGCCCACGCCTGACCGCCGACAACCGCATCCAGTTGCGGTGGGAAACCTTCTGTCCCGAAGCCGAACCGCTGATCGCCCATGTCCTTGCCGGGCCGGATCGACCGGCTTTGGCCTTCAACGACCACACCACGGCCGCATTGCTGCACCCGGAAATCGCCCTCCATGACCGGCCCTTCGACCATGTCGAGGATTACCCGGTCACAGAGATGTCTGCCGACGCCTTCCTGCGCAAGATGGCGGAGCGGGCAAAACGTGCCCACATGGCCACTGCCGATTTCGTGACGCTGATTTCCAGCATCTGGGCGCGGCGCGGCAAGGTTCCCGGCCATATCGACCGCATGGCGGCGCTAGCCCGTTCCTTTGGCGCCCCGATGCTAAGCCACGACGACAGCCAACTGGAAACGCGCGACTACTATCGCAGGCTTGGCGCGCACATTGCCGAGTTTCCGATGCATGAGCGGGTCTTTCTTGCCGCGAAAGATGCGGGAGACCCAATCGTCCTTGGTGCTCCGAATGCCATGCGCGGTGGCAGCCATCTGGGTAGCCCGGGTGCTGCAGAGATGATTGCCCGGAAACTGTGCGACATCCTAGCTTCAGACTACTACTACCCCGCCATGTTGGGCGCGATGGTGCGGCTTCACGCTGACCGGGTGGCACCACTGGAAAGCCTGTGGAAACTTGTTTCGACCAATCCCGCCGCCGCCATGGGCCTAACCGACCGAGGCCGCATTGCACCGGGCTTACGTGCGGATCTTGTTCTACTCGACTGGCCTGAAGGCCAGACCCCCGCTCCGGTTCGGACCTGGGTGGCCGGTCGGAGTGGCTATTCGGCATTGCCTCCCGACCGCTTGCACCAGACCATCCAGTGAGCCGTTAAGGCCGGGCAGTCGTCACCGCCAGTAGCAGCCGACGTCGACGAGATCGCCATGCGCGTCAGCTGCGGCGGCGATCAGAGCCTTTTTCTTGCCTCTCGCCAATAGCGCTGGCGCTTCCGGATCGTCCGCGATGCCCAAGCGGGCTAGAACATGGGGCGCCGTTGCCAAGTCGTTAAGCGCCCCAAGTTCATTCTGAACGGCCTCAAGAGCGATAATGAAGTTCTTCTGCTGGGCTTTTTCGCCCTTCCCGTCGAACAAGAATGCGAAGAATTCCGCTGCATAGCGTAGCTTCTTGGCATCTTTCCGGAGCTCGTGTCGCGCCTCGTCTTCCGTGCCCCTGAGGTTGCGGCCGCTCTCCTTCACCTTGCGTCGAAAACGGCTCAAGGCACGGGCAGCAAAAGTGCGGGCCGGCTGGGTCCTTGTTGCTTCTGTGTCCGGGTCCACCAGCAAAGAACCTATTTGGACCCACTCCACCATATTCAGCATCAGAGCTCGTGCCGTGCCTGAACCAAGGGCTTCTCCGACCCGGTCATATGCCGATTCGCGCTCGGTTTGAAGTTGGTCGCGTAGCTTCCCAGGTTTTGCGCGTTGCAACAGCACATCAAGTTCACGCGCTGGTCCAAGCTCTCCGGCAAGCTCACGCAATCCATCCCTCAGTTCGCGAGCGGCATCGGTCCCAAGAAGCAGCTTGTAGATCGAGACGGCAGATCGGAGCCGACGCAACGCAACGCGGGCCTGATGCAGAGGCTCAGGCGAACGGGACGCTAGAAGCAGATCCTCGTTCAGCCTGAAATGCTTGATGCAGGATAGCACGATGACCTGAAACGCTTCCGCCGCTCTCATCTCCTTGTGAAGTGGCACAGGCCCCGCCTTTACCACGCCCTGCAGTGCCTGCGTCAGAAGGTCGCCGCGCTCAGCTTTCGTCAGGACCCCCAAGCGGACCCCCACCGCACCGCCCAACTTTCTTGCCAATTCAAACAACGCCTGAGGTTGGCCCGACTTAAGTTCCATCTCCATTTCGCAGATGGAGGTGTGCCGGTCTCCGGCGCTGATTGTGCCGCGGTCGAGCACGACCTCGATATTCGTATCGACATCCTGGAAATCCCAGATCTTACGCGTCACCTCGACCTCGAATACCGGTAACAAGTCATTTACCGCTCCGCCAAGCGCAGCGTGCACCGGCGAAGTTTCGTCGACGATGGGAACATCATTGTTTACATGCATCTCCCATTCAGATCGCGCGAAAAGTCCAGCCGCACTGCCTCCCGACCTCTTGATTGTCTGGGTGCGGTGAGACCCGCTTTGCCGGATGCGGAGCGACAAGCCGGCCTCTGCCAAGGCACGATAAGCCGTGTCGAAGTAGAGGTCGCGTTGCTGCACAGTTCGCCACTTCTCTGGCAGCACCTTCGACGCTGCAAGCCCCTCGGCGGAAGCAGCATCCACTTGCAGCTTGAGCTCGATCTCGTTCATCTTCCGGCCCTTTCCGGCGCAGCAACCGAAGAATCCTTCCAAGAAGGGCTTTGTTCCGACAGCAACGCTTGACCCAGTTCAACTTCCTAATGCTGAAAATTGCTGCCACCAAGCGGTCATTCATCAGTGAGATTTTGAACGGCGGTAAAGGGCCGGGTGCGTCAAGGGCTGGACAGGCTTGCGAGACGTCTCTTGCCGCGCCGCCGCATTACCGCATCGAGCCCCAAGCGGACCAAAGAAAACCACCTCGGGCAACAGCAGGAAGTGTGCTATCAATGCCCGACAAAAAAGGGGGCGGAGATGACGGACGCGCAAGCCATCGCGGATCACTGGGGCAAGGGAGACGTCTATTCCCTGATCCTGGAAACGATGGAGTTGGCCGGTATTGATCCCAGCTCCGTTACCATTGAACAACTCGCACCCGTGGACCATTTCCATGCCAGGGGGTTCCCGGCCACTGTGGAGCTGGCGGATGTATTGCCGATCCGAAGGGGGGATCAGCTAGTGGACATCGGCTGCGGGCTTGGCGGTCCCGCCAGGTATTTCGCGAAGCGTTTCGGTTGCCACGTCGACGGCATCGACATCACGGCCCCGTTCGTCGATGCGGCCAACCGGCTGAGCGCGCTTGTCGGAATGGAAGATGTGGTTGCGTGTCGGCACGGTGACGGACAGAAACTCCCCTATGGCGACAACTCGTTCGATGGCGGCTACACCCAGCACGTCACGATGAATGTCCCGGATCGAAGTGCCTTCTTCAGCGAGGCGTTCCGGGTCCTGAAGCCGGGGGCGTTCTTCGCCTTGACTGAACACGGGCTAGGCGAAGTCGGTGATCCGCACCACCCGGTTCCCTGGTCGGAAGACGGAAGTGGGGCTTACCTAATGCGCCCCGCCGATACCATTGCAGCATTGGAAGATGCAGGTTTCTCGGAAATCGCGGCCGCGGATATCGGTGAAAAGCATCTCAAGGGTTATCACGCAGTCATTGAGCTTGCGGAAAAGGGCGAAGCCCCTGTTTTCGGTACGCACATACTATTGGGGAAGCAA
>JANPKV010000187.1:0-6446 GCA_031426185.1 Rhodobacterales bacterium | reverse complement strand
CTGCGCGCGCGGGCGGAACGGGCGGGCCTTGACGGGCTTTTGCTGCTGGCGCCGGGAAATGTTGGCTATGCCTCGGGCTGGAAATTCTCGATCCACGAACGGCCCATGGGGCTGTGGTTGCCGGTGGGCGCCGAGCCGACGCTGTTCGTGCCGCATCTGGAACTGGAAAACGCGATGGACGTGCCCGGCGTGACGGTGCGGACCTATGAGGAGTTTCCGGGCGTCGTCCCCCCCGTGCTGTGGATGATCGGCGAAACCCGCGCGAAACGGCTGGGCATCGACACGCTGGACGCAAGCCTGCTGGCTTCGGCGCAGGACCTTGCGCAGATTGACCTCACGGACCACTGCCTGCCCGAACGCAGCATCAAGCATCCTGAAGAACTGGCCCTTGTCCGCGCTGCGGCGGGATTTGCCGACCTTGTGCTGCAGCGGTTTCTGGCGGTGGCGGGGGACATGATCGGTCAAGGTGGAACCGAACTGGATCTGGAGGCTGACTGCACGGGCCATGCGCGCGCGGTGATGGCGGCCATGCACAATGCGGCCTTTGCCGGGACCAAGATGGGCATCACCTCATCGGTGCATTCCGGCCCGCGCGCGGCGCTGCCGCATGGCGCGGTGCTGCACCGCGTGCCGCAAAAGGGTGAGCCGATCATCGTGGGCATCGGGGCATCGCTTGGCGGCTATCACGCCGAAAGTGCGGCAACGTTTGTCTATGGCGACCTGAGCGGCGACCAGCGCCAGGTCATGGCGGCGATGCAGGCGGCCAACGATGCGACGCGCGACGCATTGGCGCGCGGTCTGACCTGTACAGAGGTCAACGACGCGGCGCTTGCGCCGATCCGTGCGGCCGGGTTCGGGGCGGCGATCCGCCACCGCATCGGGCATGGCATGGGCGTCGAGGGGCATGAGGCGCCCTGGCTGTCCATCGGTGACGACACGCCGACCGCCCCTGGCATGGTGTTTTCCTGCGAACCGGGGATCTACCGGCCCGCTCATGACGGCTGGCGCTGCATCGAGACCCTGATCGTGGGTCAGGCGCAGGTCGAAACCCCAAGCCGCTTTCAATCCAACCACCCATTTGACGCCCGCGTCATCGTATAGGAGTCGCAGATGCCCGAACCAGCCGCCTGGCGTTACCAGAAGATCACCAAACCGATGTTCGATGTCCCGTTTGTCGACATCACGCTGGCGGGGCGCATCATCCCGATGACGGGGGGCGTGATCGAGGATGGGCATGTCACCATCGCGGGCGGCAAGATCACCTCGGTCGGCCAGGGCGCGCCCGCCGGCGCGCAACAGACCGGCGGCACGATCATGCCCGGCATGATCAACAGCCATGCCCACCTGAACTGGGACGGCATCCACGATCTGGCCCGCCAGTCCATGGACGACCCCAAGCCGATTTCCGCCTTCAAGGCGGCAGGCAACATGCTGAAATCGCTGCGCGCCGGGATCACCATGGTGCGCGATCTGGGGTTCCACGACATGAACCTCTATTCCAAGCAGGCGGTGGAGCAGGGAATTTTCCCCGGGCCCCGGCTCAAGGTCTGCGGCAACGCCATCATCCAGACCGGCGGGCATACTTATTGGGTGTGCCGCGAGGCGAGCGGGGCCGACGAGATGCGCCGCGCCGTGCGCGAGCAGGTCAAGGGCGGCGCGGACCTCATCAAGATCATGGCCTGCCACGACACGCTGGAGTTCACCGATGAAGAACTCGCCGCCGTGATCGACGAGGCACACCGCAACCGTCTGCCGGTCACGGCGCATGCGACCTATGACGCCTGCATCCGGCGCGTGGCTGAGTTCGGCGTGGACTGCGTCGAACACGGCGGGTCCATGTCCGACGAGACCATCGCGATCCTGGTGGCCAAGAATATCCCCATCGTCACCACCTTTGCTCCGCTGGTGATGCAGTCGCAGCCTGACATCGCCCGCAAGTTCGGCATTCCGGAATGGAAGATCGAAGAGCGGATCAAAGCCGTCGCCGACCCTTCCCGCTATGCCGGGCTGAAGAAGGCCGCCGAAGCAGGCGTGCAGATCAGCTTTGGCACCGATGCGGGCAGCCCGGCGGTGGAACATGACGTGATCGCGCCGGAACTTGCGCATATGGTCAAGGTCGGCGTCTGCCCGGACAATATGGACGCCCTTGCCTCCATCACGATCCGTCCCGCGCGCCTGTCCAAGATGGACCATCTGATCGGCACGCTTGAGGTCGGCAAGGCAGCTGACCTGATCGTGGTCGATGGCAACCCCGACCAGGACTTGTTCGCGCTGGAGCGGGTGCGGCAAACCTATGTGAACGGCAAAAGGATGCACGGATGACGACGCTCACAGACCGCCTCGCCCCCCGGATTGTCGAGGAGGACGGGTCCTACCGGACGAAAATGCTGGGCATCGCCGCCGGGATGAAGGACGTGATCGCCCTGGGCCGGGGAGATCCCGATTTCCACACGCCGGCGCATATCGTGGCGGCGGCCAAGGCGGCGCTGGATGCCAATCAGCACCACTATACCGGCCCGACCGGCCTGCCGCAGTTGCGTGCCGCGATCGCCAAGGACCTGAAGGACAGCTACGGGCTTGACTACACCGCCGACGAGATTGTGGTCACGGCGGGCGTTCAGGAAAGCATCATGCTGTGCATGCTGGCGCTGGTCGCACCGGGGGATGAGGTTCTGATCACCTCGCCCCGGTTCACCACCTATGACACCGCCGTGCATCTGTGCGGCGGGGTCCCGGTGCCGGTGCCAACGGTCGAGGCAAACGATTTTGCGCTGGACGTGGCCGAAATCGAGGCGCGCATCACGTCGCGGACCCGGATGTTCGTGATGGTGTCGCCCAACAACCCGACCGGGGCGGTCACACCGCCCGCCGTGATCCGGCAGATCGCGGACCTCGCCATCAAGCATGACATCATCATCATCGCGGACGAGATCTATGCCAAGATGATCTATGCCCCGAACGAGCACCTATCCATCGCGACCCTGCCGGGGATGAAAGACCGCACGATCACCCTGAACGGCTTTTCCAAGACCTATGCGATGACCGGCTGGCGCGTGGGCTATCTGGCCGCACCGCTTGATTTTGTCGAAAAGGTCACCGAGCCGCGCCATACCCTGTCGATCAACACCTGCACGATCAGCCAGCATGCCGCACTTGCCGCACTGACCGGCCCGCAGGAGCCGTTGCAGGCGATGTTGGCCGAATATGCCGAACGGCGCGACTGGCTGATGCCCGCGCTGACGGCCGCCGGGTTCACCTTCGGCCATCCCGGCGGGGCGTTCTACATCTATACCAACATCTCTTCGACCGGCATGGCCGCGCCCGAATTCTGCGAGCGGCTCTTGCGCGAAACGGGCGTGATGCTGTTTCCCGGCACGATGTTCGGTGATGACAGCACCGACTATATCCGCATCAGCTATCTGCAGCCGCTGCCGATGATCCAGGAAGCAATGGCGCGCATCACCGCCTTTGCCACCCGCGCGAGGGCTGCGGCATGACGCCCAACCCGGCCGAAAAGTTCGTAGGGATCCAGATCAGCCCGATCAGCTTTGTGGATGAGGGCGTCGAGGCGGTGCTCGACACCTTGCAGCACCGGGTCGGCGTCAACGTGCTGATGCTGGGCACGGTGTCATGGCTGGGGTTGAAATCCGGCCGGTCGATCAGCCATGCGCTGGACGGCTGGCCCGATCATGGCGTGTCTGAGCCCTATCAGATGCGCGGCGGGGCCTATTTCGACCCCGATCCGCGCTATTACAAAGACACGTTCATGGCCGATTACCGGTCACGCGACCCCGAATTCGTCGGCAAAGATATCCTGAAGATGGTCATCCCCGCCGCGCATGCACGGGGCATGAAGGTCTTTGTCGAACTGATGGAGCCGTTCTTCAAATATGCCGGGCATGGCTCTGCCGCGTCAGTGGAGATCCCGACGCTGGCGCAGGCGATGGAGGTGGACATTTTCGGCCGCTTCGGCGGCGAGCCTTCGACCTCGCATCCCGGCTACCGGACATGGATACATTCCATGATCGAGGATCAGGTGCGCAACCACGACCTGGACGGGTTCATGTGGTGCAACGAGCGCAACTCGCCGCTCGACACGCTGATCCAGGGCGGTGTTCCCGGTGACTTCTCGCCCGACAGCCGCCGCGAGGCCGCCGAGCGTGGCGTCAATGTGGAGGCGTGCCGTCAGGCGCTGCTCAGGCTTTATGATTTCTGCCAGGAGGCGGCGGCGGGCAAGGCCTTTCACGACGGCAGCCTTGTCACCTTTCTTCGCACGCTGCTCGATAACCCCGAGGCGCTGGTGTGGGAAAAGTTCTGGCTGGAACGCAACAAGGATCTGGACCGCGAGCTTTACGGGCTGGTGAAATGGTGCAAGCCGAACCTGCCCTTTGGACTGAACATCTGGAACCGCAACCATTTCAACCTGATCCGGCGCGCGCAGTGGCCTTGGGCCGAACAGACCCGCTATGCCGATTTCGTCAAGCCGATCACCTATCAGCATCAGGCGGGCGAGGTCTGGGCCAAGGAACTGTCGTTCTTTCGCAAGACTGTGCTGCGCGATTTCGAACCGGGCGAGGCGACGACGGCCCTGTTCCGCATTCTCGGCCTGAACGAGGCCCCCTTTGCGGACATCATCGGCAAGGGGATGGACCCCGACACCTATGTGTTCGGCCAATGCGCCGATGCGTTGCGCGGGGTCGAAGACAAGGCCAAGGTCTATATGGGCCTCGGGATCGACGCGCCCCGGTCACGCCCGGATACGGCGAAAATGACGACGGACATTGCTTATCGGTCGGTCCATGCGACCTACCGGGCAGGCGGGCACGGGGTGGTGCTGGCACCCAATTACACCTCGATGCATCTGACCCATCTTGACGGCGTGGCGCAGGCGCTGACCGAACTGGGGCTGAAGTGACGGTTGATCTCGCCATAACGGGGGGGACACTCGTCACCCCCGATGGCGAGCGGCGCGGCACGTTGCTGGTATCCGGTGGCAAGATTGCGGGCATCGCCGCACCTGATGACCGTGTGGATGCGGGCCAGACCGTGGACGCGACGGGCCAGCATATCCTGCCCGGATGCATCGACATCCATTGCCACATCCGTGCGCCCGCCTATCCGCAGCGGGGCACCGTTGCCTCCGAAACCCGGGCATGCGCGGCGGGCGGGATCACCACGGTGTTCGAGATGCCGATCACCAATCCGTGCTGCAATTCTCCCGAACAGGTGGCGATGCGGCGCGATCATTTTGCGGGCGCGGCGCATGTCGATTTCGGGCTTTATGGCGCGCCGCTGACCCTGACCGAGGCCGCGGTCGACGCGCTTGCCGACAGTGGGATCGTCGCCTTCAAGATCTTCACGACCCCTGCCCCGCCCGCGCGCGAAGTGGAATTTGCCGGATTGGCCTGGCCGAACGAGGCTGACCAGTTCCGCGCCCTGACGCTGATCGCCCGAACCGGCCTGCCGGTGGTCGTCCATGCCGAAAGCGCCGAGATCCTTGCCGCCGCCCCCCAGCTTGATCCGACCGATGCCCGCAGCCACGGAGTGTCGCGGCCCCCGCTGGCCGAAGCGCTGGCGGTGGCCAAGCTGCTGACCATGAACATCACCGCCCGGGCGAAACTGCACATCGCCCATGTCACCAGTGCCGCCACCGTCGATATCCTGCGCCGGTTCAGCGGCACGTCGGATTTCAGCGCCGAGACCTGCCCGCATTACCTGCGCTATACCGAAGATGACGTGGCCCGCGTTGGCGTCGCCGCCAAGATCAACCCGCCGATCCGCCACGCGGCCGACCGCGACGCGCTGTGGCAGGCGATCGCTGACGGGGTCATCACCCATGTGACCACGGATCACGCGGGCTTCAGCGCTGCCGAAAAGGCGGCCCATGCCGACAATTTCCTGACCGCCCCGCCGGGGCATCCCGGCACCGAATGCATGCTGCCCGCGATGCTGGATGCGGTCGCCACGGGGCGGATCACGCTGCTTGAGGTCACCCAACTCTTATGCTTGAATGCCGCGAAGCGGTTCGATCTGGCAGACCGGGGGCGGCTGACCCTGGGGGCCCGGGCCGACCTGATCATGGTGGACCGCAGGGCGCAGACCCGCGTCACCGAAACCAGCCTGATCACCGCCGCCGCCCCCATCGCGCGCCTGTCGCATGGCGAGGTTTTTCAGGGCAAGCTCAGCCGCACCTGGCTTGGCGGACAGACGATCTGGGACGGGCAGGTCACCGGCCCGGCGACAGGGCAATTCGTGACCCCGAAAGGACTGCAATGACACCCATGCCCCCGCCCCTGCTGGAGATTCGTGACCTGCAGACCACGTTCAACCTTGGCCGGAACATCCGGATCAAGGCGGTCGACGGGGTCTCGTTTTCCGTCCAGCCGGGCGAGACCGTGGCGATTGTGGGCGAAAGCGGGTCGGGCAAATCGGTCACCTCGCTGTCG
>JANPKV010000186.1:0-25406 GCA_031426185.1 Rhodobacterales bacterium | reverse complement strand
GCGGACCGGGTGTTTTCGACGCTCGCCTCGTTTCTGGGTGCGATTCCGAATTTCTGGTTGGCCACGCTGTTGGTGATGGTCTTCTCCATCCACCTGCGCTGGCTGCCGCCTGGTGGATATGTGCCCTTCCTGGAAGATCCGGTGCAGAACCTGAAGCTGATGATCCTGCCCGCGCTGTCGCTTGGCCTCGTCTCGTCGGCACTTTTGCTGCGGATCATGCGCGCCTCGATGCTTGAGGTTCTGTCGCGCGACTATATTCGCACGGCAAAGGCCAAGGGTGCTTCGGAAAGCCTGGCCATCCGCCGCCACAGCCTGCGCAACGCGGCCATCCCCTACATCAACGTCGCGGCGGTGGAACTGGGCTTTTTGTTCGGCTCGGTGGTGGTGATCGAGGACATCTTCCAGCTGCCGGGCATAGGTTCACTGGTGCTGGTGGGCATCATCAACCGGGATTATCCCGTTCTGCTGGCGGCGGCGCTGGCGATCACCGTCTTCGTGCTGCTGGCCAACCTGATCGTCGATCTTTGCGTGGCCGTGCTGGACCCGCGCCGTTCCAAGGGAAGCCAGGCGTGACCGAGGGGTTCGATTTCTATCGCTGGCGGCTGGTCATACTTGGGTCGGTGATCATCAGTGTCATCCTGATCTGCGCCATCTTTGCGCCCTGGATCGCTCCGTTCTCGCCCTATGATCTGGACTACACGGCGATGCTGCAGGGCCCCGGCGCCACCCATTGGCTTGGCACGGACGAGCTTGGGCGCGATATCCTGTCCCGCATCATCTACGGCGCGCGAATTTCCATGCAGGTCGCCTTCATCGCCGCCGGCATCGGGCTTGTGTTCGGTGCGGTCATCGGGGTGACGGCGGCCTATTTCGGCGGCATCGTCGACATGGTCCTGATGCGCTTCATGGAGCTTTTGTTCTCGTTCCCGGCGATTCTTCTGGCGGTCGTGCTGATGGCCAGCCTTGGAACCTCGGTGCTGAATGCCATGATCGCCATCGGCATCGTTTTCATCCCGGGCTTTTCAAGGCTGGCGCGAGCCGCAACCGAGGTGGTCCTGCGTGAGCAATATGTCGAATCCGCACGCGCCATCGGGATGAGCCATGGGCGCATTCTGCTCCGTGAAATCATGCCCAACATCATAGCGCCCTTGCTGGTCGAGGCGGCCGTCGCGTTCTCTTACGCGATCTTGCTGGAATCCGCCCTGTCGTTCCTCGGTCTGGGCGCACAGCCGCCAGAGCCGAGCTGGGGCAACATGCTGAACACCGGGCGCGGCTTCATGGCACAGTCGGCGATCATGAGCATCGCCCCCGGCATGGCTATCTTTCTGACCGTCATCGGCTTCAACCTTGTGGGCGACGGGCTGCGCGATGCGCTCGATCCGCATATGAAGGACTGACATGGGCACCCAAACCTCCGATGACCTTCGGGTTCATGACACGCCCGGTGCCGTGCCCACGCTGTCGGTCGAGGGGCTGAGCATCGAGTTTTCGCGTCGTCGCGTCTGGACGCCGGTTGTCCACGACGTGTCATTGAAGGTGATGCCGGGCGAAATTGTCGGCGTGATCGGTGAATCCGGTTCTGGCAAGACGCTGAGCGCGCTGGCGGCGTTGCGACTGTTGCCACGGCAGGCGCGGGTGGCTTCGGGGCGGGTGCGGTTGGGCGATATCGACATTCTGGCGCAAAGCGAGGGCCAGATGCGGGCCCTGCGCGGCAACCGGATGGCGCTTATCCCGCAGGATGCGATGCAGGCGCTGAACCCGACCATGCGGGTGGGCCTGCAGGTGGCAGAGCCTTTGTCGCTGCATGGTGGCAAGGCGCTGAAGTCCGTGGCAGGGGCGGCGACGCAGCTGCTGGAAGCTGTGGGGATTGCCCGCCCGGCCGAACAGGCCCGGTCCTTTCCGCACCAGTTTTCCGGCGGGATGCAACAACGCGCCATGATCGCGATGGGGCTGGCGCTGGCCCCCAGCCTTTTGATCGCGGACGAGCCCACCACCGCGCTGGACGTCACCGTTCAGGCCCAGGTCCTGGACCTTTTGCGCGACATCCGCACATCGCGGGGCACATCGATCCTGTTCATCACCCATGACCTCGGTGTGGTGGCCGAACTGTGCGACTGGGTCTATGTCATGCGTCATGGCCGCATCGTCGAACAGGGCTCGGTCGCGCGCATCTTCCGCGACCCCAAGGAAGACTACACGCAGATGCTGCTGGCTGCGACGCCGAGCATCCACGGCCCGCGTCGGAAAGCAGGTCTGGCATGACCGATGACGTGATCCGGATCAATTCGGTCACCAAGGTCTTCGGCGGCAGCGGGCTGATTCAACGGTCTGCCGGAACGAGGGCAGTGGACGACGTGACCCTGTCGGTCCGACGCGGCCAGACGCTGGGGATCGTGGGCGAATCCGGCTCGGGAAAATCCACCCTGTTGCGCATGGCTTTGCGGTTGATCGAGCCAACCTCCGGCTCGGTTCTGGTCGACGGGCAAGATATCTGGAAGCTGAAGGGGGCAGACCTGAAGGCCTTTCGTCGCAAGGTGCAGCCCATCTTTCAAAACCCCGCCTCGTCCTTCAACCCGCGCCAAAGCATCGGCCAGATCCTGTCCGCCCCGCTCGAGGTACACGGGATCGGCGACCGCGACAGCCGGCGGGCCAGGGTGGTGGCTCTGCTTGAACGGGTGGGCCTTCCAAAGGATGCCATCGACCGCCACCCGCATCAGTTATCAGGTGGCCAAAAGCAGCGTATCGCCATCGCGCGCGCCGTGATCCTGCAGCCCGAGGTGGTGCTTGCGGATGAGCCGACCTCGGCGCTGGACGTGTCGGTGCAGGCGCAGGTGCTGGATCTCTTTGACGACATCCGGCGCGATCTGGGTCTGACCGCCATCTTCGTCAGCCACAACCTTGCCGTGATCCGCCAGGTCAGCGACCAGATCGCCGTGATGCGCCACGGCAAGCTGGTCGAATATGGCGCGGCGGATCAGGTCTTTGGCGACCCGCGCCACGATTACACCAAGACGCTGATCGCGGCGGTTCCCGACCACCGCAAGCTGATGCAGGCCCTCTGACCTCCAGGAGTGACACGATGTTCCAACTCAATACCTTTTCCATCGCGGCCCGTTGCCCGCGCACCGGCATGCTGGGCGTGGCAGTCTCCACCGCGGTTCCGGCCGTGGGCGGGATATGCAGCTACATCAAGGAAGGCGTCGGTGCCATCGCGACGCAGTCCTGGGTCAATCCCTACCTCGGCATCGACGGGCTGAAACTGCTGGAACAGGGGCTTTCGGCCGAAGACACGTTGACCAAGCTGCTGGCCGAAGACCCGGGGCGCGATGACCGGCAGGTGGGCATCGTGGACGCGCAAGGCCGGGTCGCCGCCCATACGGGCGCTTCTTGCGTGACCTATGCTGGCCATATCCTGGGCGACGGCTTTACCGTGCAGGGCAACATGCTGGTCGGTGCGGAAACCGTCAACGCCATGGCCGCCGCCGCCAAGGCCAGCGCGGCTTCCGACCTGACCGAACGGCTGATGCTGGTGCTTGAGGCCGGGCAGGCTGCGGGCGGCGACAAACGCGGCAAGCAATCGGCGGCGCTGAAGGTCTTTAACCGCGAGGCCTATCCCTGGCTGGATATCCGCGTCGATGAACACCGCAACCCGGTATCCGAGTTGCGTCGCATCTTTGAAATTGCAAAGCACCAGCTTCTCACCTTTACCAAGGGCATGCCGACGCGCGCCAACCCGTTGGCATCCTTGCCTGCGGACGTCACCGGAATGCTGTTGACCCCGCCGCCCTACCGTCCCGGCGGATCGGGCGGGCTGTGACCGCAATGACGCCGACCGAACTGATCTTGCGCGATCTGGTCGCCTTCGACACGACCAGCGCCAAGTCGAACCTCGACCTGATCGCCTATGTGCAGGGCTATCTGGCGTCGCACGGCATCGCCTCGCGCCTGATCCCCGATGCGACCGGGACAAAGGCCAACCTCTGGGCAACCATCGGTCCCGACCTGGACGGGGGCCTTGTTCTCAGCGGTCACACCGACTGCGTGCCCGTGACGGGTGAGGTCTGGCAATCGGACGCCTTCACCCTGACCGAGCGCGACGGAAAGCTGTATGCGCGCGGGTCGGCCGACATGAAGGGCTTTGTCGCCGCTGCCCTTGCCGCCGTGCCAGACCTGTTGGCGATGCAGCTTGACCGCCCCGTCCATCTGGCCCTGTCCCATGACGAGGAAATCGGCTGCATCGGCGTGCGCACCCTTCTGCAGGATCTGTCAAACCGGGGACAAAAGCCCGCCATGTGCATTGTGGGGGAACCCACGCTGATGCAGGTCGTCACCGGGCACAAAGGGGGGCGCGCCTATCGTTGCCATTTCACCGGCCGCGCGGTGCATTCGAGCCTGGCCCCGCAGGGACAGAACGCCATCGAATCCGCAGCCGAGCTTGTGGTCTATCTCAAGCGCGTCGCGGCCGAACTGGCCACCGGCCCAAGCGACGCGGATTTCGATCTGACGCATTCCACCCTGAGTGTCGGCATGATCGAGGGCGGTGCCGCGATCAACATCGTGCCCGCCGACGCGGTCGTCACCTTCGAGTTCCGCAACCTGATGGAGGTCGACCAGCAGGCGATCTTTGATCGGATCGAAACCGAGGTGATGCAGCGCATTCTGCCAGAGGCCCGTCTGCGGTTTCCAGGGGCCACGGCACGGTTCGAGCAGATTTACGAATATCCCGCCCATGCCATCGACGCCGCGTCCCCGCTTGTGACCGCGATGAAGCATATCGTCGGGCGCAATGACCACAGCAAGGTGGCCTATGGCGCGGAAGCGGGCCTTTTCCTGCGACATCTCGGCCTTCCGACCGTTCTTTGCGGACCCGGGTCCATCGCCGTAGCGCACCGGCCTGACGAGTATGTGGAACGCAGTCAACTTGCTGCGGCCGATACCATGCTCCGCCGGGCGGCACGTGAGTTCTGCAAGATCGGCTAGCGGTATTTGCGCGTGTTTATGGCGACTTAGATCAGGGTTTTTGTCATGTGTGCTGAGCGATCACTTGATGGGAGAAAACACGCTTCAAAAGCAATTTGATAGCGTGGCTGACAGACGCGAAAACATGTTCTTCCTGCTTTCTTCCGGTGCACCAAGGCGCATCGAGCGGCTCGGGTCGATGATGGATGTCTACCCGACACTGCTTGAGGCTTTGGGTTACCGTCTTGACGGCGGCAGGGCAGGGCTGGGTCGCTCCTTCCTGTCAGAAGGTGCAACCCTGGTCGAAACGCATGGCCAAGAGACTGCCAGCCGGATCATCGAGCGCAACTACGCCCTGGCTGAATGGCTGTGGCGTGACCCGGGCAAATAGGCCTGTCTTGTGTCTTCCCGCTCTCGCCGGCGCGCGTCGACATGCGGGCCAAGAAGACATTTGGCGATTCTTGTGGTAATGTTGGGTGGCGGCATTCGGGGGGACCATTTGGGGGGACTCGGTCATGGACGCGAACCAAGCCCAGGAGGATTATTGGACGTCATCTGCGGGCCTGAAGTGGCTCGAGCATGAAGCTGCCCTCGATACTGCCATGGCAGGGTTGCTGGACCTTATGCTCAACGCGGCGAATATTGGGGCGGGCGATCGGGTTGTCGACATCGGATGCGGGACGGGTGCCAGCACGATCGGAGCAGCGGGGCGCGCGACTGCAGGTCGCGTTCTTGGCGTTGACATCTCAAAGCCGTTGCTCGATCGGGCGATAGTGCGCGCGCGGAACGCGGGGGCGGGCAATGCTGCCTTCTTGCTGGCTGATGCGCAGACCCATCGCTTTGCGCTGGAGGCGTTCGACATCCTCGTCTCCCGGATTGGCATGAGCTTTTTCTCCGATCCGGTCTCGGCGTTCGGAAACCTTGCGGCGGCGATGCGGCGCGGTGGACGGATGGTGTTCGTTTGCTGGGCAAGTGTGGGCCAGAACCCTTGGTTTGACATTCCGAAGCGGGCGGCCGAGGCGAGGCTGGGAACCACAGAACCCGGTGACCCGCGCGCTCCCGGACCAACCGCATTCGAGGATATCGCCTATGTGACAGGCGTTATGGCGAAAGCCGGTCTGATGGATGTCGGAGGCGAGGCCGTCGCGTGCCTTCTCACACCTCCGGGCGGCCCGCGCGGCGCTGCCAGGGCAGCAAGCCGGGTGGGCCCGGCGGCGCGTATCGTCAAGGCGCTCGGAGGAAGCAAAAAGGACGCGGAGGCCATCGAGGATGACGTGGCGAAAGCATTCGAGCAGTTCCTGCAAGGGCAGAAGGTCAACGTCCCCGCCGTCATCAACCTGTTCACATGCCGGACCTCTGACTGAGGCTCGCGTAAACTTCTGTTTTTGTTTGGAAAGTTGGCTCCGCGCGCAGCGGCAAGCATCGTCGGTGCGGGCTTGATGGGCAGGGGATGGCGACAGCCAATGATCAGAGAGATGTTATTGCCGTCAGTCGCACTACAGGCTGCGGAGCGCACCCAAGGTGAAGCAGTTCGCGAACGCGTGGTCTAACGCAATGCCTCATACGGCATCAGTCCTCACGGTCGGGCGTTTCAGAAGACGCCATGTTCTGCAGATTGTCCTGCGCCGTTCGCAGAACGCGCAAACAGAGCGCGACGTCCTCTGCAGGGATGCCGGTGAGAGCAAGGCTGTTTGCTGCGATCGCGGCTTCAATGGCGGGGTGCTCCAGATCCCAGCCTTTTCTGGTCAGCGTAATGATGAACTTTCGCCCGTCATTGGCCGGGCGCTGGCGCGACACCAAGCCGCGTACCAGCAGTTGCCGCACGGAACTGACCATCGCAGCCCCCGCCACCCTGGCCTTGCTGGCCAGTTCGGTCTGAGTGAGCCCGTCGGTTTCCCACAGCGCCCGCAGGGCATACCATTCGCCGATGCTCAGACCCAGTCCTGCAATCCGGTTGGTCAGGTCTCGCTGTATCAATCGATGCGTCTGCCGCAGATTGTGCCCAAAACTGCTGGAAGTTGGCAGGATTGGCGGTTCCTTCAATGACTCTGGTGCGGCTTCTTTCACGGAGAAACGGCCGGGCAATGGTGCCAGGGTCTAGCGCTGCAGTTCACTTGCGTTCCAAGTAGATCGTTCATTATAGTGCTAACCATATAGTAACGATTGCAAACCTCAAGCTGTGCCGTTCGCGGGCACCGCAGGCAAGCCGCCAGAAGGAACCGTGCCGGATGTCAGATCGCTCTGCCGTGCCCCCGCCGGTCGTCAAGGCCGATCCACAAGAGATCGCACCGGGCGTCTTTGTAATCGCCGATCAGCGCGTGCCTCTTGTGCCAAACATCGGCATCATTCTCGGCACGCATTCAGCGCTTGTCGTCGATACCGGTATGGGGCCGGCAAACGGCGCGGCAGTGCTTAAGGCCGCGCAAGAGGTTGCGGCGGGGCGCAGGCTCATCCTTACCTTGACGCATTTTCACCCTGAGCACGGATTTGGTGCGCAAGCGTTCAAGGGCAGCGCGCAGATCCTGTACAACCGTGCTCAGGCGGCCGAGTTCGCAGCGAAGGGTGGGGGCTACCTGGAGATGTTTCGGGGGATGTCGCCGGATGTGGCAGCGGCCCTTGATGGCACCGAGCTTGTGATGGCCGACGCGCTTTACGACGGTCCCGAGCATTCGATCGACCTGGGAGGCCGAACTGTTTTGCTTCGCACATGGGGCAGGGCGCATACACTGGCGGATCAGGTCGTCTGGCTGCCAGCTGACCGTATTCTTTTCACCGGTGATCTGGCCGAAGAACGGATCTTCCCGATCTTCCCATGGTTTCCGCCCGACGATGCAGACATCGATGCGCACGGCTGGCTGACCGCGCTGGATGCGATGGTAAACCTCGCTCCGGACATCGTGGTGCCGGGTCATGGTGCCGTCGGTGGGGTCGGGATCCTGAAAGATGTCGCCGCCTACATCCGCGCCGTGGCTGCTGCGGTGCAGGCGGGAGGCAGCGCCGACGCGATCACAATGCAGATGCAGGTCCGGCATCCGGATTGGGACGCGCCGGAATGGATCGGCTTCGCTGTCCGCTATTTTCAGGACCGGGCGCTGTGACGCGGACGGCAGTTGTCGCGCTGCACTACCAGAACGAAGTTCTGCATGCCGACGGCAAGATCCGCCTTGGCGTTGCCGAAGGCGGCATTGGCCGCAAACAGGTGATTGAGCGGGCTGGGCACCTGCTCGCAGGCGCCCGGGCCGCCGGGGTGCCGGTCGTCTCGGTTCGTATCGCATTCCGGCCAGACCATGCAGACGTTTTGCAGAACGCACAGATTTTTCGCGATGTGGTGCGACTTGGGGCGATGACCGAAGGCAGCTGGGGGGCGCAGTTTCTTGACGGACTTGGCCCCGCTGAAGGCGAGTTCGTGGTGAACCATAACCGGATCGGCGCCTTCCATGGTTCCAGCTTGGGCGACATATTGCGGCTTTTGGGGGTGGGGCGGCTGGTCGTGGCGGGCGTTGCCACGAGTTCCGTGGTGGTAACGACTGTCGGACAGGCAGTCGATCTGGGGTATGAGGTCATCGTCGCGCAAGACGCCTGTTCAGCCGCACGCCCCGAGATGCATTACGCCGCGCTCGACATCATGTCGGTGGTGGCTGAAATCGCAACCGTGGACGAAGTCCTGAGCCGTATTTGATCGAGAAATCGCTTTAACAATTCCTTGTCATGCAATTTCTTTTGACCTAGCGTTCGTTCAGTACTGAACGATTATCAGCCGCGTGTTGCGGGTGGGTCGTTCGGCTCCCTGACCTTGCCGATCCAAACCATAACGCGAAATCATCAATGGGGAAGAACATGCGCTACTCTGTTTCGATGCTGGCCGGTGTTGTTACAAGCGTCCTGCTGGCTGCGACGCCTGTGACCGCAGAGTCGGTCAAATTCGGTCTGGTAATGTCTTACAGCGGCTGGTTCCAGCCGATTGACGCCAGCACGATCGACGGCGCCATGCTGGCGGTAAAGGAGATCAACGCCAAGGGCGGGGTGCTAGGTCAACAGATCGAAGTTGTTAGCTTCGACAACAAGTCTGAACCTCTTTTGGGTGCCGACGGCGCGATGGAGGTTATCGGCAAAGGTGCCAAGGCCATTCTTTTCCCTAGCGATTTCGATTTTGGCGCGCCCGGCGCCTTTGTGGCCCAGCAGAACGGCGTTCTGGCTTTTTCCGGCGCGTCGGATCCAAAATGGGGCGTCGGCGGCATCGGTAATCTGGCCTATTCCATGTCTAACGCCAGCCAGGCGCAAGGGGCGCTTCTGGCGGAATGGGCGTTCGAGACGAAGGGCTGGAAGACGGCTTACGTATTGCTGGACAACACGATCTTCTACACCAAATCGCTTTGCGGCAGCTTTGCTTCCCGGTGGAAGCAATTGGCGGGCGACGCTGGGCTTCTGGGCGAGGATACGTTCCTCAACAGCGACCCGAGCATCGACGCCCAAGTCTCGCGCATCAACGGGCTTGAAGCCAAACCCGACGTCATCATGGTCTGCTCTTATGCTCCCGGAGGCCCCAGCGCCCTGCGCCAGATCCGGGCTGCCGGGCTGAACCAGCCCATCGTCAGCGGAGAATCGATGGACGGCGACTATTGGGCCGGCACTGTGCCGAACCTGTCGGACTTCTACGTCGTGACGTATGGCTCGTTCTACGGCGATGACAGCGACCCGGTAATCGCTGATTTCTTCAAGCGCTATGAGGCTGAATACGGCAAACGTGCCGACGTGAGCTATGGACTCCGCGGCTATTCGGCGGTCCAGGCCTGGGCAATCGCAGCCGAGCGGGCTGGATCGACGGAACCGGCGGCAGTGGCTGCGGTGCTGGACACGTTCAAGGATGAACCGCTGGCCATTGGCCCGACGACGTTCACTCCCGAACTTCATATCTCCACGACGCGCCCGATCACGCTGGTGCAGGCGCAGGGAGGCAAGTTCAGCGCGGTCGGCAAGGCCACTGTCCGCGAGTTCTCGCTGGATTAAAGCGGGCAACCGGAGTCACAGAATGCTGACTGCGCAAGCGGTGTCGGTGCATTTTGCCGGGGTGCGCGCGATCGAGGACGTCTCGGTCGAGGTGGCCCCACGCGAAATCCTTGGTCTCGTCGGCCCGAACGGGGCCGGCAAGACAACCATGGTGAACGTTCTCAGTGGATTTCAGGCACCACATGCTGGGGGCGTCACGTTGAACGGCGCCCCCGTCACCGGGCGCAGCAGCGACTGGCTCGCGCGGCATGGGGTGGTGCGAACTTTTCAGTCTGTCCGGCTGTTTCGCAAGTTGACCGTTAGCGAAAACGTCGAGGCCGCACTGCTGAGCCTCGGCTCGGGTCGCGACTCCGCTCGGCGCAAGGCTATGGAGATACTTGACTATCTTGGAATCGCGCACCGGGCGCAGACGCAAGGGGACGCGCTGAACTATAGTGACGAACGGCGGGTAGGCATTGCGCGCGCGCTGGCACTGCACCCCGGATACCTTCTGCTGGACGAGCCAGCTGCCGGCATGAACGTGGCTGAGGCCGACACCTTGGGCCATCTGATCCGCCGGATCAGGGACGATTTCGGATGCGGCGTCCTTTTGATCGAACACAACATGGCCTTGATCACCCGCACCTGCGAAAGGATGCAGGTAATGGCCAGCGGGCGTACCATCGCCGTGGGCACGCCGACCGAGGTGTTCGATAACCCGGTGTTCAGGGCGGCATATCTTGGAACCGGCGCGATATGACCGCGCTTCTGGCCATCGACGATCTGGCTGTGTCCTACGGGCGCATTTCTGCCCTGCGCGGCATCAGTCTGCATGTCGACACTGGCGAGATCGTGGCCATTGTCGGCCCGAACGGGGCTGGAAAATCGACCCTTTTGTCCTGCATTGCCGGGCTGGTGCGGCCCGCGTCGGGCATGATCCGTTTTCGTGGGGACCCGATCGTCGGACAAGCGCTGGAGCGCACTGTCCGTCGCGGCATCGCGCTGGTGCCTGAAGGCCGCCATGTGTTTGCCGGCCTGACCGTACTGGAAAACCTGCGGCTGGGGGCAACGATCCGCACCGACCGCGCCGAGGTTGCTCAGGAGATCGACGCGTACATGGATCTTTTCCCGATCCTTTCAGAGCGTCGCCACACGGCGGCCGGCACGCTGTCGGGTGGGGAACAGCAGATGCTGGTTATCGCGCGGGGTATGTTGTCAAAGCCGGCTTTGCTGATGCTGGACGAACCCTCGCTGGGGCTTGCGCCAAAGATCACCGACCAGGTCTATGAGTTGATCGAGCAGGTCCGCCATCGCGGCGTGACGGTCCTGGTCGTCGAACAGAATGCCGACCGCGCACTGCGCTCGGCCGACCGGACCTATGTGCTGAACACAGGGGCGGTGCGGCTTGCGGGGTCATCGGCCGAATTGCGCGGCAGACCGGATTTCGAAGCTGCGTATTTCGGGGTCGATCTGGCGGGGGGACAGGCATGAGCGGCCTCGTGCAGATTGCCGTCGATGCGCTGAGCCTGGGCGGGCTTTACGCGCTGACCGCGCTGGGTATCGGGCTGATCTTCAGCGTGATGCGCCTTGCGAATTTTGCCCATGCCGAACTCGTCACCTGCGCGGCCTATGCTTTGTTCGCCTTGTCAGGCCAACCGTTGGTGATGGCGTTTTCAGGGGCGATTGTCATGGCGGTCGCGCTGGCCGTGATCACCGAGCGGATTGCATTTCGTCCGCTGCGTCGAGCAGATCCGACGACCCTGATGATCGCCTCGTTCACCGTTTCCATGCTGATTCAGAAACTGCTGATCTTCACGCTGGGGTCACGCCCCAAGTCGCTTGATCCCGTGCCCGCGCTCAGCCAAGCGGTGTTCATCGGATCGACACAGGTCAGCCTGCTCAAACTCGTGACCATCGGCGTCTGCGCTGTTCTCCTGCTGGCACTGACGCTGTTCTTGAAACGCACCAGTTTCGGTCTGCAAATGCGTGCCGCGGCAGAAAACTTCACGATGGCGCAGTTGACCGGTGTGCGCGCCAATGCGGTCATCGTGGTGGCCTTTGCCCTCAGCGGTGTGCTGGCGGCGGTGGTGGCGCTTTTGTTTGCGGCGCAATCGGGCTTCGTGCAGCCGCGCCTTGGGGTGCCGCTGATGATCACGGCCTTCGTCGCGACAGTCATCGGGGGCATGGGCAGCCTTGTGGGGGCAGTGATCGGCGGGCTGCTTGTAGGTATCGTTACTACGCTTCTGCAGGCCTACCTGCCACCCGATCTGCGCCCGTTCCGCGAGGCGTTCGTTTTCGCCCTCGTCATCCTGGCCCTCCTGGTTCGCCCGAACGGGCTGTTCCCGGCCCGCGGGCTGAAGGAGCGGATATGATGTACAACCTGCTGCTGCGGGCGGCTCCGCTTCTGGCTTTGGTTGCACTGATCGTGGCAATCACCCTTCTTGCCGGCATCGCCGACACGGTGACGTCGCGCCGGGTGATCCTAAGCCTCGTCAACGTGGTGTGCGTCGTTGGTCTGTATATCTTCATGGGCAATTCCGGGGTGCTGAACTTCAGCAGCGTCGGTTTCATGGCGATCGGGGCCTATGTGGCGGCACTTCTGACGATGCCCGCAGGCCCCAAGGCCATGTTCCTGCCCGATCTGCCTATCTGGCTCGCAGCGGCCGAACTTCCTGCGCTGGCGGGCCCGTTCGTCGGTGGCTTGTTCTGTGCCGCCGTCGCTCTGGTGGTAGGGTTGCCGATCATGCGCCTGTCGGGGATCGCCGCCGCCATCGCCACGTTTTCGCTTATGTTCATCTGCTACATCGTGCTTGGCAACTGGACGAGCATGACAGGCGGTCAGATCTCGCTGATGGGGCTGAAAGCCTATGTCGGGCTTTGGACGGCCTGTGCCTTTGCCGTGGGGGCGGTTGCGGTTGCCTTTGCCTACCAGGAAACCCGTTGGGCATTGGCACTGCGCGCCTCGCGCGAGGATGCGGTGGCGGCGCAGGCCAGCGGCATCCAAGTTGCCCGACTTAGGCTCGGTGCCTTTGTGCTTGGTGCCTTCGTCTGCGGCGCGGGAGGAGCGCTTTACGGACACTTTCAGGGCACCCTGCGCGTCGAAAGCTTTTACCTCGACCCGACCTTCCTTCTGGTCACGATGCTGGTCGTGGGCGGGATGCGCAGCCTGACGGGCGCGGTGGTCGGCTGTCTTGTCGTCTCACTGCTGACCGAGGTGCTGCGGCTGGCAGAGGTGGGCATCCCTCTGCCGGGCACCGGGATCACGCTGACAGCGGCGGCGGGGTTCGGCGACGTCGTGCTGGCGGCGCTCATGCTGGTGATCCTGCTATTTCGCCCGAACGGGATCACTGGCGGGCGCGAAATTCTGGGCAATCTGGCAAGATCGGAGCGGACGCATGATCAGATTTGACGGACAGGTTGCCATCGTGACCGGGGCAGGGCGCGGACTTGGCCGAGCGCATGCGCTGGATCTGGCCCGGCGCGGCGCCTTCGTCGTGGTCAATGACGTGGGAACGGCCACCGTCTCGGGGCTGGGGCACGATGCTGGCGTCGCCGAGGCTGTCGTGGCCGAGATCGTGGCGTCGGGTGGTCAGGCGATGGCTGACGCAACCGATGTGGCGGACCCAGCCGCAACCGATGCGATGGTCGCCCGCGTAATCGCCGTATCAGGCCGGGTGGATGTGCTCATCTGCAACGCCGGCAACCAGCGCTTCCTGCATTTCGCCGAAACGACGCGGGCAGATTACGATTCCCTGACCGACATCCATCTGGGCGGCAGCTTCAACTTGGCCAGGGCCTGCTGGCCGCATATGGCTGCGGCTGGCTATGGCCGCATAATCTTTACCTGCAGCCAGGTAGGGTTTTATGGCCAAGTCGATGCTGTGGCCTACGGTGCCGCCAAAAATGGTGTGCTTGGTCTCATGCATGGGATGAAGCTGGATGCGCTTGCCGCCGGGATCAGGGTCAATTGCATTTCGCCCTTTGCCTACACGCGGATGGTGGCCGACTTGTTCCCTCGCGAACTGGCCGATGAACTTGCCCCGGAGCGGGTCTCGGCCGGCGTCAGCTATCTGGCCAGCCGAGACTGCACGCTGAACGGCGAGGTCCTGATCGCGGGCGGCGGACATTTTGCCATCGCGCGCACCATTGAGACGTTGGGCATCGACATCGCTGATCCAGCTGACATCACTGCCGAGGCCGTTCAGGCAAAAATCGGCGAGATCACCGACACCACGCGGGTCGGCATGTATCCGGATGCATTGGGCGCCGTGCAGATCACCTTCGACCGGCTGGTCGCACAGGCCAAAGCTCGTGCGGGTGAGGCATGAAGGCAATCATCGTCGGCGGCGGGATTGGTGGTCTGACCACGGCAATGATGCTTGCTGAACGGGGTATCACCTGCACCGTGCACGAACAATCCTCCCGGCACCGCGAGTTGGGCGTGGGCATCACGCTGATGCCGACCGCTATACGTGAACTGGCCGGCCTTGGTCTGCTTTCGGCACTTCAGGCCGATGGGGTGCCAAGCGCGCATCTTTACTACAAGACTCGGCGCGGCCAGACAGTCTGGGATGAACCGCGTGGCCTGGCGGCAGGGCATGATGTGCCTCAGATGTTCGTCCACCGTGGCCATCTCCTCGGGCTGTTGGCGCGGGAGGCCGAGGCCAGGTTGCCGCCCGGTTCGATCCGGCTTGGACAGCGGCTGATCGCGCTGAAACAGACGGATACCAGCGTCGAGGCTTGCTTTGCTCTTGCCGAAGGTGGTGAGCAAGTCGAGACGGCCGACCTGCTGATCGGGGCAGATGGCATTCATTCCCTCACCCGCGCAACGCTGCATCCTACGGAGGGCGCGCCAAGATTCAGTGGCCTTCAGATGTGGCGCGGAGCGGCAGACTGGCCCGAGTTCAGCGGTGGCGCATCGCTGCTGATCCTGGGCGGGGTGGAGGCGAAGCTGGTGCTTTACCCGATCGGCCCGGGTTCAACTCCGGGCAGACGGCTGACGAACTGGGTCGTCATCGTGCGTACCGCGCCAGATGGCAGTCCGCCTCCCAACCGCGCCGACTGGGCGCGTGAATGCAATATCGCCGATCTGGCCCCGCATCTTGGCCTGTTTCAGTGCAGTGATGTCGATGTGGCGGGCCTGATCGCGGCTTCGAATACCATCTGGGAATACGCGATGTTCGACCGCGATCCTGTCGCGTTTTGGAGCAAGGACCGCGTCACGCTGTTGGGCGACGCTGCCCATCCGATGTATCCGATGGGGGCGAATGGTGCGACGCAAGCAATCCTGGACGGACGCGCGCTGGCTGACGCGCTTGCGGGCGGCGCGGACATCCCCGCAGCCCTGTCGCAATATCAAGATCAGCGCCTGCCTCCAACGACCGCCATCGTGCACGCCAACCGTCGCGGTGGTCCCGAGGCCGTGATCGACGCCGTCGAACGGCTTGCTCCGGACGGCTTCACCGACGTTGAAGCAGTGCTCGGCCGTGCGGAACGTCAGGCGATCCTGCAAGGCTATGCAGCCAAAGTCGGGATGATCCCGAACCGAGAGGTTCGCTGATGCGATTCGTAGCTCTTTTCATGGATAACGTCACACCCGAGGCCCTCCCCTCCGATCTGACCCGCGCACATTTCGACTACCTTGCGATCCATGCCGAACGGATCACCATGGCCGGCGGCCTGCGTCCGGCGGAAGGCGGAGGCTTTTGCGGCTCGCTCTGGGTAATCCAGGCTGAGAGCGAAATAGCCGCCCGCCGACTTATGGATGAAGACCCCTATTGCCTTGCCGGACTGCGCCCGAACCGCACGCTTTACCGGTGGGGCATGGCCCCGTCACACACTGCTGCCTTATCAACCAATACGGAGCATTCCTGATGTCCGATACAGACCCACAGGTGGTCATACTGCGCCCCGAAGCGACCCGAGCAGCGGTGCAAGGGATGCCGCAGTTCTTTGGGATAAGCGGTCAGACCGCTGGTGCAAAGGGCTTGTCGATGAACCTGACGGCGTTCCCTCCCGGCGGCAAATCCAAGGCGCATTTCCACCGTGATTTCGAAACCGCCATTTATGGCATTTCGGGGCAGATTGCGTTGTATCACGGGCCAGCGCTGGAGCATCGCAGCCTAATCGAGCCAGGGGTCTTTTGTTACATCCCGGCCTTCGTGCCGCATGTCGCCTTCAACCTGTCCGACACGGCTCCCGCCACTGCGCTGTCAGCACGCAATGATCCGGCCGAACAGGAAAACGTCGTTCTCGCACCGGAACTTGATGGCAAGGTTGATGCCGACGCTGCAGCCTTGAAGCTGCAACTCGCCACGGACAAGGGGTGACTTCGATGGGATTGTTCGACGTATCGGGGCGCATCGTGATAGTGACCGGGGCCGGCAGCGGCATCGGGCGGGGTATTGCCTTGGGTCTCGGGGCGCAAGGCGCTCGCGTGTTCGGCCTTGATCGCGACGCTGACGGCCTGGCTGAAACCGCAAGCCTGGCGTCCGGGCAGGCCTTTGCAAGCCGCGCATGCGATGTGGCAATCGAGGCCGACATCGAGGCGGGCTTTGCCTGGGTCATGGCGCAGGCGGGACGTGTGGATGTCGTCTTTGCCAATGCGGGCATCGCCGGACGCCCGCTGGATATCGACAGTCTCGATCTTGCGGAATGGCGGCGCGTGCAGGGGGTGAACCTTGACGGCACGTTCCTGACCATGCGGGCCGCCGCACGGATCATGAAAGCCCAGGGAGCGGGCAAAATCATCGCGACAGCCTCTACCTGGGGTGTGCGCGGCACGCGCGTCGCGCCGTTCACCGCCTACGCCGCGTCGAAAGGGGCAGTGGTCAACCTTACGCGGCAACTTGCATTGGAACTTGCCCTGACCGGAGTGACTGTCAACGCCATCGCGCCGGGCGGCTTTGCCACCAACATGGCAAATGGCGTGCTGGATGATCAGGCTGCCGACCTGCTGCTGTCGCAAATGCCGATGGCAAAATTCGTGACCCCGGACGCAATGGTTGGCCCGGCAACGTTTCTGGCGAGTGCGGCGTCGGATTATGTGACGGGCGTCCTCCTTCCGGTAGATGGCGGCTACCTTGCGCAGTAGCGATCAACGGGACACTTGCTTATTTCAAAAATCGGTGCCAGCCTACTGAATATGAAAAGTGCTCCCTTCCGCTTCGGCAAATCCGACCTTCCGCGCCTCGGCCGTAGTATGCGCGAGCTGCGGCTTGCCTCGGGCCGCACGCAGGCCGAGGTGGCGGCTTTGGCCGGTTTGGCTGAAAGCACCGTCGGCGCGGTGGAAGGCGGGCGTTCCAACCCCAGCTTGCCCACCATGGTGGCCCTCGCCGCAGCCCTGGGCGTGAGTATCGATCGATTGGTGACCGAGGCAACCCGGTCGTTGGGCCGTGTTTCGGTGACCCGGGCCAATGCAGGCAACTGCGATCTGTCCGCCGGGCTGGTGAACCCGGTGCTCATGGCCCGCTCGATGCGCTTGCTGCAAGGCGCGCGGATTGGCCCGGTACCCGATGGCAGCGAGGGGGCGGCCATGATGGTGCTGGTGCTGGACGGGGTGGTGCAGGCATCTGTCGCAGGTGGCGAGCGTCTCCGGCTGGAGACGGGCGACGCTTTGCATGCACGGGAAGGCGCGCTTGGTGATTTGGCGGGGCTCGGCGCGCAGGCGGCTCAGCTTCTTTGCGTGACTGACACCCGCTGCAGAACGCGAACCGAGTGAGGATCATGCAGGACAGCCCGACGCTCAGCTATCTGGTGGCAACCGATGTGGGAGGCACCTGCACCGATACCATCGTCTTTGGTTCCGATGGCGGGATCCACATCGGCAAGGCCCTTTCGACGCCACCGGATTTTGCCCATGGAGTGCTTGCATCGATTCAGTCCGCCGCGACGCCCATGGGCCTGACGCTCGAGGATCTGCTGTCGCGCACCCACCTGTTCGTGCACGGATCGACGGTGGTGGACAACGCGGTGCTGACCCGCGATGGCGCGCGGACCGGATTGATCACGACGCTTGGGTTCGAAGACACGCTGCATGTCACGCGCGGTGCCTATGGTCGCTGGGCGGGCCTGACCGAAGGCCAGATGAAGCACCCGGTCAAGACCGATCGCGCAGCGCCCCTGGTGCCGCGTGATGCCGTGGTCGGCGTGGCCGAGCGCGTCGATTGCTTTGGGGACGTGGTGCTGCCGCTGGACGAAGCAGCCGTCGCAGCCGCCGTGCGGCATCTGGTTGACGACAAGCGCGTGGAGGCGATTGCGGTCAGCTTTCTGTGGTCGTTCCTGAACCCTGCCCACGAAGCGCGCGTGCGTGACATCGTGGCCGCAGCGGCGCCGGGAACCTATGTCACTCTGTCATCCGACATCGCCCCGGTTCCCGGTGAATACGAACGCGGCTCCACAGCCGTCATCAACGCCTATGCCGGCCGGATCACGCGAAACTACCTGACCGATCTTGCATCGCAGCTTGCCACGCGCGGCTATGGCGGCGCGACGATGGTGATGCAGGGCTACGGCGGCTTGCTGCCCGCGACCGAGGCTGCCGACCGCGCCGTGGGAATGATCGAATGTGGCCCTGCCGCCGGGGTCATCGGCGCAAAGTTCCTTGGCGATCTGATGGGCGACGCCGACGTGATCGCCGCCGATATGGGCGGCACCACCTTCAAGGTGGGCGTCATCCAGGGCGGCCAGCTGGAATATGCCCGCGAGCCGATGGTGGACCGGTTTCATTACATCGCACCGAAGATCGAGGTTGTCTCCATCGGCGCGGGAGGGGGGTCGATTGTCGCGGTGGACCCGGTGACCCGCCTGCCCTCGGTGGGCCCCCGGTCCGCTGGCGCGCGCCCCGGCCCGGTCTGCTATGGTCAGGGCGGCACAGAGGCGACGCTGACCGACGTGATGCTGCTGATCGGGTACATGGACCCCGACCAGTTTCTTGGCGGATCGATCACGCTTGACCGCGCGGGGGCGGTGGCCGCCGTGTCGAGACAGGTGGCCGAACCTCTCGGCCTTGATCCCACCGCGGCCGCCATAGGCATCTACCGCATTGCCTGCGCCCAGATCACCGATCTGATCCGCGAAATCACCGTCGAACGCGGGCTCGACCCGCGGGACTTCGTGCTGCACGCATTCGGCGGCACCTGCGGCATGCTTGCCGCCGCGTTTGGCGAGGAACTGTCGGTCCGCCGGGTGATCATTCCCTACACTGCCTCGGTCAACTGTGCCTTCGGGCTGATCTCGGCCGATATCGCGCATGAATACACCACCACCCGCACGCTGGGAACACCTGCTCCCGCCGCCGAGGTTAACGCGATCTTTGCCCAGATGGAGGCGCGGGCGCGGGCGCAACTGCACGCCGAGGGGATCGAACCCGGGCGTCAGCGCATGGAATGGTCGGTGGACCTGCGCTATTGCCGGCAGGTGCACGAGGTGACGACGCAGGTTCATGCCGCGACCCCTCTCGAGCCCGCAGGGCTTGCCAGACTCGTCGATGACTTCGAGGCCCTTTATGAACGCAAGTTCGGCAAGGGGTCCGCCTACCGCGAGGCCGGGATCGAGATGACCGCTTTTCGTCTGACGGCGCGCGGCCTGATGCCCCGCCCGGTCCTGACCGTCGAAGAGGAAGGCCCGGCCGATCCTGCCGCCGCCTTTATGGGCCAGCGTCCGATTCTCGATCTGACCAGCGGCGGCATGGCGAACGGCGGCATCTATGACTTCACGCGGCTGCGTCCGGGCAACGAGGTGGCGGGGCCTGCCGTGATCCACACGCCGATCACCACCATTGCCCTGCACTCGGGCCACCTGGCCCGGATGGACCGTTGGCGCAACATCGTTGTTACCACTGTATCCTGAACGGAGCCCCGCATGGACCCGATGACCTTTTCGATCATCCGCCACCGCCTGTTCCGCATCGTGGACGAGGCGGTCATCACCCTCAAACACGTCTCGGGGTCCGCGATCACCAACGAAGGCCATGACTTGATGGTGTCGCTCTACCGTGCGGATGGCACATTGCTGATGGGCGGGGTGGGCTTTCTGCACCACCTGACCAGCGCGGCCGAAGCGTGCAAGGCGATCATCCGGCGGTTCGAGGGCCAGATCGGTGAAGGCGACGTCTATCTTCTGAACGATCCCTACACGGCGGCACTTCATACATCCGACATCTATCTGGTCGCCCCCATCCACCACGAGGGGCGTCTGGTCGCCTGGTCGGCCTGTTTCGTGCATGTGACGGATATCGGCGCGATGAACCCCGGCGGCTTTGCGCCGCAGGCGGTCGACATCTTCTCCGAAGGGTTTTCCAGCCCCGGCCTGAAACTGCTGGACAGGGGAGAGATGCGCCAGGACGTGCTGGACACCATCCTGAACATGGTGCGGTCGCCGGAAATGGTCTCGCTCGACCTGCGCTCGATGATCGCCTGCTGCAACGTGGCGCGTGACCGGATGGGGGCGCTCTTGACGAAATACACCGCGCCTGTGGTGGACGAGGCATGTGCGGCGCTGGTCGAGCAGTCCGAACAGCTGTTCCGCGCCCGACTGCGCGCGCTGCCAGACGGCCAGTGGCAATCGCGGCAGTACCTGGATGTGCAAGGGGAAACCGCCCGGGTCGTGCTGACCATGACCAAGACGGACGACCGGCTGGTATTTGATTTCACCGGGTCGGACCCGCAAAGCCGACACTCCATCAACTGCACGAAATGGGCGGCCTTGGGCGGGTTGTTCGCGCCGCTTTTCCCGCTTTTGTGCTATGACATCACCTGGAACGAAGGCGTGATCCGCCCGGTCGAGATGATCGCGCCGGAAGGCTCCATCGTGAACTGCACGCGGCCTGCGCCGGTCTCCGTGGCGACGGTCGGGGCAATCCAGTCTGTCAACAACGCCGCCTGTACGACCATCGGCAAGATGCTGGCCGCCTCGACGGAGTATCGCGATCAGGCCACCGCCGTCTGGCATGCCAACCACTTTGCGATCTTCAAATTCGGGGCCAACCAGCGCGGGGGCTATTCCATCGGCATCCTGACCGAAACCTTCGCGGGGGCAGGGGGCGCGCGCAGCTTTGCCGATGGCGTGGACATCGGCGGCGAGATTCCGAACCCGATCAGCCGCATGGCCAATGTCGAAACCGTCGAGGGCGCCTTCCCCATCCGTTACCTCTTTCGCCGCCGGGCGGTCGATTCCGGTGGCCCGGGGCAGTTCCGAGGGGGCACGGGCGGCGAAATGGCGATCGTGCAGCACCGCGCACCAGCCGGCGGCATCGATTATGTGATCTCGGGCAAGGGCGCGCGACACCCGATGTCCGAAGGCTTGGCGGGTGGCTATCCCGGCGCGCCCAACAGCTACGTCTGGGTCCATGCCGACGCGGATGCCGACCTCGGCGCCCCCGACCGGCTGGAGGCGATCCCCGGAACCCCCCAACCGGTATCCTGGGGCGTCTACCCCTTGCGCGGGCGGGACGCGCTTTACGTCCGCTGGAATGGCGGCGGCGGTTATGGCGACCCCATAGTCCGCGAACCCGCAGCGGTCGCCGCAGACGTGACGTCGGGGGTTGTCTCAGACAGCGCGGCCAGGGACATCTACGGCGTGGCCCTTGCCGCATCAGGTGCGGTTGACCTGACGACAACCTCGGCCCTGCGCGCGGCGATCCGAAGCGCGCGCCTTGCGCCGCAGGAGGCCTCCGAATGACCCGCCATATCCTGCCGACTGTCGCCACTGACGGCATCACCTGCACCTGTGCGGGCTGTGGATATGGCCTTGGCCCCGCCACGGCCCTGTGGAAAGCCAGCGCCATCTGCCGCAACCTGCCTCTCGCGGTCGCGGGTGGCCCGGCCTATGACACCGGCTTTGCGGACGTCGTGCTGCGCCAGTTCATCTGCCCGGGCTGCGCCACGCTTCTGGACACCGAAACCGCCACGGCGTCGGATGTGGCGCTGGACGACCGGCTGCACCTGCGATGACCAGCGTCGCCGCGCCATCGCCCGCCCCTGCCACCGACGGCATCGGCGAGACCCTGCGCGCCTTGCGCGCCCAGCGGGGCTGGAGCCTGTCGGAACTTGCCAGTGCCAGCGCTGTGCCGGCCAGCACGATCAGCAAGATCGAGAACGGGCTGATGCACCCCAGTCTCGTCCATGCGATCAATCTGGCCGCGGCGCTGGAGGCGAACCTTGGCTTTCTCACCGGCCGCAACGCCACCACCGCCGATCCTGTCTCGGTCGTGCGGGCGGCGCGTCGTCCGCGTCTCGACCTGCCCGGGATGGGGCTGATGCTGATGGACCTGCATGGCAGCTTTGCCTCCGGCGTGCTGGAGGCGCGGGCGGGCAGGTTGGCGATCAATGCGCGTTCCGGCGATGAAGACATGACGCATCCGGGCGAAGAAATCTGCCATGTCCTGTCCGGCACCATCCGGTATCACGTCGACGGCCGCGTCCTTGACCTGCACGCCGGCGACACGATCCACTTCTATTCGACCGAGCCGCACCGCTGGGAGAACGCCGCAGATGGGCCGACCTCGGTGGTGTGGGTGTTTTCCGACGGCCTCAGCTTCTGACAGGCCCGCGTCGCACGAGTTCAGGAAAGATCCGATGCACAACGTTCCCATCCGCCAGCACATCATCGACCGCGTTCTTGCCCGGCGCGGCAGGCTTCATCTGTTCGATCAGCTTGTCGCGGCGCGAACCGCGCTGGTCGTGATCGACATGCAAGGCACCTTCTGCGCCCCGGGCGCCCCTGCCGAAGTGCCTTTGTCGCGCGGCCTTGTCGAGCCGATCAATCGCCTTGCCGCCGGGATGCGCAAGGCGGGGGGGCATGTCATCTGGGTCAACCACGCCAATGCATCAACCGAGGCGGGCAGCGATTGGGCGGGCTTTTTCGACCGCTTCGTCGCCGCAGATGTCCGTGACCGCACCATCCAGAGCCTCGCCCCCGGCCGCGAGGGACAGCAGGTCTGGGCCGGGCTGGAGGTGAAGCCGCAGGACATGAAGATCCTGAAGAACCGCTACAGTGCGCTTATACCGGGGTCTTCCAGTCTTGAACGGGTCCTGCGCGGCTTTGGCATCGATACCATCCTCGTAACCGGGACCAAGACCAATGTGTGCTGCGAATCCACCGCGCGCGACGCGATGATGATGGACTTCGGCGTCGTGATGGTGTCCGACGCCACTGCGGCCCTGTCTGATGACGAACACCGCGCGACGCTGGAAACGGTGATCCAGCAATTCGGGGATGTCCTGACGGTGGACGAAATCCTTGAACGCCTGATCTGACGGCACCACCACTGTGTGCCGTCGCAGGGCACCGCCTGAATCTCTGCGATGCGCTGGCCTATGGATCGCCGATGATCAGAAGCGTGCCGAAGGGTGGGGCCTCGGCGCCTTTTGGTACCGCCCAGACCACCGGAAAGCCGGGTCTGGGGGGGATCGGTGCGTCAAGATCAGTCAGCACCACGAGGACCGATGGATAAAGGCGTGCAGCCTTGTCGAAAAGGTCGGCGAAATCCGTGCCGCCGCCCGTCCGCACCTGAGGGTTCACGCTTCCCCGCCGCACACCCGGATCGAGCCGCAGGGTCTGGTCGACTGTCTCGTCAAAGACCAGCAGGTGAACCTCTGCCCCGGTGCGGCGTGCAATGCCTTCCGCCTCTGCCCAGAAAAGCCGAAGCGTCTGGGCGTCGATGGACGCGGAGGTGTCGAGCCCCACGGCGATTGTCGGGCGATGGTCGGTCCGCTGGCGCCCCGGCTCGAACGCCGGCATGGCGCCACCCTGTCTTTCCGCTTCGGCCAGTCGGGCCACAAAAGACCCGGCCGGACGGCGCCAGTTGGGCCTTGAGCGTTCCGCAAGCGCCCGCGCCAGCAGGCCCCGCAAGACCACCTCCCAGGGGACCGCATCGGGTGCGAGATCGGCAAGGATCGCGCCAAGCCGCCCGATGCCAGAGCCCGCCTTGCGGCCCACCTCCATCGCACGCAGGATCTGGTTGCGCCAATCGGCGGCAGACTGTGCGGGGCCCTCATCGTCGGGGTCGCCTGCCTTCAGGTCGTCTGAAAAGCCGCGCGTCCTGGCCCAGTCACGCAGGCGCTTTGCCCGCCCGGGATCGCTGTGCAGCGCCATGGCAAGCCGGTCGGCATCCCAGCGTTCCAGCGCCGCCACTGCCGTCACCTCGGGCATCCCCGCTGCCGTCAGAAGGTCCGTCAGCGTAACGGCCGGACGGGGGATGGCGTGCCCGGCAAGGATCAGCGTTTCGTTGATGATCCCGTCCGCTGCGAGGGTGAAGAGCGCCGGATCGAAGGCATCGCCCAGCCGTTCGGCCAGAAATGCGGATCGCGCCGAATGCCGAAGCGCCACATGCAGCACGTGATGGGCGACCAGTCCGACCTGTTCGGGCAAGCCTTGGTGATCAAAGCCCGGGGCGTAGCTGATGACCTCGCCTTGCGTCGCCGTCGGTCCCGCTCCGTCGCGGTGCCGACACCAGAGCGCCAGCACCGCCAGTGCCGGATCCACTTCTCCCAGATGGGCGATGGCCCGCGCGGCGCGGGCCGAATGCTGCGTCACGGCAAGCCCAAGGCGCGACGGTCGGCGGCGTAATCCGCATAGGCACCCGACGCGGCAAACACATCCTGCCAGCCTTGCCCCAGCGCCCGGCCGATCAGAAGTTCAAACCCAAAGCTCGCCAGTTCGCTTGTCGGCAGACCCGTGGCCGCAAGCCCCTTGTGCAGTCGCAGGTCCGCCAGGATCTCGATCGCGGCGGGCAGCGTCTCCCGCTTTGCCAAGCCGACAAGCCCGAACACCATCGCCGTCAGCCCGTGAAGCGTACGGGGATAAAGCGCAGCCCGATCCGCCCGAGGCGTGGCCAGCATCTCGTCGATACGCACCGTTGCCGAAATCTCGTCGGCCAACAGCGCGAATTCTGCCGCCGGGGCGGCGCCAACTGTCCCGGCAATCATCACCTGCCGGATCGCCCGATCCGCGATGTTGTCCATGATCCGGCTGACACGCGTCCAGCTGCGCGGCGTGCAGGCGATCATCTGGCCGCGACGAAGGCTGCTTTCGGTCGTCTCCAGAAGGTCGGGGCGCGTGCGGATAAAGGCAGCGACGGTGGGATGAATGCCTGCGGCGACGGCATAGTTGCCCAACCAGTCATCCGCGCTTGCCTGCACGATCATGTGGATCAGCCGATCGCTCAGCGCGGTGCCCATGTCATAGGCGATCGCCCCGTCCTCGACCTGGTTGCCTGCCGCCACGATCATCACGCTGTGCGGCAAAAGATGACGCCCCACCCGCCGTTCCTGAAGCAGACCGTAGACCGTCGGTTGCAGCGAAGGGGCGGCGGCCGTCAGTTCATCGAGAAACAAGATGGCCGGCCTGTCGGTATCGGGCAGATCTTCGGGGCGATACCAGACCGTCTTGGCAGTCGCATGGTCGTAATAGGGCAATCCGCGAAGATCCTGCGGCTCGATGGTGGTCAGGCGCAAATCGTA
>JANPKV010000185.1:0-26623 GCA_031426185.1 Rhodobacterales bacterium | reverse complement strand
TCGCGCGCTCAATGAAATGGGCGAGGTGCCGGTGCTGGTCGATGGCGACACCACGCTGACCCAGTCGGGCGTGATCCTGGACTACATCAGTTCGAAATCCGGCAAACTGGGCGGGCGGTCGGCAGCAGAGCGGCGCGAGATTTTGCGCTGGCTGTTCTGGGATAACCACAAGCTGTCGTCACAGATCGGCATGGCGCGGTTCCAGGCCAATTTCCTGGCCGAGGACAAGCGTCCCGCAGGCGTCATCCCCTTTCTGCAGGGACGCCTGAAAGCCTCGTACACGATCCTGAATGAGCATCTTGCCAACCGTGCCTGGGTCGCGGGCGCCGGGCTGACCATTGCGGACCTGAGCTGCTGTTCCTACCTTTACTACCCCGAGCCGTTCGGCTTTTCCCGCGCGGACTGGCCCCATATCGACCGCTGGCTTGATGCGATTGCAGCAACTCCGGGCTGGCAGGCACCCTATGACCTGATGCCCGGCTCACCCGCCGACCGCGCCTGAAGGAGGCACCCCATGTCAGACGCTTTCATCTATGACGCGGTCCGGTCCCCGCGTGGCAAGGGGCGCGCGGATGGCTCTTTGCACGAAGTCACGGCCGTCGCTTTGTCGGCCAGGGTCCTGAACGCGGTCAAGGATCGGAACGGGTTGACCGGGCATGCGGTCGAAGATGTGATCTGGGGCAATGTCACGCAAGTGGGCGAACAGGGCGGGTGTCTGGCGCGTTCTGCCGTCCTTGCGTCGGACCTGGACGAGGCGATCCCCGGCCTTGCGATCAACCGGTTCTGCGCCAGCGGGATGGAGGCGGTCAATCTTGCCGCCAATCAGGTGAAGGGTGGTGCAGGACACGGCTATATCGCCGGCGGGGTGGAGATGATGGGCCGCGTGCCCATGGGCAGTGATGGGGCGGCAATCGCGGTGGACCCCAGCCTTGCGATGAAGACCTATTTCGTCCCCCAAGGCATCAGCGCCGACATCATCGCCACCGAATACGGATTTTCCCGCGACGATGCCGACCTTTTGGCGGTGGAATCCCAGCGCCGGGCGGCAGCCGCATGGACGGACAGGCGGTTCGCGAAATCGGTCATCACGATCCATGACCAGAACGGTTTGCCCCTTCTTGCGCATGATGAATACATGCGTCCCGGCACCGATATGCAGGCGCTTGGCGCGTTGAAGCCCGCCTTCAAGGAGATGGGCGAAGGGATGCCCGGTTTCGACAAGATCGCGCTGATGAAATACCCCCATCTGGAGCGGATCAACCACATCCATCATGCGGGCAATTCCAGCGGCATCGTCGACGGGGCGGCGGCATTGCTGATCGGATCGGCAGAGTTCGGACGCGCGCATGGGTTGACGCCCCGCGCCCGCATCCGCGCGACCGCCAAGATCGGGACAGACCCCACGATCATGTTGACCGGACCGGTACCGGTCACGCAAAAAATCCTGCGCGACGCGGGCATGACCATCGAGGACATCGACCTGTTCGAGGTGAACGAGGCGTTTGCCTCCGTCGTGCTGCGCTTCATGCAGGCCTTTGACGTCGATCCCGGCGTCGTCAACGTCAATGGCGGGTCCATCGCCATGGGCCACCCGTTGGGGGCCACCGGCGCCATCATCATCGGCACCCTTCTGGACGAGCTGGAACGGTCGGGAAAGTCGGTCGGCCTTGCCACCTTGTGCATCGCGTCGGGCATGGGGGCTGCCACCATCATCGAGAGGGTGTGATGGCGAAGATCGATCTTGCAAAGACGCCGGTCAAGACAGGCACGATCTATCCCGCCCCCTATGACGCCGAGGTCGCGGGGCGGTCATCGCTGCGGCTTGGCGATGCGGGGGGGCTGACGCAGTTCGGCGTCAATATCGTGATCCTTGCGCCGAGGGCAATGTCCTCGATGCGGCACTGGCACCTGAACGAGGACGAGTTTGTCATGGTCACGCAAGGCGAATGCACCCTGGTGCAGGACGCCGGACCCACGATCATGCGTGTCGGCGATTGCGCGGCGTTTCCGGCGGGCGTGCCGGACGGGCACCATTTCATCAACCACACCGACCGCGAGGCACGGTTCCTGGTCGTCGGCACCAAGGCCAAGACCGAGGTTGCCACCTATTCTGACGTGGATTTCATGGTCCATCAGGGCGGCGGCGTGAACCGGTTCACCTACAAGGACGGCACCGACTGGAAAGGACCGCGATGAAGGTCGATCCCGCCAAGGCGCCGACTAGCGGGGAAGATGGGCTCAGCACCTTGCACCTCTCCGTGGCGGGCGGGGTCACGCAGTTCGGCGCGTATATCGACCGCCTTGCACCCGGTGCGTGGTCCAGTTTTCGGCACTGGCACTCGGCAGAAGACGAGTTTCTTTATGTGCTCGAGGGGATCGTCACTGTCCGCGACGAGGACGGAATGCGCGACCTTGGACCCTGCGACGCCGCCTGCTGGCGTCATGGCGACCCCAACGGGCATCATGTGACGAACCGGGGGGACCTGCCCTGCCGCTATGTCATCGTGGGCAGCCGCGTGGCGCAAGACGTGTGCACCTATCCCGATGACGGGCGCCGACAGATCAACGGGGCGACGCGGTGGCAAATCGTGGCCACAGACGGGACCGTGCTGCGCCAAGGCGACCTGCCCGCCGAATTGTTGAACCTGCCGCCCGTCTGGGGCAATCCGTATGACCCCGCACACCCCTTGCCCCGGATCTTGCGCGCTGCCGACGCCGTGTGGACGCGCGACGAAAATCCGGTCCATCCGATCATCGGACCTGGCCCCGGACCGTACGCATCCCGCCTGATCAGCGATGTGGGCGGCCTGTCGCAGTTCGGCGCGTTCGTGGAAGAGCTTCCCCCGGCAGCCGCTCCGGCCACCGTCACTGGCATGAGACCGAGGACGAGATGGTTTACATGCTGTCCGGTGATGTCGTGCTGGTGGAGAATTCCGAAACCATGTTGCATGCGGGCGACGCCGCTTGCTGGCCTGCGGGGCATCCCGTCGGACACAGGCTGGACAACCGGTCCGACGCGCCTGCGCGCTATCTGGTGATCGGCACCCGCAACACGCGCGACATTGTCCAGTACTCCGATCACGACCTGATCACCCACGCAGACGGGCCCACACGTCGTTATCTGCGGCGTGACGGCACAGAACATGAGGGCACGACATGACCGATTTCACCTATGCCGTCGACGCGGACGGTGTGGCCACCATCACCTGGGACACCCCCGGGCGTTCGATGAACGTGATGAGCGAGGTGGGCTTTGTCGAGCTTGACGGGTTGATCGACCGCGCGCTTGGGGATGCGGCGGTCAGGGGCGTGATCCTGACCTCGGGCAAAAAGGACTTTGCCGGGGGCATGGACCTCAACATCATCGCCCGCATGAAAGAGGGGGGGGCTGCAGGCGTCTTTGCAGGCGTCATGGCGACGCACGCGATCCTGCGCAAGATCGAGCGCGCCGGGATGGACCCCAAGACGCTGAAGGGCGGCAAACCCATCGTCGCCGCCCTGCCCGGCACCGCACTAGGGATCGGGCTTGAAATTCCACTGGCCTGCCACCGGATCATTGCAGCGGACAATCCCAAGGCCAAGGTCGGCCTGCCGGAAATCCTTGTGGGCATCTTCCCCGGCATGGGCGGCACCACGCGCCTTGTGCGCAAGATGGGCGCGATGATGGCGGCGCCCTTTCTGTTGGAGAGCAAGCTGAGCGATCCCAAGGCCGCCAAGGCGGGCGGGTTGATCGACGAGGTCGTCGCGCCAGAGGACCTGCTGATCCGTGCCAAAGAATGGGTGCTGTCGGCCACGGACGCCGACCTTGTGAAACCCTGGGATGCCAAGGGCTACAAGATGCCCGGCGGCACGCCTTATCACCCGGCGGGCTTCATGACCTTTGTCGGCGCGTCGGCGATGGTGCATGGCAAGACGTTCGGGGTCTATCCGGCCGCCAAGGCGCTGCTGTCGTCGGTCTACGAAGGGGCATTGGTGCCTTTCGATACCGCCATCAAGATCGAGGCACGGTGGTTTACGTCCGTGCTGATGAACCCAAGTTCGTCGGCCATGATCCGCACACTGTTCATCAACAAGGAAGCGCTGGAAAAAGGGGCCAACCGTCCCAAGGCCGCGGACCAGTCGGTGCGCAAGGTGGGCGTGATCGGCGCGGGCATGATGGGGGCGGGGATCGCCTATGTCGCGGCCAATGCCGGGATCGAGGTCGTTCTCATCGACGCGAGCCAGGAGGCGGCCGACCGCGGCCGCGCGCATTCCGAGGGCTTGCTCGACAAGGGCATCCAGCGCCGCAAGGTGACGCCGGAGAAAAAGGCCGAGGTGTTGGCGCGGATCACGGCCACCACCGACTATGCAGCCCTTGGCGGTTGCGACCTGATCGTCGAGGCGGTGTTTGAGGACCCCAAGGTCAAGGCCGAGGTGACCGCAAAGATCGAGGCCGTGATCCCCAGCAGTGCGATCCTTGCCACCAACACCTCCACCCTGCCGATCACGGGGCTATCCCGGGCATCCAAACGGCCAGAGCAATTCATCGGCATCCATTTCTTCAGCCCCGTGGACAAGATGAACCTGGTAGAAATCATCCGGGGCAAGGCCACCGGCGAGGCCGCCGTCGCCAAGGCGCTGGATTTCGTGCGCCAGCTGCGCAAGACGCCGATCGTGGTCAATGACGCACGGTTCTTTTACGCCAACCGCTGCATCATTCCCTACATCAACGAAGGCATCCGCATGGTCGCCGAAGGGGTGGAACCGGCGCTGATCGAAAACGCGGCCAAGCTGGTTGGTATGCCGCTGGGGCCGCTGCAGCTGGTCGATGAAACCTCCATTGACCTTGGGGTGAAAATCGCCCGCGCGACCAAGGCGGCGATGGGGGATGACTATCCCGACGATGCCGTCGACGCGGTGCTGTTCTGGATGGCCGATCAGGGTCGCCTCGGTCGCAAGGCCAAGGCAGGGTTCTACGCCTATGACGACAAGGGCGACCGGCAGGGCGTCTGGGACGGGCTGTCACACAAATACCCGCGCGACAGGATGCAGCCCGCCTTGACCGACGTGCAGCATCGCCTTTTGTTCGCGCAGGTGCTCGAGGCCGTTCGCGCACTGGAAGAAGGCGTCTTGACCGACATCCGCGAGGGGGACGTGGGCGCGATTCTGGGCTGGGGCTTTGCGCCATGGTCGGGCGGACCGTTCAGCTGGCTCGACATGCTGGGTGCAGCCCATGCGGTGGAGATCTGTCGGGGGCTTTCGGCCCAGTTCGGCCCCCGGTTCCATGCGCCGGCATTGCTGCGCGATCTCGCAGCCAAGGGCGAGACATTCTACGGACGGTTCGGCGAAGGCCAGCGCGCGGCATGATCGGGGGCGTGGAAGGGGGTCAACCCGCCGCGATGCCCGCATCGTCGAACCGGTATCCGAACCGCGTGATATCATCGCCGCAGACCTCGGCAATCAGCGCCGCATCCGGGTCCGAATAATATCCGCGCCAGTCGCGCAGCCGCGTGCTGTCATTGGTCCGTGTCAGGGGGGTCAGACGGAACCCCAGATGCGCCTCGAACGGGGCAAGGTCCTGTTGCAGATGCTCCAGCCGAGCGAACAGCCTGCACCGCTCCGTTCCCAGTCCATCTCGGAGATAGGCGCCATAGGGCCACATCCGCAAGCTGGCCTGCGTCTGCGGATGGTGCAGAAACGCGCTGAAATCCAATGCCTTGGCCAACCCGACCGCCGGATGCGCAAACCCCTGCCCCCGCAGCCAATGGTAATAGCTGACCATCCTGTCCCAAGGGTTGCGCACCAGCGTCAGGGTAAAGAAATCCGCCGCCTCTTCTTCGCTGACCAGCCCCGCGATATCGCCCAGGGTCGAATGCTTCCAAAGCCGCCCCGCCGTCTTGATGCCCTTGAGCCGCGCTTTGCGGGCGCGCGCTTTAGGCGTGTCGCCGATCAGGATGTCATCCTTTGCCGCCCGCGCCTCCAGCGCCAGACTAAGCGCAGTGCCGCCGGTCTTGGGGATGTGCACGAAGATGTATTTTCGTGCGCGCGAGATGATCATGCGTCAGACGGCATTCGGCAGCGGGCGCCCCTCGTCCCAGGCGATCAGGTTGTCGACGGCCATCATTCCCATGGCCTCGCGCACCTCAAGCGCCGCAGTGCCGAGATGCGGGATCAGCGTCACGTTTTCCATGGCGATCAGGGCGGCGGGCACCTTTGGTTCGAATTCGTAGACGTCCAGGCCCGCCCCCGCGATCTGGCCTGCCTGCAGGGCCGCAATCAGCGCCGTCTCGTCGACGACGTCGCCACGGCTGATATTGACGAAAATCCCGCTGGGTTTCATCCAGCCCAACGTCGTCTCGTTGATCAGATGGTGCGTCTCGGCGCCGCCCGGGACCACGACAACGACGACATCCGCCGCCATCGCCTCGGCCATCGTGACCTGCCGCGCCGGCATGCCTGCATCCTCGACGGTGGAGCGGTTGAAGAACAGGACCTGCATTCCAAACCCGAAATGGCAGCGCCGGGCGATGGCCTTGCCGATGCGACCCATGCCGATGATGCCGACCGTCTTGCCGGTCACATGCATGCCCAGCATCTGCACCGGTCCCCAGCCGTGCCAGTTGCCCGACCGCAAGACCCGCTCCCCCTCGCCCAGACGGCGCGCGGTCATCAGGATCAGCGCCAGCGCGATATCGGCCGTCGCATCGGTCACCGCGCCCGGGGTATTGGTGACGGCGATCCCGGCGGCCCGTGCGGCCTTGGCATCGATGTGATTGTAGCCGACGCCAAAGTTGGCAAGCAATTTTGCGCGCGGCGCGGGCACATCGTCAAACACATCGGCCTGGAACCGGTCGCCCAAGGTCGGCAGCACGGCGTCATAATCGGTCAGCGCCGCCCGCAATTCGGCAGGTGTCAGCACCGCCACGTTGTCGCGCAGCGTGACATCGAACCGGGCACGGGCGGTCTCCAATACGCGGTCGGGCAGGCGACGTGTGATCAGCAGTTTTTTCAAAACAGTTTTCCTCCCAGGGGAACATCGTGACCCGGCCCGATCAGCACGACCTCGCCATCGGCGTCCGGCACACCCAGCACCAGAACTTCTGACATGACCGGGCCGATCTGGCGGGGTGGAAAGTTCACTACCGCCAAGACCTGTCTGCCGACAAGTGTCGCGGGGTCATAGTGCCTTGTGATCTGGGCAGAGGACCGCTTTTCGCCGATGTCCGGTCCAAAATCGACCCAGAGCTTGATCGCGGGCTTGCGGGCCTCGGGAAATGGCTCGGCGCGGGTGATGCGGCCGACGCGGATATCGACCGCCTCGAACTGGGCATAGGTGATCGTCATGCACCCAGTTCCCGTCCGCGGTCGGCTGCAGCCTTGACGGCGCGGCGCAGCAATGGGGGAAATCCGGTCGCAGGGTCCATCAGGACTGCCAGCGCCGCAGCCGTGGTCCCCCCGGGCGAGGTGACATTGATGCGCAACTGTTCCGCGGTCTCCGGCGCGCGGTAAGCCAGTTCCCCGGCGCCGCAGACGGTGGCGCGCGCCAGCCGCATCGCGGTATCGGGGGACAGACCTTCCGCAACGCCCGCTGCGGCCATCGCCTCGATCAGGTGGAACACATAGGCAGGACCGGAGCCCGAGACCGCCGTCACAGCGTCGATCTGACGCTCGGTGTCCAACAGGACAACCTCACCCACCGCCGCCATCAACGCTTGCGCCAAAGCGACATCGGCCGCCGTGGCATGGGCGTTGTGGCACAATCCGGTAATGCCGCGCCCGACCATTGCCGGAGTGTTTGGCATCGTCCGCACGATCGGCGTGCTGGCACCAAAGACGGCCTCAAAGGTCGCAATGCTGGTCCCTGCCGCGATGGATATGACAAGCGTCTTGCCGTTCCCCAGCGCCTGCAAGGCGGGAAGCGCTGCCCCCATCATCTGCGGCTTGACCGCCAGCAATGCAACGGCGGGCGCAGGTGGCACGCCCTGGTTCAGGTGCACGCCGGTGCCCCGCAACCAGTCCGAAGGGTTCGGCTCCAGCACCCAGACCGAGGCCGGGGGCAGGCCCGCCGCCAGCCAGCCCGACAGCAGTGCCGAGCCCATCTTGCCGCAACCAAGTAGCACCAGTCCCTCACGGGCAATCCGATCCAGCGCCATGCGCACCCCCTGTCCTTCGCGCCAGAGGTTAGGCGGCAGCACAGCAAGCTTCAATGGGGGTTTCGGGCCGGATCAGGCGCGCCCGTAGGCCTCGGCAATGGCGATCTTCATGGCATCGGCGGGCGTGCGGTCCCCCCAGCACGCCAGCTGAAATGCGGGGTAAAACCGTTCGGACGCCAGGACTGCGGCCGAGATCAGCGTGTCGATCTGCTCCGGCAGCGGGCTTTGCCCGCCCGCCAGCAACAAGCCATAGCGCCAGACCATCAGGCGCTGTTCGACCCAATAGGTAAAGGCGCCCGTCCACACCATATCGTTGCAGCGGTTGATCACGTCATAAAGCTTGGGCATCTGGTCGGTCGGAGGATCCATCTCGAAGGTGCAGATCAACCGCAGCGTTTCGTCCTGGGGGGACCAGGCGAGAGTAAGCGAATAGGTCCGCCACTGCCCTTCGACCGCCATCGCGATCTGGTCGTCGTTTACCCGGTCAAATTCCCAGGCGTGATGCTCGGCCAAGGTTTCAACGATATCGATCGGATGCAGGTCATCCGTCAGGTATGCTTCGGAAAGCGACATTGCTCGACCTCATTATCGCGCTTCCTTATGGGGATCCCACTAGAAGCTGATTATCAGGCAAGGTTCAGCGATTGCCCGTGTGACCCTTACTAGATATGGTGTTACCAAAGCGAAAGCCTGTAAAGCATTTTCTTCGAAAACATCTGTGGAGAAGTCGTGGGCTAAAACCCTGACGTGCAGGGGTGTTCTAGAGTAATATCTTAGGTTGTGAAAACATTCAGGCCCAAAGGCCAAATGCCGCCCCTGCGAACAGGGATCGGCAAATTCACGAACTTCGACCGAATGGCCCGGTTAAAACCGGCTGTGCTCGTCTTTTTCCCGGTGCTGCCTGTTGGGCCTCAGCCCTTGGGCTTCTTGGTCAAGGCCGCCTCAAGCGCCTCGATCCGGACGGTCAGCGCGGCGTTTTCTTCGCGGGCTTTCTGCGCCATCGCGCGTGCGGCGTCGAATTCTTCACGGGTGACAAAGTCGCGCTCAGCCATCCAGCGGTCGATGAAGCCCTTCATGGCCGTCTCGGCCTCGGTCTTTGCGCCCTGCGCCACGCCCATCGCGTTCGTCATGAGCTGGCTCATGTCATCCATGAACTTGTTGCGGCTTTGCATGGTCGTGCTCCTATCCATGAGGCAGCGGTGCCTGTTATCTATATGATGTGCCGGGACCGTCACCTCAAGGCCCGCAATGCCACAGCATGGCCTTGGTTGACATTGGACGCATAGGCACGGCACATCCTTGCACCCCGCGCGAGCAAAGGCCCCGCATGTCCTACATCCCGTTCCCCGACCTTTCGCCCGTCCTTTTCGCGATAGAAGTGTTTGGCTACACCTTGGAGCTGCGCTGGTACGCGCTGGCCTATATCGCGGGCATCGTGATCGCCTACCGCATCGTGATCATGGCGCTTCGGCGGGCCAGGTTCTGGCCGCAGGGAACGGCGCCCATGACCGAAGACCAGACCGAACGGCTGCTGACCTGGATCATCGTCGGCATCATCCTGGGGGGCCGTCTGGGCTATGTGCTTTTTTACAAGCCGGCCTACTATTTTTCCAGACCGTGGGAGATCCCCGTAGTCTGGGAGGGGGGCATGTCCTTTCACGGCGGATTTCTGGGCGTCATTCTGGCGTCCATGTGGTTCTGCCGCCGCGAAGGGATCAAGATGCTGCCGCTTGCCGACCTGCTGGCGGTTTCCGTCGCGCCGGGCCTGTTCCTTGGGCGCGTCGCAAACTTCATCAATGCCGAGCTTTGGGGTCGTCCGACCAGCCTGCCTTGGGGCGTCGCCTTTCCCGGTGACGCCGCGCAGACCTGTGCCGGCGTTATCGGCGTCTGCGCGCGCCACCCGTCGCAACTGTACGAAGCCGTGCTGGAGGGGCTGATCCTGGGCGCGGTCTTGCTGTGGCTTGCCTGGCGGCGCGGATGGTTCGGGACGCCGGGTGCATTGCTCGGGGTGTTTCTGGCGGGCTACGGCGCCGCGCGGTTCCTGGTCGAATTCGTCCGGCAGCCGGACGCCAACTTTGTCACCCTGGACAACCCGGTCGGGCTTGCCTTTCACGTTGGCGGCTACGGGCTGACCATGGGGCAGATCCTGTCCCTGCCGATGATTGCCGCCGGTCTCTGGTTCATCGGACGGGCACGACGCGCATGACGGCACTGGCCGACGCCCTGTTGCGCCGGATTGCAGCGGGCGGGCCGATCACCGTGGCCGACTACATGGCCGAATGCCTGATGCATCCCGACCACGGCTATTATTCCACACGCGACCCGTTCGGGCAGGCAGGGGACTTTGTCACCGCGCCCGAAATCAGCCAGATGTTCGGAGAGCTTCTTGGCCTGTGCCTTGCACAAAGCTGGATCGATCAGGGCTCGCCATCCCCGTTCGCGCTGGCCGAGCTTGGTCCGGGGCGCGGCACGCTGATGGCTGACCTTCTGCGTGCGACCCGCAGCGTGCCGGGGTTTCATCGCGCGGCCAATCTGTGCCTTGTGGAAACCTCGCCGGTTCTTCGCGATGTGCAGGCGCGCACCCTTGCCGCCCGCGCCAAGGACCTCGCCACCCCGCCCAGATGGCTGGATGCCACATCCGATCTGCCGGCGATGCCGCTTTTCCTGATCGCCAACGAGTTCTTTGACGCCCTGCCCATCCGGCAGTTCCAGCGCGAGGCGCTCTGGCACGAACGACTTGTCGGGGCGGTGGATGGGGTGTTGTCGTTCGGGCTGTCGCCGCCGCTTTCGCTTCCCCCTGTCGGACCACCGTTCGACGGATGCCCGCGCGGCGGCCTGGTGGAGGTCTGCCCTGTCGCCCACGTCGTGATGCAGGATGTCGCATCGCGTATCCGGTCGCGTGGCGGGGTGGCGGTCGTGATCGACTATGGTGGCTGGCGTTCGCTGGGCGATACACTTCAAGCGCTGCGCAATCATGCCCCGGACGATCCGCTGGCCCATCCCGGCGAAGCCGACCTGACCGCGCATGTCGACTTCGAAGCCCTGTGCCGCGCAGCCGGACTGGCGCATTCCGGGATGACGACGCAGGGGGATCTGCTCAGACGGCTGGGAATTGATGCGCGTGCGGCGGTCCTTGCCAACGGGGTGCGCGGATCGGCCCTTGCCAGCCACCTTGCCGCGCATCGGCGCTTGACCGACGGAGCGGAAATGGGTTCGCTGTTCAAAGCCATCGCCTTTCATGCTCACGGCGCCCCGCCCCCACCTGGATTTGACCCGCACCCTGATGCTTGAGATCGTGACATCCCCCGCTTTGCCCGTGAAGCATGGCTTTTTCACCCGCAAAGGCGGGGCCTCGTCCGGAATCTTTGCGGGGCTGAATTGTGGTCCGGGATCAACCGACCAGACCGACATCGTGGCGATCAACCGGGCCCGCGTCGCCGGGGCCCTGGGTGCGGCGCCTGACCAACTTTTGACGCTGCATCAGGTTCATTCCGCCCGTGTGATCACCGTTTCCGAACCTTTTGACCAACGTCCCGAAGCAGATGCCATGGTGACCACCACGCCGGGGCTGGTGCTGGGCGTGCTGACTGCCGATTGCCAGCCGGTGCTTTTTGCCGATCCCGATGCCGGTGTCATCGGGGCTGCACATGCGGGGTGGCGCGGCGTGGCAAGCGGGGTGCTGGAGGCCACGATCGACGCGATGGAAGCCTTGGGTGCCCGGCGCGCACAGATATCGGCGGTCATTGGCCCCACGATCAGCCAGCGCGCCTATGAGGTCGGCCCGGAGTTCTACGAGACCTTTGTTGACGATACCGTGTCCAATGCCCGTTTTTTCATCAAGGGAACCGCAGACCGCTATTTGTTCGATCTTCCCAGCTTTGGGTTGCATCGATTGCGTTCGGCTGGCGTCGGGTCGGCCGAATGGACGCGACACTGCACCTATACCGACGCCGCGCGGTTCTATTCCTACCGACGCAGCGTGCATCTGGGCGAAGCAGATTATGGGCGGCTGATTTCGGCCATCCGGCTGTGACATCGCGGGCGCCTTCGCCGCGCCGCACCTGACTCGTCGATCGTTCCTTAACTGACGATAGTCCGGCCTTTTCAGGGTGTTTCTTTGCGCTGGCGCGCTGATACGCCCAAACCTTCCCCCGCAAGCGTCCAAGAGCCGCCGCATTCTGCTGCCAGATGGACGGCAAGGGCAGACACGCGACAAGTCACCATGCCCGATGACGGAGGACAGGATGAAAACGCAACGCCGCTGGCTTAGGGCCGCCCTTCTTGCCAGTGCAGTGCCGCAGGCGCCGTTGCCGTGGACGCGCGGTCAAAGGATGGCTCCGGTCGTTGTGCGGGGGCTGCCCACGCTTGCAATCAGGCCCCTAACGCTCAACCAAAAGTAGAGCCGATTCGACCAAATTATGCCGGTTCTGGCGACAGCGACGTAATTCGGCACATCGCCGGATACAATCTGGACGCGAATACCGCCATTGTTGTCCGAATGCGGCAAGATCGGGCCAAGTTTTGACAAACATTAGAGATCATGGCAGAAATTCCTGACAGAAATCGGCCGGGGGCAAGTTCCAGGTCCAGTCTGTAAGTCCGATGCATCGTGTCGGGATCAGGATTGATGCTCGGTAAGGCGGCCCTGGTGCGACCTCTGCGCACCGCCAAGGGGCCGCCTATCTGATTCCGGAGTGCCGCAGTCCCGTCAGGCGTTCCGCTTCAGGCGCGCTTCCAGAACCTCGAATGACAAGCCGGGCTCGTCCTTGGCGACACGAATGACCAGGCTTGTCTTGACGTTCGCGACATTCTCGGCCTTCAGCAGCTCTCCGGTCAGAAAGGACTGAAAGGTCGACAGGTCGGGCGCGACGCATTTCAGGATGAAATCGATCTCGCCGTTCAGCATGTGGCATTCGCGGACCAGCGGCCACGCCCTGCAGCGCGATTCAAACAGCGCGAGGTCGGCCTCGGCCTGGCTCGTCAGGCGGACCATGGCGAAAACCTGCACTTCGAATCCCAGTTCGCGCGCATCGATATTGGCGTGATAGCCCTTGATGTAGCCCGCCTCCTCCAGCGTGCGTACCCGGCGCAGGCAGGGTGGGGCCGAAATGCCGACGCGGTGCGCCAGTTCCACATTCGTCATGCGCCCATCGGCCTGAAGTTCGGCGAGGATCTGGCGGTCGATGGGGTCGAGCTTGTTGCTGGCCACGCGAGGGGTCCGCCTTTGCAAAAGTTGCGCATGTTGGCGATAGCAGACATTTTCTTTCGCGTTCAAGAAATATTCTTATCGCGCCCCTCATCGACGTGACCAATCGCCTGGTTTTCACCGATCATGCCGGACGCGACTATTCCGCGCAGAAAATGCAAGGCGGGGTGCCGCTATCGGAGGGTTTCCCCCGGCCTCGCTTGACCATATATAAGTGATCCTGCCGCCAACGAGGTTTGTCATGTCTGCGTCGCGCCATACACGGGTTTTGATTATCGGCTCCGGTCCTGCGGGCTATACTGCGGCGGTTTACGCCGCCCGCGCGATGCTGAACCCGATTCTGGTTCAGGGCCTTGTGCCCGGCGGCCAGTTGACCATCACGACCGAGGTCGAAAACTGGCCGGGCGACACCCATGTCATGGGCCCCGACCTGATGGTGCGCATGCAGTCCCATGCCGAGGCGATGGGGGCAGAGGTGATTTCGGACTACATCACCAGCCTTGATCTGAAACGCCGCCCCTTTGTCGCAAGGGCCGACAGCGGCACCACTTATACAGCGGACGCGGTCATTCTTGCGACCGGCGCGCAGGCAAAATGGCTGGGGCTGCCGTCCGAGGAAAAGTTCAAGGGCTTTGGTGTGTCGGCCTGCGCCACCTGCGATGGCTTCTTTTACCGCGGCAAGGAAATCGTCGTCATCGGCGGCGGAAACACTGCCGTCGAGGAGGCGCTGTTCCTGACCAATTTCGCCTCGAAAGTCACGCTCGTGCATCGCCGCGACTCGTTGCGGGCCGAAAAGATCATGCAGGACCGGCTGTTCAAGCACCCCAAGATTTCCGTCGTCTGGAACAGCGAAGTCACCGAAGTGCTGGGTGACGAGGCACCCTTGGGCGTCACAGCGGTGCGCACGCGCAATTTGCTGACCGGTGCCGTTACCGACATTCCCTGCGCGGGGTTCTTCGTGGCCATCGGTCACGCGCCCGCGTCGGAACTGGTCAAGGACCAACTGCCGCTGCATTCGGGCGGCTATGTGGAGGTGGAACCAGGCTCTACCCGCACCGCGATCCCCGGCGTGTTCGCGGCGGGCGACCTGACCGACCACATCTACCGTCAGGCCGTGACCAGCGCCGGCATGGGCTGCATGGCCGCGCTGGATGCCGAAAAGTTTCTGGCCGCGCAGGAGTCGGAGCTGAAAGCGGCCGAATAGCATGTTTGTCCAACCGGCCGAAGTTGGCCGGACGATCGTTCCGGAAACTCGACAAACCGGCGGCATTTTCGCCCTTTTCTTCCGCAAATCACCGCATTGACTTGAAGTCTGCCCTGATCCCGAGTTACTGCCGCGCCGAACGGCGGGGCTGCCCGTCGCACGTGTGAAAGGCCCATCCGATGACCATGCCGAACCTCGTTCCGATCCCGGAGCTTTATGTCTCTTACGATTCCGCACAGAAGCTGAAGATCGAGGCGGGCAACTTGCCATCATGGGATCTTACCGCGCGGCAGGTCTGCGATCTGGAGCTGTTGATGAACGGCGGGTTTCATCCGCTCAAGGGGTTCATGGGGCAGGCAGATTACGACGGCGTCGTGGCAAAGATGCGGATGGCGGATGGCACGCTGTGGCCGATCCCGATCACGCTGGATATCTCCGAGAAGTTCGCGGAAGGCGTTGAGCCGGGCCAGGATATCGCACTCCGCGACGCCGAAGGGGTGATCCTCGCGATCCTGTCGGTCACCGACAAATGGGTGCCGAACAAGGCGCTGGAGGCAGAGCGGGTATTCGGTGCTGACGATCTGGCGCATCCGGCGGTGAACTATCTGCATCATCAGGCGGGCAAGGTCTATCTTGGCGGCCCAATCACCGGAATCCAGCAGCCGGTGCATTACGACTTCAAAGGCCGTCGTGACACGCCGAACGAGCTGCGCGCCTTCTTTCGCAAGATGGGCTGGCGGCGCGTGGTGGCGTTCCAGACCCGCAACCCCCTGCACCGCGCGCATCAGGAACTGACCTTCCGCGCCGCGCGTGAAGCACAGGCGAACCTGATCATCCATCCCGTCGTCGGCATGACCAAACCGGGCGACATCGACCACTTCACCCGCGTACGCTGCTACGAGGCGGTTCTTGGCCAATACCCTGCCGCCACCACGACGATGAGCCTTCTGAACCTGGCCATGCGCATGGCCGGCCCGCGCGAGGCGCTGTGGCACGGCATCATCCGGCGCAACCACGGCTGCACCCACATGATCGTCGGACGCGACCATGCAGGGCCGGGCAAGAACAGCGCCGGAAAGGATTTCTACGATCCCTACGCGGCGCAGGAGCTGTTCAAGGAACACGCGACCGAAATCGGCATCGAGATGGTCGATTTCAAGCAGATGGTCTATGTGCAGGAAAAAGCGCAGTATTATCCCATAGATGAAGTTCCCGAAGGGTCGACCGTGCTGGACATCTCCGGCACAGAACTTCGCCGCCGCCTGCGCGAAGGGCTGGAGATCCCAGAATGGTTCTCGTTCCCCAATGTGGTGGAAGAACTCCGCCGCACCTCGCCCGCGCGGTCCAAACAGGGCTTCACTGTCTTTTTCACCGGCCTTTCAGGGTCCGGCAAATCCACCATCGCCAACGCGCTGATGGTCAAGCTGATGGAAATGGGCGGGCGTCCCGTCACGCTTCTGGACGGCGACGTCGTGCGCAAGCACCTGTCGTCCGAGCTTGGCTTCAGCAAGGAACACCGCGATCTGAACATCAAGCGGATCGGCTATGTGGCGTCCGAGATCACCAAGAATGGCGGCATCGCGATCTGCGCGCCCATCGCGCCCTATACCGCGACCCGTCGCGCCGTGCGTGAGATGATCGAGGCATTCGGTGCGTTCATCGAGGTGCATGTGGCAACCAGCATCGAGGAATGCGAACGTCGCGACCGCAAGGGCCTTTACAAGCTGGCGCGCGAGGGCAAGATCAAGGAATTCACCGGGATTTCAGACCCCTATGAGGCCCCGACCAAGGCGGAACTGGTGGTCGACACAGAAAACGTCGACGTCGACCACTGCGCGCATCAGGTGATCCTCAAGCTAGAACAGATGGGTCTGATCAAGGCCTGACGAGGTCGCTCTGGGCTATTCCGGGCGCATCATCCTGCGGATCAGACCGTCCTTGAGCACGAAGTGATGGTAAAATGCCATCGCGACGTGCGCGAGGACGACGATCATGAGGGTGTTGGCAAAGAACTCGTGGATGTCGCCGGTGTCCAGACCAAGAAAGAACGCACTCGCGCCGCCCAAGGGTACTGCGATCATCAGCAGATAGATCAGCCAGTGGCCCCAATCGGCCGCGCGCACCTGGAGGCTTCCGGGCGTCCCCGGTGCCGCCGGTGCGCCACGCGACAGCCTGACGGTCAGCCGCACCACCACCAGCGTCAGGATCGCAAGTCCGATGGCGACATGTGGCACAAAACCGGTTGACGCGCCCTGCTCGGCCGCCTCCAGCGCCTCTTCCCCACCTTCGCCGGACAGCCACGCAAAGACGATGAGGACCGCAATGACCCAATGCAACAGGACCTGCAGTCCCGAATACCCGATGCGCTGAACCACTTGCCGCCCCCTTTTGCCTGATTGCCACGTCCAAGGCTGCAACGCAGCGAGCCGTTTGTCGAGCGTTTTGGCGTTCAAACGGTCAGGCTGGCCACGTTTTTCAAAGGGGTGTCGGCTAAAGGCAGGACTGCACGCCTTGCGCGGTCAGTGCACGCTCATCGGGGTGGCGTCATGCTGGCGGGCGAGGTGAAACGCAAGCTTGCGATCGGCAACCAGCGCCAGTCGCTGACCGTCGGCACCATGTACGGCGTAGATGACCTCAAGATCACCGATCTGTTCGCGCAACTCTTCGGGCAGATCGGCAACCTGGATCGGCCGCACATAGACCATGCGCCCGCCGGTCTGGGGAAAGTTCTGAAAGGGGGTGTTCATGATCTGCCTTGCTCCTTGCGTCCGATCTTGATCGTCTGCACGACGTTTTCCGGCACCGAACGGCGCAGGTCGATGTGTAACAGTCCGTGTTCCATCGCGGCCCCCGCCACTTCGACCCCGTCTGCTAGTACAAAACTGCGCTGGAATGCCCGGGCGGCAATACCCCGGTGCAAAAAGACGCGGTCGCCGGCGTCCTCGGCCTGCCGCCCACGGATCACCAGTTGGCGATCCTCGATTGTGATGGCCAGGTCGTCCTCACGGAAGCCAGCGACGGCCAGCGAGATGCGATACGCATTTTCAGCGACAGCCTCGATATTGCAAGGCGGGTAGCCTTCGCCCCCCGATTTCGCGGTGCGTTCGACCAGCCGTTCCAGCTGTTCGAACCCCAACAGATAGGGGTGGGCCCCAAAGCTCAGTTTCGTCATGCGGACATGCCCTTTATCAAGCGACAGTTCGGGTATCGGGCCCCATATCCGGGCACCGCGATGAGGTGAATATGGGGGGCGGTCCCGCCCCCCGCAAGGGCCATTGGCCGGTGAAAACAGAAGCAAAGTTGTCGCAGAATTCTTCACGATCGGGCCGGGCTTCCTATATTGTCGTCAGACAACAGGCAAAAGCGACTCACCGAAACGTCATGAACGCACCCTCCGAACTCAACTTCGAAGAAATGCTGCGCATCCGCCTGGGTGTGCTGATGCGCGAACATCGTGACCTTGACGAGGCGATCCATGCCCTGGAACTGACGGGGCGACCGGATCAGCTGACGCTTCGACGGCTGAAAAAGCAAAAGCTGGTGCTGAAGGACCAGATCGTGCGGGTCGAAGATCAACTTATTCCCGACATCATCGCCTGAAGCCGGCGCCGAAGGTGTCCAGAACGTCACGGCTGGCCTCGCGGCAGGCCAGCCTGCGCCCCTCAAGACCCTCGTTCCGCGCGCCGGCTTGCCCGGGACCCCGGTCGTCGTATAAGCGGGTGCGGCATGCAGGAGGCGCGTCATGACATCAGTCGGGATCATCATGGGCAGCCAGTCCGACTGGCCCACAATGAAGGATGCAGCCCTGATTCTGGACGAGCTTGGCGTGGCGTATGAAACCAAGATCGTCAGCGCCCACCGCACGCCTGACCGGCTGTGGGACTACGGCAAGACGGCCGCCAGCAGGGGTCTCAAGGTGATCATCGCGGGCGCCGGGGGGGCCGCACATCTGCCCGGCATGATGGCGTCCAAAACCCGCATTCCGGTGATCGGGGTGCCGGTGCAGACTAAGGCTCTGGCCGGGGTGGACAGCCTTTACTCGATCTTGCAGATGCCGCGCGGCTATCCGGTTGCCACGATGGCCATCGGGGGGGCCGCCAATGCCGGACTGATGGCGGCGGCGATCCTGGCGATCAGCGATCCGGCGCTTGCCGCGCGTCTGGACGGCTGGCGCGATGCGCTGTCTGCCTCCATCCCGGATGAGCCGTCGAATGCTTGAACCCGGCGCCACCATCGGCATCCTTGGCGGAGGCCAACTGGGCCGCATGCTGTCGGTCGCGGCCTCTCGGCTTGGATTTCGCACCCATATCTTCGAACCCGCCGCGACGCCTCCGGCTGCCGATGTCGCGCACCGCACGACCACCGCAGCTTATGACGACCGGGCCGCGCTGACCGCTTTTGCCGCCTCGGTCGACGTCATCACCTATGAGTTCGAAAACGTCCCCACCACGGCGCTTGATCTGCTTGAGACGCTCAGACCGATCCGCCCCAATCGGCGCGCTTTGGCGATCAGCCAGGACCGCATCGCCGAAAAGGACTTTCTCACCGGCCTCGGTCTGACATGTGCCCCCTATGCCGCCGTCAACTCCGCCAGTGACCTTGATACCGCTTTGGCAAGGATCGGGACCCCGGCGATTCTGAAGACCACCCGTCTTGGCTATGACGGCAAGGGCCAGGCCCGCATCACGACGCCGGCCGACGCCGCCGCTGCCCTTGCGGCGATGCAAGGCCAGCCGGCGGTGCTCGAAGGGTTCATCGCCTTTACCCATGAGGTGTCGGTCATTGCGGCCCGCGGCCTCGACGGGTCTGTCGCCTGCTATGATCCCGGCGAGAATGTGCACCAGGACGGCATCCTGCGCACCACCACGATCCCGGCAAAGCTGACCCCCGGCCAGCGCACTGATGCGGTCCTGTTGGCCGCCCGCATCCTCAACGCGCTGGATTATGTGGGCGTGTTGGGGGTGGAGCTGTTCGTTACCCCAAAGGCCCTGATCATCAACGAGATCGCACCGCGCGTGCACAATTCCGGCCATTGGACGCAGCAAGGCTGCGCTGTCGATCAGTTCGAACAACACATCCGCGCGGTCGCGGGCTGGCCTTTGGGCGACGGGTCACGCCATGCCGATGTCGTGATGGAAAATCTGATCGGCGCAGACGTCGCGCGGGTCCCTGCCCTTGCCCGGGAAAACGGTGTGTCGATCCACCTTTACGGCAAGGGCGACCCGCGTCCGGGCCGCAAGATGGGCCATGTCAACCGGATCGTTCGGCGCGACTAGACCTCGGGTGAGAGGGTGCCCCGGCGCCACTGCCGGCAAGGCGTTCAAGCCTTTGGACGAAATGCCTTTATCACGTCGGGATCAGTCTCGATCCGTCCTGCCCCCAGCAGATCAAGGCAATAGGGCACCGCCGCAAAGACCGCATTCAGGCAGGTGGCGATCGCTGCAGGCTTTCCCGGCAAGGTGATGATAAGGCACTTGCCCCGGCTGCCGGCGGTCTGGCGTGACAGGATCGCGGTGGGCACTTCGGCTAGGCTTGCGCGGCGCATTTCCTCGCCAAAGCCTGCATATTCACGGCTGATGACCTGTGCCACACCCTCTGGTGTCTCGTCGCGGGGGGCGGGGCCGGTGCCCCCGGTCACCAGCACGAGGTCGGCCCCCTCGTTGTCGATGATCTGGATCAGCGTGCCCGCAACCGATGCCGCGCCATCGGGGATAACCCGCCTGATCAGGGTGACCGGCGAGGTCACGGCGCGCCCCAGCCAGTCGGCGATTGCCGGTCCACCCTTGTCTTCATAGACACCGGCAGCGGCACGGTCCGATACGGTGACGATGCCGATGCGCACCGGGGGTGCCACAGTCATGTCAGACCCGCGCGGGCGGCATCGCCCTTCGCCAGTGTCCAGCCTTCCCGCGATGTCATCGATGGCGCAAAGTGCCCGGTCGCAAGGAAGGTCAGTGTCTCGCCGATGACCAAGGGGCTGATCATCATGAATGTGTGGCTGACCGGCAGCACGATGTGGTCGGACATGCCGTCCACCTTGGTACTTTCGACCGACACCTTGCCGTCATTCGGTCCGGGAATGGCCGACGCGACCAATTTGTTCAGCGACCGTGTTCCGGCGATCACGCCAAGCTCGAAATCGACGGCGGGCAGCCCGCGCGGCACAGATCCTTCGCCGGTGCCCAGTTCCAGCCCTGCCGGGCCGCTGGCCCAGGCGAATACCCGAAAGTTGCCGAATGCATCGACCACCTCCGAGCCGCCATTGGGCGGTGCCAGCATCACGACGCGTCCAAGGTTTGCCGGTCGGTGCATGATCAGCCACTGGCGCAACAGGATGCCGCCCATCGAATGGGTCACGAAATGCACCTGACCTGCATCGGCGCATTCGTCCACCGCGGGCCCGACATGTGCCTCGGCCAGATCGGCAATCGAGCCGGTGGTCGACGGATAGCTTCGGTTGACGACGCGGTAGCCGTTGGCCCGCAGCGCCGCCTCGATCGGCGCAAGCGACACGCCGGTTCGCGCCAACCCGTGCAGCAGCACGACGGCCGCATCCCGATGGGGATCGGGCATCAGGCGAGACAGGATCGGCACCATCGGCTTCATACCGCTCAGTCTACCCAAGGCACGGGGAAATTGCGACCCCGGCCCATGGACAAAATCACGCGGCCACTCCACCTTGGGTTGATGAACATGCCGCGTCTAGCTGTCCGCGCCCTTATCCTTCTGGAAAACAAGCTGTTGCTTGTCAACGCTTATCCTGACCGGAATTCGAACTTGTGGTGCGCGCCGGGCGGTGGTGTCCAGCCGGGATCGTCGCTGCCGGAAAACTTGATACGCGAAGTCCAGGAGGAAACCGGCCTGACCGTCGCCGTCGGACCACCGGTGCTGATCAACGAGTTCCACGATCCTGCGATCGGGTTTCATCAGGTCGAGATCTTCTTTCGGTGCACCATCGCTGCGGGCCGGCTTGATCCCGAATGGCTGGACCCTGAACACATCGTCACCGACCGGCGCTTTTTCACCCGGGCCGAAATGATGCTGATCCGGTTCAAGCCGGACACATTGCCCGTCGCGACCTGGGACGACCGGACAACCTATGATCCGCTTGAACACATCATCCGTTGACCCGAGGCGCGCTTTCAACCCGCGTCGGTCGAGACTCGGCATGACCGGAGGCGCTCGACCACGGCGCTTCGCAAGCGCAGCCTAAAGTTTAGCAAGACGCTTTGCCGCGGCGGCCTGTCTTTTCGCGCGCCGCGCCGCACGTCTGGCGCGCTTTGCCTCGATGTCCTCCGGCGGGGGCGGATCAGCGGCTTGGACCACAGGTTCTGAGGGTCCTGCATGGGTCGCAGCCAATACGCGCGCGACGGGCGTAAAGGTCAGCTTTTTGCGGGTGAGCTGGCTTTCTATCTTGCCGACCGCGACAAACGCTTCGTCATTGGTCATCGGCGGCCAGCTGACGCCTTCGGACACAAATCCGGCGGCGGCGAGTTCGCGTCCCAGTTTCGCGAAATCAAGTTCGGCAAATGAAAAGTTGTCCGCACCGCGCCGATCAGAGCGCACCCATTGCCGCGAGATGGCATCCACGACCAAAGGCTCTCGGCCGGTAAACGTGGCCAGGTGCCGGGTGATCGCGCTGGATCCATTGCTGATGCGCCGCTTGATGATGGCAACCTGCTGGTCGCCACGCCCCACCATCGCAAAGAGATGCAGCGCCGAGCCGTCCAGCGCAATGACCTGCCGGGCCGCCTTGTAGCGGGCAATCTGGGCTGGCAGCGCATGATCCTGCGGGTGAAAGATGTCATAGCCCCCCGACGCAAGCGATTTCTCGATGCGTCTTTCCTCCAGCACGCTTCCCAAGGTTGCGCTCAGCGCGGACCGCGAGACATAAAGCCGTTCCGCCCCGGCTGGCTTTATCGTTGTTGCAAAGCGGCTGCGGATGACATCCCGGAACACGCTGGTGCCACCCGAAAGCGGGCCGATGCCGAAGCCCTGGCCCGGAACTTCAAGCACATCCACCCGCGTCGGCTCGGAGATGATGCGGACGGGCATGCCGGGACACAGAAGATCAAAGAAATGCTTGTGAAAGCCGCTGATGGCGCCCTTTGGCACGTCTTGCCTGGCGATGAAGACAATGCCGTCGAGTTTCCCCTTCAATTGGTCAAGCGCCCAAAGCCGCCCCGTGCTTTCCATCAGAAAATGGCCGAAGTGGCCGATCAGCACACCACCCCAGACCCAGCGTCCGGGCAGATGTTCCAGACGTTCGGGCACCTCATCCGCCACCAGCAAGGGTCGACCCCGCCACAGGACGGCCTCATGGACAAAGTTCCGGTCCGCGTCGAAAACGCCTGCCTTGTGCACCAGATAGCCCTGTGTGATGGGCAGCACGGCCGCATCCGCCACCGTCCGCACACGCGTGGACCAGCCGCCATCGGGATGCGGTGTTCGTTCGGGATCGGTCAGGTCAAGCATTGCGGGCCGATTGGAGGCGGGGACGACGGCAGGGCAACGGGGAAAGCACCGCCGGTCCAGCGACTGTGGTCGAAGGCATCCTGACCGGTCATCGCTCGGTCTTGCCTTTTTCAATGCGCCTTGCCGCCTTGCGCGCGGCCTTGCGCTGTTGGCGAAGCGTGTCGTCGTCGGCTGGACCACCGCTGTCAGGTGGGCACGGTGCGGTGTCCACCTGCTGACCATGTGCCGCCAGAAACGCCCGCATGACACTTGCAACCCCTGCTGCGGAGACCGACCGCAGATTGGGTTCAAAGAAGTGTCCGGCGGCTTTTGTCGACGTCACGATCTCATAGGATGGAAAATAGTCGATCTGCGCGTTGTCGGCGCAAAGGTCTCCGGCGCAGGCCCTGAGAACCGATTTTGCATAAGTGGTTGCCACCAGGACATGCTCGCCCGTGGCGGTTGCCGTCAAAGGAACCGGCGAGACCGTCAGCAAAACCCGCAGCCGAGGGTTGATTGCCGCCAGCATTCCCAAGACGGCATCGAAATCGGCACGGATGTCGGCAAGGCGGAAGTTCCGCAAGACATGCAGGTCGGGATCAAACATCCCCGCCAGCACGCCGGGGGCAACCGGATACACCTGTCCCGTCACCTTGTGCGTCCAGGCTTCGGTCAATCCCATCGTGAAGACGAATACATCCGCTTGCGCAAACGCCACCCGCACTGCAGCCAAATGGGCTTTGCGGGCCTTCAGCACTTCCTTTGCCGATGCAAAGCCCGCGGGCTCTGTATTCGGTCGCAGTGCATCGTAATACCTGCCGTCCTTTTCCCAGACCACGTCGCCTGGGGTCAGACCGCCATGCGCTTCCGCCAGCAACTGGCTCAGCTGGCGCACGGTATAAACGTTGCCATAACGGGCGGAATAAAGTCCGTATCCGTATTCGGCGGCGCGCTCGCCTAGATCGCGGGGGTCGGATGAGGCGGGTTCGGTGTCCACCACCTGAAACCCTGCCTTGCGCAACGCCCGCCCGACATGCTGGGCGAAACATGACCCCGCCGTGACGATCTTGTCCTTGCGGTCCAGCGCCCAGCGCGGCCGATAAAGATCAGGCGGCGGATAGGCGGATTCTACGACCCCCGTCTTCCAGAAGGCGCGCGCGCCCAGTCCGACATAGGGGGAGACTGCGGGGGCCATCAGGATACCCTTTTGCCAGCGCGGCGACGTGCCGTCGGGTGTCGGGCAGTTGAAGCGGAAAACACTTGGCCCGCCTCGGCCCACCAGGCCGCACCGTAATCGGCATTCATGTGGGCGGCATCGCTTTCCTCGCCGTCGCCAGAGATGAACTTCGACGCGCCCTTGTTGTAGATGGACCGTGTCACGATCCCCTGTTCGATTGTCAGGGCAGGTTGCCAGATCATCGTCGCGTGCCCGCCGATGCCGTCGGAGACAGAGGCTGCGAACATCCGGGCGATCTCGTCCCCATCTCCGGCGGCCGCCGCCTTGGCCCAGCCGAAATCACCCTTCTTGCCGACATGATCCGGCATGAGGGGCGACCAATAGGGCTCGGGCGTCGCATAAACCGGCTTTTCCGTCAGCCCCGACAGCATGCGCGCAACCTGGGCCAGCCGCGTGCCGGCATATCTTTCGGCCAGAAACGCCTGCGCAAAGGCGCGGCTGGTCACGACGCGCCCCTCGCCTTGCTGCACGCCGAACCAGCGATGGGTGCGGTAAAGACGCAGCGTGCGTTTCATACTCACCCCAAGACCAACCAACAAAATCCCGTCATATGCGGTCGGGTCAATCTCGGACTGCCCGTCTGACATCCGCTCAAAGTGTTCACGGACAGATTCAACGGTCGCCACCAGCTTTCCGTTCTCGGCGGCGATGTTCTTCAGCCCGTCACGCGGGGCGCCGAAAAACGTGAGCGCCACCGCCTTTGTCACGGGGGAGCCCGCGGCGGCAAGCTGATCCCAGCCAAGCTTGAATGCCGCCACATGCGAATTACCGATCACGCATAGCCGGTAGGTCATCGACTGAACGCCTCGAGCAGTTCTTCTTCGCAGACGACCTTGTCGGACGCGGCACCTTTCCCGGCGCGTTTCGCGCGACGTTCGGCGCGGCGTGCCTTCTTCTGTGCAAGATCTTCAGCGACGTGAACGACCTCGGGCGCGGGCGACGACAGGTCCGTCGCTTCGACATCCGGCGTCCCTAGGCACAGACGCGCCAGTGCTGCGCCGCCTTCCGGGGTCACCTGCCCTGTGGCTGCGGAAAACTGCCCGGTTTGGGCCAGCAATCCGGTGCAATGTTCCCAGATCGGCAGATAGCTGACGCGCGGCAGGGTCGACGCCCAATGCGCCATCAGAACGCGCAAGTCCGACAACTGTCGCAACGCGGGCAGGCAAGTGGTGAAATCCGCAGACATCTCGCGCGGCGCGACCGGCCCCAAGGCGAGGCGTATCAGAAGTCGTGGATTAAGCTCTGCCAGCAGACCGTGAAGCGACGTGAAGTCCGCGTTCAGACGCTCCATGTCTTGATATTCGTGGATCAGGTCCATGCCCTTGTGCAGCCGCGCATCCCCTGCAGGATGAAACGGATAGGCCGTGGCGTCCTTTGGGTCGACAAGGCAACCCTCGCCCGACACCAGCAAGATCAGGTCATCCGCATCGCGCAGAACCGACTTCAGCGCGCCGAGATGGGCCTTGCGCAGGAATGTCAGTTCGGCGGCGTCTGCAATGCCGTCGGGATCGACCGAGGCGCGAAACCCGTCGCGGAGCGCCCCATCCGCACCCCGCCAGATCCAGCGCGCCGGAAGGTCGCCCGTCTGCACCGATTGCAGGATGCAGGTCAGCGCGGACAGATTGCCGACATCGCCGGTGCGCGCCGAAAGACGCCGATACCCGTAACGCGCGGCAAGATGGTCGGAAGCGGCATCGGGTGCGGGTTCGCCGTCGATCAGGTCGGCGCCAGCGTCGCGCAGATGCACCGCAAGCTCCAGCGCGCCGGCAGCCCCCAACAGCGCGATCCTTGGTCGCGCCGCAGAAGTCGGCACCTCGTCGCCCGTCATCACGACCTCCCCGGTTCCCCATTACAATGGTGCGAACCAGGCATTCCGCCCGTGACCGCCCATCGCCTTGCTCAACCTGCAGTTTGACAGGTGTTTCGGCGTGGGCAAGCCCCCCAGATACGGGCGGTATCAGGGCGCGGCATCAGGAGGCGGATATCATCGACGGCAGGCCCAGCATGGCGCGTGCTTCGGTGGCGGTCGCAACGGGACGTCCGTGGCGAGCGCACAGATCGGTGACGCGTGCCACAAGCGCCGCATTGGACGGGGCAAGCCGGTCTCGGTCCAGGCGAATGTTGTCCTCAAGGCCCGTGCGCGCGTGTCCCCCCGCCGCCACGCACCATTCGTTCAGCGTGATCTGATCTCGTCCGATGCCGGCGGCACACCATTCCGATCCCGGCAGCAGACGTTCGACGGTGCGAATGTAGTAGTCAAAGACATCGCGGTCGGCGGGCATGGCGTTCTTCACGCCCATGACGAACTGTATGTATGCCGGTGCCCTGAGGCGCCCGTCGCGCTGCATCGCTGCGGCATGATGGATGTGGGAAAGGTCGAACGCCTCCAC
>JANPKV010000184.1:0-3494 GCA_031426185.1 Rhodobacterales bacterium | reverse complement strand
TGACGACGGCACGATGGCGCGCCTGCCCGACCTGATTGCCTTTGCCCAGCGCCACGGGCTGAAGATCGGCACCATTTCCGATCTGATCGCCTACCGCCGCCGCCACGACAACCTGGTGAACGAAAAGGCTGTGCGCAGCGTCACGTCGACCCATGGCGGCGACTGGCTGATGCGGATCTTTTCGGACGAAACCCAAGGGGCGGAGCATGTCGTGCTGTCCAAGGGCGACCTGACCACGCCCGAAACAGTTCTGGTGCGTGTCCACGCGCTGAACCCGCTTGAGGACGTGCTGGGTGTCGGCGGCGGCGGCGATCTGCCTGCCGCCATGCGCCTGATCGCGGCCGAGGGGCGCGGCGCAGTAGTCCTGTTGCGCGACACCACGATGAAAATGGTGGGTGAAGGCGAACATTCCCCCCAGACCTTGCGGCAATATGGCCTGGGCGCGCAGATCCTGTCGGCGCTCGGGCTGTCGCAGATCACGCTTGTCACCAATTCCAAGGCACCCAAGGTGGTGGGGCTTGACGCTTACGGGCTGACCATCACCGGCACCCGTCCGATCACGGAGTAAATCATGGCTACCGCCGAAACCCATTACACCCTGCCGCTGCCGACTTTTGACAAACCGGTAAAGCTGTTGATCGTCGTCGCACCGTATTACCGCGCCATCGCCGACCATCTGGTTGAAGGCGCCCGCGCGACGGCTGCCGCCTGCAACGCCGATGTCGAGGTGGTCGAAGTGCCCGGCGCACTGGAGGTTCCGACCGCTATCGCGATGGCCGAACGTCAGGCAAAGTTTGACGGCTATGTTGCCCTTGGCTGCATCATCCGGGGCGAGACGACCCATTACGACACCGTCTGCAATGACAGTTCGCGCGCTTTGTCCTTAATGGGCCTGCAGGGGGCGTGTATCGGCAACGGCATCCTGACGGTCGAAAACTATGCTCAAGCCGCAGTTCGCGCCGATCCGGCGGTCCATAACAAAGGCGGCGGCGCAGCGGCGGCGGCCTTGCACCTGATCGCCCTTTCGCGCAGATGGGCAAGCCAGACCAAGGGGATCGGGTTTCGCGCATGACGACCAGGGGCAAGACGGGCGGAGCGGAAAAAAAGCAGATGAAATCTGCCGCGCGTCTTTATGCGGTGCAGGCGCTGTTCCAGATGGAAAGCTCTGGCCAGACGGTCGAAGCGGTGACGCGAGAGTTTGAAACCCATCGTTTCGGCGCCGTCTATGACGAAGAGGGCGAGTTTGCCGAAGGAGACGTCGATCACTTCCGCGCCGTTGTCGACCACGCCGTCAACCATCAGGCCCGCATCGACCAGATGACCGACCGCGCGCTGGTGGCAAAATGGCCCATCGCGCGGATCGATCCCGTGTTGCGCGCCTTGTTCCGTGCGGCAGGCGCGGAACTGATCGAGATGCCGACCCCGCCCAAGGTGACGATCACCGAATATGTCGATGTCGCCAAGGCGTTCTTTCCCGATGGCAAGGAGCCGAAATTCGTGAACGCCGTGCTTGATCACATGGCGCACGAAGTGCACCCGGTGCTCTGACCCGGCCTAGCGCACGCCCTGAAAAAGCGTGATCGCGCGTTGATGAAAGCGGCGGCGCACGGCGGGAACCTCTACCGGGACCTCATGCGCGGCACCGGGGTACAAATCCAGCTGCCCCGTACCCCACTGCGCCATGCGGGCATGGATCGCGACCGGATCGACCACCACTTCTGTCGTCCCCAGCGCGCAAATCACCGGCAGTTTGGGCGACGGCAGCGCAGCAAGGGCCGCGCATTCGCGCATCGCAGCACCAAGCCAGCCGATGCTGGGCCCACCAAGCTGCAGTGCCGGTGCCTCGACCATCTGGTCGCGCATCCAGGCATACATGTCGGGGTCTTGCGTCAGCGTATTGCCCTGGAACGGCTGCGCCAGCAGATAGCAGGCGGCGGTCGTCGACGGAGTATAGCGGAGCGACTGGCCAAGCCGTGTCGCCACCGTGCTGACGATGCGCGCCACGGGCCGCAGCGCAGGTGACATTTTGATGCCCCACATCGGAGCGGAAAACACGGCGGCGCGAAATTGCCCCGGCAACCGGATCAGCGATCTCAGCGCGACGGCGCCACCCATCGAATGCGCAACAAGGAAGGTTGGTCCTTGCAGGCCCAGCGCGCCGACAAGGTCCAGCATCGCATCGACATCGCGCTGGTATTCCGCGAAATCACCGACATGCCCGACCATCGGATCCTGCGCGGCGCGGTCCGACAACCCCTGGCCGCGCCAGTCGATGGCAAGGCAGGCAAACCCGCCGGCGACCAGTTCGGCCGCTGTGGGGCCGTATTTCTCGGCCGGTTCCGCCCTGCCCGGAAAGATCAGGACCGTCCCGCGCGCGCCGCCCGGCCAATGCACGATGCGCAACCGCACACCATCGGCGGTCTTGACCCAATGGGCCGTGCCCCCCTCTGGCCCGCGCGCAAGCGCTGCATGGAAGGGAGCCGTGACGGGGTCCATTCTCACCCGAGCACCGACCCCAGGCGGATCGCTTGCCCCATATCCCCGTCGACCATGAGCTTGCCCGACATGAACGCAGACGTCGCACTCATCTCGCCGTCGAGGATCGCGCGAAAAACGTCGGTGCTTGCGGTGAGGGTGACATCGGCGGGCGCGTCCTCGGCACGCACCCCGCCCTCGTCCAGCATGATGCTGCCTTCGCCTTCGATCACGAATTTGGCCGAACCGTCAAACCCGCCGGTCAGACGTGCCGCCAACTGCGCCACGGCCTTGTCGATGACACCGCTCATCCCGTCTCTCCTTCGTGACCACTCGGATCTGGCAATTCGCCGTGACTGCGTTACCATAGGTATATGAAACGCCAAGCTACCTTTCTCAATGTTCTCTGCGCCGCAATCTTGGCTATTTTGACGTCTGCGTCGATTTCCATGGCGGATACGGCCAAGCTCGATGATCTTTTCACCCGCCTGGCGACGGCCGAGGAGGCAGCCGCCGGCCGGATCGAGCAGGAGATCTGGACCGAATGGTCCAAATCCGGTTCTCCGGCGATGGACCTGTTGCTGCAGCGTGGGCGCGACGCGATGGCGGCAGGGGATCTGACCACCGCGGTCGATCATTTCACCGCCCTGATCGACCACGCGCCGGATTTTGCCGAAGGCTACAACGGCCGCGCCACCGCCTATTTCCAGGAAGGTCAGTTCGGCCCGTCGGTCGCAGACATCGCCAAGACGCTTTCGCTGAATCCGCGCCATTTCGGCGCCATGGCCGGATTTGGCATGATCCTAGAACAGACAAACCAGCCAGACCGCGCGCTGGAGGTCTACACTGCCGCATTGGCTATACATCCCCATCTTGCCGGCGTATTGGAAGCGGTCGAGCGGATAAAGACCGAGGCGCACGGGCGCGACCTTTAAGATCAGGCACCGAACATGCGCGAGACCGCAACGGTCACGGCGGTCCTTGGGCCGACCAATACCGGCAAGACCCATTATGCCATC
>JANPKV010000183.1:0-3132 GCA_031426185.1 Rhodobacterales bacterium | reverse complement strand
ATGAACACCGACCACACGCTGGAAGAAGTGGGCCAGCAGTTCAGCGTGACGCGCGAACGCATCCGCCAGATCGAGGCGAAGGCACTGCGGAAGCTGAAGCATCCGAGCAGAAGCAGGAAGTTGCGGTCGTTCCTGGATCAGTAATGGTCAACCTTAACAAATCATTGCTCACCAAACAGCGGGCTCTTGCTGTTACACTTTGTACTATCGAGACATAGTTTAACGGATGAGGTTCCAGTGCGCTGCAGGCAACCAGTCGGTCAACGCGGGTCTTTGAAATGGATACAGCGCGCAGTCGCGTCGCGCCCCGACCTGCTCCAACCGACGGGGCTTGCTTCTATAAGGTGGCTTTCGCCATTAGCGGAGGACAATTTCGCTGAGTATCGTGACGCAAGCTTTCTTGAACGGCTCGGTTTGGGCCATCTTGGATCGTCGCTAGAAAGTTTTTGGCCCGCGCGCGGTCCCCAGTGGGATGCTTTGGGGTTGGCCGGAGATGCGCCGATTCTCGTCGAAGCAAAAGCCCATCTCCGCGAACTGCGAGCGCCAGCCAGCCAAGCAAAACCGGTTTCGGCCGCGCACATAGATGCCGCTTTTCTATCTGCGCGGACAGCTCTCGGCGTGGCGGGCATCAATAATTGGCGAACAACCTACTATCAACTTACAAATCGGATCGCCCATCTCTGGTGGCTTCGCCACAATGGCATCAACGCACATCTTGTCTTCATAAACTTCATAAACGACTCTGAAATGGGCGGACCAACCCACGCCAAGGAATGGCGGGATGCCTACGAAACGGCGCGCGTTGCGATTGGGTTGCCCAGAGACCATCCCCTAGCGGCGGCCATCCACCACGTCGAGCCTGACACGAGCCTGTTGTCCTAGTCCCACTTTGGGAACCCATTAGCTTCTCGTATTGTTTTGCTCCCACAAGACCGCCCGTTCCGGGCGAGAAACCTTGCGGAGGCTTCATGCCCAACACCCCCATCAACGACATCGACCTCTATATCGAAGACAGTGGCGGCACAGGCCGACCTGTCGTCTTGATCCATGGCTGGCCGCTTTCGGCGGAATCCTGGGATGCGCAGGTGCCGGATCTGATCTCTGCGGGCTACCGCGTGGTCGCCTACGACCGTCGCGGCTTTGGCCGGTCATCAACCGGGACGGCATATGACTATGACACGCTTGCCAGCGATCTGGCCGCGATCATGGAGCATCTCGATCTGCAAAACGCGACCCTGGTCGGCTTTTCCATGGGCGGCGGCGAAGTTGCCCGTTACGTTGCCCGTCATGGCGGCCAGCGTGTTCGTTCCGTCGTCTTTGCGTCGGCGATCACGCCCTTCATGATGCAAACCGACGACAACCCCGACGGCCCGCTGACGCCCTCGGCGGCGGAGCGGATGGAAGGCCAGCTTCGCGCCGACCGCGTGGCGTTCTTTGACGACTTCACCACCGATTTCTTTAGCGTCAAGGCTTTCCTCGGTCTGGTCAGCGACCTCAAGGTCACTGAAGAGACGCGGCAAAAGGCAATTACCTTCTGCCTGCAGTCCGACCCCACCGCGGCACTTGCCTGCATGCGATCCTTCGGCACGACCGACTTTCGCGAGGACCTGCAGGCGATCTCCTGTCCGACGATGGTGATCCACGGCGATGGCGACGGCATTGTTCCCTTCGAGGGGTCAGGCGCGCGTACGCATCAGGCGCTGCAAGGCAGCGCGCTAGTGGTGATCGAAGGGGGGCCACATGGCGTGAACGCAAGCCACCCCGCTCAATTCAACGTGGCGCTGCTGGACTTTCTGTCGGTGTAACCCGGGACCAGTCCGACCCGAAACAAACGCCCCCCGCCTGATATGCGGCGGGGGCAGCGTGTCAGGCCAGCACCTTGTTGAAAAACGCAACCGTGCGCTCCCAGGCGAGTTCTGCAGCGGCGGCGTCATATCGCGGCGTGGTGTCATTGTGAAACCCGTGATTGGCGCCGAGATAGATGAAGGCCTCATAGTCTGTCCCGGCCGCCTGCAGCGCCGCCTCGAACGCGGGCCATCCTTCGTTCACGCGATCATCCAGTTCGGCGTAATGGATCAGCAGCGGCGCCTTGATCTTGGGCACATCCGCCGCGTCAGGCTGGCGGCCATAGAACGGCACCGCCCCGGCTAACTCGGGATAGGCCACCGCCGCGGCATTCGCCACGCCGCCGCCATAGCAGAACCCGGTGATCGCCACCCGGCCTGTCGTCGCCTCATGCGCCATCAGCCATTCCACCGCGGCGAAGAAATCGTTCATCAGTTTGGTCGGATCGACCGTCGATTGCAGTTCCCGGCCCTTTTCGTCATCGCCGGGATAGCCGCCCACCGACGTCAACCCGTCCGGGGCCAGAGCCACAAATCCGGCCTTGGCGACGCGCCGCGCCACATCCTCGATATAGGGATTGAGGCCGCGGTTCTCATGCACGACCACGACGCCGCCCACCTTGCCGGTCGCGGCAGCCGGACGCACCAGATACCCCTTCACATCGCCATGTCCGTTCGGGCTTGGATAGGTCACGTATTCCGCGACGATGTCGGCGTCATCAGCAGCCACCTGCTGGGCCAGCGCGTAATTCGGGCTCATCAGGCCCAGGATCGCCACTGCCGTCAGGCCACCCACGGCGAACTTTCCCGCACGGTCCAGAAATTCGCGTTTGGTGATGCGGCCATGCGCGTAGAAATCATAAAGCTCCAGCAGTTTTGGCGAAAAATCCTTGGCGGTCATGCGGGTCATGCGACATCTCCTGCAACGGGGGGGAACTCCATTGGTAACTAGATCAGACCGTGGTCCCCGCCCCTCACATTCCCGTCAGAGGCGCGGAATCGCCCAAACCGTACCCTCATGCCATACCCGCCGACCGCCCCCCATCTTCACCGCATGAGTCTACCTTGCCACACCCCTTGTCCCCAGATGCTGGGCCCGTTACTTCTGTCTGGCCGAAATCCATTGAGGTCCCCTATAGTCAGCGGAGCCACGGGGGGCCAAACCCCCGGGCTTGAGTCAGGGACCGACCAACAGAAGCAAGGAGAGGGCCATGCGCTGCCCATTCTGCGGCAATATCGATACGCAAGTGAAAGACAGCCGCCCGGCCGAGGATCACGTCTCCATCCG
>JANPKV010000182.1:0-31340 GCA_031426185.1 Rhodobacterales bacterium | reverse complement strand
TGAGCGTGGCCGAGAACATGCACCTTGCGCGGCCCTATCCACAGCGCCTCGGTCTGGTCCACTGGACGAAGCTTCGCACGGCGGCAGCGGAGGCACTTGGGCAACTGGGGGCCTCCCACATCGACGCGCGGTCGGTGATGGGGTCGCTTGGTGCGGGTGACCAGATGCTGGTGCGGATTGCGGCCACCTTGCTGGACGACGGGGATGCCCCCTGGGCCTACGTGATGGACGAACCGACGGCCGCCTTGTCGGGGGCCGAGGCCGAACGCCTGTTCAAGGCCGTCGCCGCGCTGAAGGCGGCGGGGGCGGCGGTCCTTTACGTCTCGCACCGCATGGACGAGGTGATGCGGCTTGCCGACCGCATCACCGTCCTGCGGGACGGGGCACATGTGGCCACCCGTGACCGTGCTGCGACAAGCCGTGACGAGATCATCCGCGACATGACCGGGCGCGACATGGCGGACCTCTTTCCGCTCCATGCGACGACGTCGGGCCCCCCGGCGCTTTCGGTGCGCGACTTGCGGGCCGCGGGTCTGGGTCCCTTGTCCTTCGAGGTGGCGGAAGGCGAGGTCCTGGGTGTGGCCGGGCTGTCCGGCTCGGGGCGCGAGGTCTTGCTGCGCGCACTGATCGGGGCGGTGCCGCGGGCGGGTGATCTGAAACTGCGCAGGGTGCCGCTGGCGGCGACCCCGGCTGGAGCTTGGGCACAAGGGTTGGCCTATGTCCCGCCCGAGCGGGGGACCGAAGGCGTGATGCCACGCCGTGCGCTGGCCGAGACTGTTGCCCTGCCGCATCTGGCACGGCTGTCGCGCCTGGGATTCGTGCAGCGCCGCAAGACGGCCGTGCTGGTGCGACGCCTAGCAGGGGACGTGCGGTTAAAGGCATCGGGACCCGACCAGCCCATCGCCGAGCTGTCGGGCGGAAACCAGCAGAAGGTCCTGTTTGCCCGCGCTCTGGCCGGTGAGCCCGCGATCCTCTTGCTGGACGAGCCGACGCGGGGGGTCGATGTCGGTGCGAAATTCGACATCTACACGCTGATCCGAGACCTGGCTGCGAAGGGGACGGCGGTGATCGTCGTATCCTCCGACCTGCCCGAACTGATCGGCCTATCGGACCGGATTGCAGTCCTCACCTCCGGGCGGATTTCGCAGATCCTGCCCGCCGCCGAGCTTACCGAGGCCGCCCTGCTGACGGCCTGCTACCAGAAGGAAAGCTGAACCGATGGCATCGTTCGTGCGGCATTACGGGTCGTTGATCGGCATGGCGGCCATCGTGATCTTCTTCTGGATTGCCCTGCCCGACACCTTCATGACCCTGCGCAACTGGCTCAACATCAGCCAGCAGCTTTCGATGCTGATCGTGGTGGCCGTGACGATGACGGTGGTCATGGTGATGGGCGACTTTGACCTGTCGGTGGGGGCGATGGCATCCCTGTCCGGGGTGGTCGCGGCGGTTTTGTTCACACAGGGACTGCCCGTCCCGATCGCGTTGGCAGCGGCGCTTGCCGTCGGACTCATGGGCGGGCTGGCCAATGGAGTTCTGGTCAGCCTCGTCGGTATTCTCCCCTTCGTGGCCACGCTGGCGACCATGACCATGTTCTCGGGTGCGGCCTTTCTGGTGTCCGGCGGCAAGACCATCTTCGGTCGTGACATCCCGAAGGGGTTCTCCGATTTTGCCCTTTCCGGCCTGCCCATCGGGACCGGGAGCGGGAAACCCATGGTTCTACCCGCTCTGACACTGCTAGCGGCGGTGGTGACTTTCCTGGTTTGGGTCGTGCTTGAGCATACGACGTATGGCCGCAGGCTTTATGCCATTGGCGGCAATTCCGACGCCGCGCGGCTGGCAGGGGTCAAGGTCGTGCAACTGCGGCTGTCAGCCTTCGCCTTCACTGGTGTCGGAGCCGCGCTTGCGGGGATCATGTATGCCTCGCGCGTCGCCTCGGCCAATCCGGTGCAAGGCGACGGGCTGATGCTGACAGCGATTGCGGCGGTGTTCCTGGGCATGACAGTGACGCGCGACGGGCAGCCCAACGTGCTGGCCACGGTTGCCGGGGTGGTCACCCTGGGGGTGATGGACAACGGGCTGACCCAGTTGCAGGTCGACAGTTATGTGCGGCAGGTGCTGGTGGGCGCGATCATTCTCGTGGCGGTGTCGATCAGTGCGCTGGGTCGCCGGGCGATCCGACTGCGATAGGACAGGACGGATGCGCAGTCGTCAGTCCGCCCACTTGGACAAAATGGTCAGCGGACGTAAATGCAGGATGACAAGATAAGCGTTGAGTGCGGTGCGGCAGCCTTGTCGGCCCCACTTGGGGCGACCTTTACACTCGTCAGGTGTCAGACTTGGAAAGCAATCCGCTATGAATTCTATTCTCGGCGTCGCGCAGAGCTTGGCGCGCAGATTTCCCGTGGAAAACCGCATCATGAATCTCGGTTCCCAAAATGCTTTCAATAAGGCTGAACTCCGGAATGGGCGGTCTGGCCCAGGTGACGAGCTCGTTTCTACGGGCCAGCTGATCCACCATACTGACGATGGGCGACGAGGCCAGCGCCTCGGGGTCGGCGCAAACTGAAAAGCGCGGCGCCACCGGGAACCCGTTCTTGACATGCGCCTTCATCGCCTCGGGTGAGACCATCCAGGCCAGCGCGTTCATAATCTGACGCTGGCGGGCCGGTGGAACCCGCGCGGGAATTGTCATTAGGAAGCCGCCGACGGGGGCCGCGATCTGGCGCATCCTGCGGGATGGCGGGGGAAGATAGGCAACCCGGCGAGCAACCTGCGAGCTGAGTTCGTGTTCGAAGCGGGCGGCCCGCATCGTCCAGCAATAGGCCAGCCCAACCTGGCCGTACATGAAGTAGTTCAGGCCGCGTTCCCAATCCACTTCGGCGATGTCGGGGGGCGAAACCTCGGCGAGTTGCCTCATGTACTCAATCACATCGAGAGAGTCGTCCGAGTTGATCTGCAGCTTAAGCTTTTCGAACTGGTCAAAAGTCCAGCCTTCGCGATTGTGCATCGGAATGTCGATGATGGTCTTCTGGCAGGCGGCCAGAAAGAACATGAAGGAGTTGGCAATGGGCATCCCACGCTGGCCGTTCCACGCAATGCCGTAAAAGTCGTTTGCCGGCCGGTGAAGCGCACGCGCGGCAGCGATGGTTTCATCGAAGGTCCGCGGGTGGACCAGCGCGCGCTCTTCGAACAGGTCACGTCGGGCCGCCATGATTTCGATCGTGCAGTAAAGTGGGATGCCATACTGCGTGCCCTTCCAGTTCCCGCTGCCCCAGACGGACGGGTGAAAATCCAGCGGGTTGATGGCTGCGTCGGTCAGCAGTTCATCCAGAGGGGCGAGGCAGCCCTTCTCGGCGAACTCTCCAAGCCACGGCATGTTAAGCGCCACGACATCATGCTCTGGGGTGTCGGCAGCAAATGCGTCGTGGGCTTTGGTATGCAGATCAGGAAGTCGGTGCAGCTGAAAGCTGCTTTTCCGGCTTAGATCGTTGCGGAAATCGGACCACATATTCCGCATCGCCGAGAAATAATTGTCGTTGTGCAACAGGAACCGAATGTCACTGGGTACCTTTGCGGCGATGTCGTCGCCGCGTACCGGCGAGATGATCTGTGCAGCGAAATAGCTCCCACCGAAGTAGTACTCGTCCGCCTCTGTCCCTTTGCGCAGCCCAAATGTCTTCGCGAGGTGGCCCTTAACGTGGTTGGCATAGTCCATGAAACTGTGCAGGAGTTTATCTGTCGGCTCCAGGAAATGGGTCTTGAGACCGCCCCCACGCGGCACTTGGCGGATCAGGCCGTCGGCGATCATTTTGATGATCATCCGGTTTCCTGTGCTGTAGGGGACCCCTGCCAGCGTCACCAAACCGGATTTGTCGATGGGCCTGCGATGCAGGTGGGCATCAACCAGCTCGAGTACTATGTTCCAGAAAACATCCTTTGCCGCCCCAGGCATGCCGGTATCGAAAGGACCGCGCAGCTTGCGCAAGAAGTCAACGATACGCGACAGTTCGTGGCCTGTGAGTTCGGAACTGGGAGCTTTGGACGCGAGGATCTGTTGCACGAAGGTGACCACGCTATGCGGAGATTTGGGACTGCCATTTCACCAAAGCGAAGAAATCCTGATGACGCAACCCTGAGTTTGCCGCAGCACGATAAAGCTCTAGAATCAGCCCTGCGGTTAGCAAAGGCACCCCATTCGCCCGGGCTGCATCGCTGATCAAGCTGAAATCCTTGATCATCTGATCGACAGTGAACGCGGGCGCATAGTCAGCGGAGACCACCGCCTCGGCTTTGTATTTGAACAGCGGCGACGCCACGGCGCTTTCGCAGATGACTTCCATCATCGTTGCCCGTGACAGCCCGCCGCTTTCTCCCAACGCGACTGCCTCGGCGAGGATCGCAGAACTGGCACCGACAAGGGTGTTGATCACCAGCTTCATGTAGCGAGCTTCTTCGCCGGTACCCAAGTAGAACTGGCGTGTCGACAGCAATCGAAGCGTGGGCAGGACAGTCGCCCAGGCCTGTTCATCGCCCGAAGCAAGAACAGTAAGCGCGGCCTTTTCTGCAAGGGCCGTGCTGCCGGAAAGCGGGGCCCGCAGGTAGGCGATTCCGCGATCCGCAAGCGCCCGGGCAACCTCGACCGAACACTCTGGTGAGACCGTACTCATCTCGACGAAGATCGAGCCACGCGCCATGTGATCGCATAGCCCGGTCGTCTCTGCTGCACCAAGCACCACTTCGCGCAGCACCTTGTCATTGGGCAGTGTAGCAAAGACAATCGCGTTCTGGCTGTGCCTGTCCAGAGTGCCGGCTCTGACGGCACCCGCGCCTTCGAGTTCCGCAACAACGCGCCTGTCAGGCTCTGTGACCGCGACCGATAGTCCAGCCTTGAGGAGGTTGCGGATCATCGGCGCGCCCATTTTGCCCGCACCGATCCAACCAATTCTCTGTCCACTTGGCGTCGCGCGCACCGTCTCTGCCATGTCCGCTTGCATGCCGCATTTCACTCCTCGCTCCACCAGTGACTGTAAATTGCCTAAGTGGCGACGGTTGGAGTAATTTCTTCTGATCGGCTAAATTTCATCGGACCCGCTGTACCGGAATCGGTAACAGTCGGCCCGGGAGTGAGTCATCGTCAGCGCAGTCATCGGACACCGGGAGCGCCACTGGGGAACATAGCCCCGGTCCAGTTCCTGCCTGCTGTCTTGCGAAGATGATGAAAGTCGACGTGGTCGCTGCCACGGGTCTGAGGGAGGACGTCAGAATGAGAGCAGTTCGGTTCCATGGGGCCAAGGATATCCGCGTAGAAGACGTTGCCGAGCCGTCGGCACGGCTTCTTCCCGATGACGTACTGATCGCCCCTGCGGTCACCGGCATCTGCGGCACCGACCTGCATGAATACATCGCGGGGCCGATCGTGACCCCGAAAGAGCCGCATGTCTTCACCGGGGCCAGCAACCCCCAGATCCTGGGGCATGAGTTTTCGGCCAGCGTGCTGGCAGTGGGCGATGCGGTCAGCCATGTGAAGGCGGGGGATCGCATCTCGATCCAGCCGCTGCTGTCGCCGAGGAACGACTACTATGGCAAGCGGGGCCTGTATCACTTGTCGCCGTCGATGGGCTGTGTGGGTCTCAGCTGGGCCTGGGGTGGGATGGCCGAGAAGGCAGTCATCAAGGACTATAACGCCCAGCCGGTGCCCGACGGCATCACCGACGAGCAGGCCGCGATGATCGAGCCCGCGGCGGTTGCACTCTATGGTGTGGACCGGGGCGGGATCACCGCGGGATCGACTGTGCTGGTGTCCGGCGCGGGTCCAATCGGGGCGCTGACGATACTTGCGGCGAAGGCGGCGGGTGCGTCCACGATCATCGTGTCCGAGCCGAACCCGAACCGGCGGCGGATCACCGCCGGGATCGCGCCCTATGCCCATATCGTCGATCCGCGGGACGGAACGCTTGAACAGATCGTCGGGGATCTGACCGAGGAGGGCGTGGGCGTTGACGTGGCGCTGGAATGCGTAGGGCTGGAGGCTTCCCTGAATGCCTGCGTGCAAGCTGTCCGGCGGCAGGGCAGGGTGGTGCAGGTCGGCCTTCACATGAAGCCCGCCAGCATTGACGCGATGCTTTGGGCGCTGAAAGACATCACTGTCGAGGCGACCTGGTGCTATCCGACGCAAATCTGGCCCCGCATCGCCCGGATGATCGCCGCTGGCACGTTCCCGGTGGAAAAGGTGATCACCGCCCGCATCGACGCAAAAGACGTGGTCGCGAAGGGGTTCGAGGCGCTGCTGAACCCCACCGGCGAGCATCTGAAAATTCTGGTCACGACCTGACCTTGTGACCACAGCAAGAAAGACACGCATATGACTGGGAAAAACGTCGCTCTTATCGTTGGGGCCACGGGGCTATCGGGCAGTTATGCCGGGCGCCTGCTGAAGGAACTCGGCTGGACAGTCGTGACCGTGTCGCGCAGCGCGGCCGATCTGGAGTTTTCGGATCGCCATATCGCGGCTGATCTGGATGACGCACCGGCAACCGCAGCCGCACTGAAAGCTGCCGGCGACGTTACGCATGTGTTCTTCTGTACCTGGTCGCGCCAGGCGAACGAGGCAGATAATGTCCGCGTCAACGCCCTGATGATCCGCAATCTGTTTGACGGGCTGGCCGATGCGCCGATCCGGCATGCGGCGCTCGTGACGGGCCTCAAGCACTACCTCGGCTCGTTCGACGACTATGCGAAGGTCAAGCCTTACACGCCCTTCCTGGAAAGCAGCCCGCGTTTGCCCGGCCTGAACTTCTACTATGCGCAGGAAGATGTGCTGTTCGAGATGGCGCAAAAGCGCGGGTTCACCTGGTCGGTACACCGGCCGCATACCATGATTGGCTTTGTCATCGGCAATGCGATGAACATGGCGGTGACGCTGGCGGTCTATGCCAGCATCTGCAAGCACACCGGCCGCCCCTTCGTCTACCCGGGCTCTTCCGAGCAGTATAACGCAGTCACCGACGTGACCGACGCGCGGCTTTTGGCCAAGCAGCTCCACTGGGCGGCCACCACGCCCGAGGCTGCGAACTTGCCGTTCAACACCTCGAACGGGGACGTGTTCCGCTGGTCATGGCTGTGGCAGCAGATCGCCGATTACTTCGGGATCGAGGCCGCACCCTATCCGGGCCAGCCGACGCCGCTGGAAGGCCAGATGGCCGATGCGCAGACTGTGTGGTCCGAGATCGTGGCCAAGCACGGTCTGCAGGACATCCCGGTGAACAAGCTGGCCTCATGGTGGCACAGCGACGCCGATCTGGGGCGCACGCTGGAATGCTTCACCGACATGACCAACAGCCGGACGCTGGGGTTCGACGCCTATCAGTCGACCCGCACCAGCTTTACCGACGTGTTCGACGAGCTGCGCGCGCGCCGCGTCATCCCGGCCTGAGGAGACAGAAATGCACTATGTCGTTCACTGCCTGGACCATGACGGAGCCGTCGATAAGCGGCTGGCGAACTATGACGCGCACAAGGCCTATCTGGCTGCCGCGCCGGTAAAGACCGTGATCTCCGGCCCGCTTCTGGCCGATGATGAGCAGACGATGATCGGCAGCTGTTTCGTGCTTGAGGCGGACAGTCTGGCGGCCGTGCAGGCGTTCAACAGCAATGATCCCTTCGCCAAGGTGGGCCTGTGGAAGACCGTCTCCATCCGTCCCTTTGCCAAGCGCGTGGATAACCGGTGATGGCCCAACCTGTCAGAATCGCATTGGTCGGCATGGGCTGGTGGGGGCAAAAGATGCTCTCGGTCCTGCAATCCGCGCCGGATGACATTCAAGTCGTTCGCGCGGTAGAGCCGGACATCGACGCCGTGCGCCAGCTTTGCGCCGACAAGGGGATCGCGCTGTCGGTGGACTATGCCGATGCGCTAAATGATCCTGCGGTCGAGGCGGTGGTTCTGGCAACGCCGCATTCGCTGCACACCGACCAGATCGCGGCGGCGGTGGCGGCGGGCAAGCACATCTTCTGCGAAAAGCCGCTGGCGCTGACGAAGGTAGAGGCGGAGCGGTCGGTCGCCAATTGCCGCGATGCCGGGCTGGTGCTGGGAATGGGCCATGAGCGGCGGTTCGAGCCGCCCGTGGCCGACATGCTGGCGATGGCCGATGCGGGAACGCTGGGACGCATCCACCAGATCGAGGCCAACTTCAGCCATGACAAGTTCCTGAGCCTTGCGCGGGACAACTGGCGGCTCAAGGCCGATCAAGCCCCGGCGGGTGGGATGACCGCTACCGGCATTCACCTTCTGGACCTGTCGGTGAGGTTGCTGGGGGCAGCGGAAAGTGTGTTGTGCATCTGCGAGCAGTTGTCGTCGGACCTGCCGCAAGGCGATACGGTCGCGGCGTTCGTCAAGTTCAAGGGCGGTGGCACGTCCTACGTCTCGGCGTCGCTCGCCAACCCCTTCATCTCGCGCTGTGCGGTGTTCGGGTCCAAAGGCTGGATCGACATCCGCGACAAGGCGCATGTGGAGGCGCCCGATGGCTGGATCGTGACCTCTGCGATGGCGGGTGGGCCGATTGTAACCCGTGAAATCGGCAAGGCCGAGCCGGTCAAAGACAACCTCGTGGCCTTTGCCCGTGCGGTGCGCGGCGGGGACTATCCGATCACTGCGGACCATCTGGTCAACAACATCGCCTTGCTGGAGGCGGTCTTCGCCTCGGCAAAAAGTGGCCGCATCGAAGCTGTCGCCTGAGTCCCGCAACCGACCCGACACACACTGGGAGACCCCGATGAAAGCGCTGATTTTCGATCAACCGAACAAGCCGGTCGTCACCAACGTTCAGATGCCGACCATCGGCGACAACGAGGTGATGGTCCGCTCGCGCCGCGTGGGGATCTGCCATTCGGATTACGAACTTCTGTCGGGCAACTACATCATTCCGATTTCCTACCCCGTGACGCCTGGCCATGAATGGGTCGGCGAAGTGGTCGAGGTCGGGCGCGCCGTGAAGGGTCTGCGCGCGGGTGACCGGGTGGTGGGCGAATGCGTGATCCGCACGCCTGAGCGCATCCATCACTTCGGCTTTTCGATGGATGGCGCGAACCGCGAATACTTCGCCGCCCGGCCGGAATGGCTGCACAAGCTTCCCGACGGCGTGGACGATGCAAAGGGCGCGCTGATCGAGCCTTTCACCTGCGGCTATTACGCTGTGCTTCGGCATGGCGGGGTGGATGCGTCGCAGACGGTGGTTGTGTCGGGCGGTGGGACCATCGGTCTGGTCTCGGCGGCGGCGGCCATCGGAATGGGCGCACGGGTGATCGTTGTCGATCCGGTGCCGCTGCGGCGCGACACCGCAATGAAGCTCGGGGCGGTTGGAACGGTTGACCCTTCGGCCGGTAACCCGGTCGAGGCGGTGACAGAGATGACCAGGGGCGGCGCCGATCTGGTGATCGAGGCGGCGGGGCATCCGTCGTCGTTGGCCAACGTCTTTGACTATGCCCGGCCCGAGGGCTTTGTGTCGATGGTGGGGATCAGCATCGGCCGACAGATCCCGGTCGAACTGGGCAAGATCCAGATCAAGGATCTGACGGTGCGCGGGTGCATCGGGTCGCCCGGTGTCTGGCCCGCTGCGATCCGGTTCCTGGAACGCACCGGCATCGACCTGTCGCCGATCCAGACCCACAGCTTTGCGCTGGATGATGCGATTGCGGCGTTCGATCTGGGCAAGGACCCAGCCAAGGCGGTGAAGATAACGCTGGAAATCGCCTGACGGCACAGCACGCGAAGGGGGAGGGATCATGGCACAGTACCAACAGACAGCAGTCCAGGATGGCCTTGCGTTCTACGTGCGGTCCTTGAAGCCTTCGCGCGGGTTCGTGACCGTCGTGATTTCCACGCTGGCGCTGATCATGGTCTGCGCGGTCTTTGCGCCCTCGGCAATTTCGGCAGGTGGGCTTGCGGGCAGCCTGCCCTTTGCCGCGATCATCGCGATCGTGGGGCTTGGGCAGATGCTGGTCGTTCAGCAGGGCGGCTTCGACCTTTCGCTGGCAGGTGGAGTGTCATTGGCGGTGGTGATCACGACCCACATGGCGGGGGGCAGTGACGCCCAGCTCTTCTCTGCCATCGCATTTGCCTTTGGCTGCGCCGTGGTTGCAGGGGTCATCAACGGCATCCTTGTGGGCTTCCTGCGGCTGAATGCCATCGTGGCGACCATCGGAATGAATGCACTTCTTTACGGTGCGGTGTTTGCAGTGTCCGGCGGAGTGCCGCGCATCACAACTCCACTTATGGCGCAGATTGCCGGCGGCAAGACGCTTGGCATCCCCCACTCGGTCCTCTTTGCCGTGGCCATCATGCTTCTGGTCAGCTTTTTGCTGAAGAAGACGATCATCGGACGGCGATTTGAAGCGATCGGTGCCAACCCCGCTGCCGCTCATGCGGCGGGCCTCAGGGTCCAGCTTTATCAGACGATGGCGTATGTCCTTGCCCAGCTGCACTACTGCATCGCCGGTATCCTGATTTCAGGAATTACCCGGGAACCGACTGCCTTTCAGGGTGACAGCCTGTTGCTCCCCTCGGTCGCGGTTGTGGTACTTGCGGGAACCTCGCTTCTGGGCGGTCGCGGCTTCCCGATCTCGACGGTGATCGCGGCACTTTTCCTGAATCTGCTCAGTCAGTTCGCGCTGGCGGTCGGAGTGCCCTTTTCGGCCCAGACCATCATCCAGGCCTTGGCCCTGGTGTTCGGGATCGGCGTCTATTCGCTGCAATGGAAACAGGCAGCAACCAAACGTGCACTAAAGTCCAAAACGGAGGAAACGGACAATGTTTAAGGCAAAGACCATGACTATCGCCTGTGCGGCGGCGACACTGACGATGGCCCTTTCGGCATCGACGGTGCTTGCGGAGACGCCGTCCTGGTGTGGACCGAACCAGGCTTCACTTGCGCTGCTGGACGGTTTTGGCGGCAACAGCTGGCGCCTTGTCACGACGGCTTCGGGTGCTGAAGAGGCCGCCAAGTGCCCCAGCATCACCCAGTATGAATATGCCGACGGCCAGGGCGACACCCAGAAGGCCATCTCGGACATCAACTCGATGGCCGCGCGCGGGATCAATGCGATGGTTGTGTTCGGCGATGCCGGCCCCGCTGTCCTGCCCGCCCTGACCAACGCGCACCGCGCTGGCACGATCGTGGTGCCCTACCGCGTGAACGTCGGCGGCACCGAGGGTGAAAACTACGCCAAGTTCATCGGGTCGTCCTTTGTCGAGGATGGCGTCAGCTGGGGCAACTGGATCAAGGAAGTCTTGCCCGAAGGCGGGAATGTCCTGTTCCTTTCCGGCCCGGCGGGCAACAGCCAGGGCATCGACGAACTGGCAGGCATGAAGCAGGTGCTGGACGACAAGTACGTCTTCATCAACCCTGAGCCGTTTGCCGTCACCAACTGGGACCCGTCGCTGACCCAGCAGGTCCTGTCGGCCGAGATCGCCAAGAACGACAAGATCGACGTGATCGTGTCGGACTTCGGCCCGTCGCTGGTCGGCGCTCTGCCGGTCTTTGCCGAGTTCAAGCGGTCGATCCCGGCGCTGGCCACCTCGGATGGCAACTCGCTGTCCTGCTTTTGGGAGCAGAACAAGGACGCCAACCCGGACTTCAAACTGTTCACCGTCGCCACCGGCAACGACAACGTGCGTCTGGCGGTTCAGTGGGCTGTGGCTTTGGCGACCGGCGGCACGCCGCCCGCCGACAACATCTTCAAGGCTCCGGTCTATGAAAACTCGGTTTCGGGAACGCCTAACCCGGTGACCTGCCGCCCCGATCTGCCTGGCTCGATCTACCTGTCGGCGGAAATGGCGGACGACGCGCAGGCGAAAGCCGTCGGTCAGTAATCCAGGTTGCGGCCCCGGGACGGATAGTCCCCGGGGCCGCACTCATTTTCTGAATACCCGCAGGGATGGCAGGACGTGATATGCCCGAGGTCGCAGCTATGAAGCACTTGGAAGCGAATGAGGTGTCTGGTGCGGTCAAAGCCACGCCGACGATCCGGCTGTCGAACATCACCAAGCTGTTTTCAGGCGTCGTGGCGCTGTCGGACGTTTCGGTCGAGATTCACCCGGGTGAAGTTCACGCCATCCTGGGCGAAAACGGCGCTGGCAAATCGACGCTGATGAACATCATTGCGGGCGTGTTGCAGCCGGAGATCGGCGTTATCGAATTCAACGGCGAGGTTGTCTCGTCGATGACGCCGGAACGCGCGGCCGCTCTGGGCGTGTCGATCTCGTACCAGCACCCCGCGGTTCTGGATGATCTTTCGGTTTTGGAAAACCTGCGGGTGGCGTTGCCGGACCGGGTATTCGCGAGCGGCAACCCGGTTGAAATTGCCGGTGCCATGCTGGACGACGTCGGTCTGCATGTTCCGCTGAATGCTCGGGCCAACACTCTGACCGTTGCGCAGAAGCATCTTCTGGAGATAGCCAAGGCGCTGGCAACGCGTCCCCCGGTCCTGATCCTGGATGAGCCGACCGCCGCGCTAGACCAGGATGCGACGGAGATGCTCTTCTCCCGCATTCGCAGCATCGTGGCGCAGGGCACGGCCGTCATCTACATCACTCACCGCCTGGCCGAGTTGCGCCAGATTGCCCACCGAGTGACAGTGCTGCGCGATGGGCACTACGCCGGAGGAGCGTTGGTGCGGGATGTTACCGACGACGACCTGCTGTCCATGATCGTAGGGCGCAGCCTTGCGTCGACCTTTCCGCCAAAAGCAGCACAGGCGGACCCCGAAATCAACTTTACCGTCAAGAATCTGTCCGGCAGGTCCTTCCACGATGTCAGCTTTGCAATCGGGCGCGGCCAGATCATCGGCATCGCCGGGGTCGAAGGCAACGGCCAGTCCGGCGTGATGCGGTCGCTTGCCGGACTGGAGGCGTGGAAGGGCGAGGTCTGCCTGAACGGCACGTCCCTGTCACCGGCGGAAGTGAAAGCGAAAACCGCCTACATGCCGTCGGACCGCCACGAAGAGGGGATCATCCCCGACCTCACTGTGCGCGAAAATGCGACCTTCTCGGCGCTGGACCAGTTCAGCAGCCTTGGCATCCTCAGCCGTCGCAAGGAACTGGGCGAGGTGCGGCGGGTCTTTGGTTCGCTTGCCGTCAAGGCACCGGGGCTTGACGCAGGCATCCTGTCGCTGTCCGGCGGCAACCAGCAGAAGGTTGTGATGGCGCGCGCGCTGATGTCGCGCCCCGGTTTCATCCTGGCAGATGAGCCGACGCAGGGTGTCGATGTCGGCGCAAGGTTCGAGATTTACCGTATCCTTCGCGAAGTGTCGCAATCGGGGACGCCGGTCATCGTCAACTCCTCCGACGCGGCAGAACTTGAGGGGCTGTGCGACGTGGTGATCGTCATGTCGCGCGGGCGGGTCGCTGAAACCCTGCGGGGCGACGATGTCACCGAAGGCCGCATCGTTGCGGCAGCGGTCAAGGCGCAATCGCATGTCGCGGGTGTCGGCGAGCCAACCAAGGCTGTCAAAGCGTCCACCAGCGGGCTGCGCCAGTTCATCCAAAGCGACAATGCCACCGTCGTCCCGCTGGCTGCCGTGGTGGTGATGCTTGGGCTGTATGTCTTTGGGCAGAACGCCAACTACCTGTCCGCCTTCAACATCTCGAACATCCTGCTTCTGGCGACGGCGCTGGGGTTCATCGCGATCGGTCAAACCATCGCGCTGCTGATGGGCGGCATCGACCTGTCGGTCGGGCCGCTGGCTGGTTTTCTGGTGGTTGTCGGCTCGTTCTTCATCAATGACGGGCAATCGCCGCAGACGATCGCGCTTGGCTTTGCGCTGATGTTCGCCGCGGCGCTGGCGGTGGGAACGATCAATGGCCTTCTTATCCGCTTTGCCAACTTCACCCCGATTGCAGCGACGCTGGCGATGTATATCGGACTTCAGGGCATGAGCTTCGTCCTGCGGGACGGGCCGGGGGGTTACATAAATTTCACGGTGATGGACACCATCGGCTGGAAGCTTGGTCCGTTGCCGGTGGCCTTCCTTGTCCTTGTCGTCGTGGCGCTTGGGGCGGAATACGTGCTGCGCAAGCGACGGCTGGGCTGGCAGTTCCGTGCCGTCGGCTCGCATGAGGAATCGGCGCGTCGGATGGGTATCCGGGTCAACCGGGTGATCATCGGGGGCTATATCGCGGTATCGCTGTTCACAGCACTTGGGGCGGTCATGCTGATGGTCCAGATCGGCGTGGGCGATCCGGCGCAGGGGGTGAACTACACGCTGGCCGGCATCACGGCGGTGGTTCTGGGCGGCACCAGTCTGCGCGGCGGGCGGGGGACTTTTGTCGGCACCGTGATGGGAGCGGTGCTGCTGACCGAGGTCTTGAACGCGGTCTCGTTCCTTGGGCTTTCCCAGACCTATCAGTATATCTTCCAGGGCGCGCTGATCCTGGCTGCCGCGTTGATCTACTCGACGGCCCGACGGCAGGCGGGCACCTGATGACTGCAAGTTTCACCTATCAGTCGCCGCCCTTGCGTGTGCGATTTGGCACGGGCGCGCTACGCCATCTTGGCGAAGAGCTTGCCGCGATCGGCGGAACCCGAGCGCTGATCCTGTCCACGCCGTTCCAAAAGGGCGATGCCGAGGCGCTGGCTGCCCGGATCGGCACTATGGCGGCAGGCGTTTTTGCCGAAGCGCGGATGCATACCCCGGTCGAGGTCACAGCATTGGCGCTGCAGGCCTATGCCGACAGCGGGGCCGATTGCATTGTCTCCTATGGCGGCGGGTCAACCATCGGCCTGGGCAAGGCGATCGCCTGGCGCAATGACGCGCCGCATCTGGTGGTGGCCACGACCTATGCCGGGTCCGAGGTAACCGACATCCTGGGCGAGACGGAAGTCCAGGTGAAGACCACCCGCCGCGACCCGCGCATTCGGCCCGAGGCGGTGATCTATGACCCGGAGCTGACCCTAGGCCTGCCCGTGGCAATGAGCGTGGCCAGTGGCCTGAACGCCATCGCCCATTCGGTCGAGGGGCTATATGCCTTGGACGCCAATCCCGTAACCTCGCTGATGGCGGTAGAGGGGATTGCCGCCCTGCAAAGGGCGCTTCCCGGCATCCACCGCAACCCGGCGGATCTGGGCGCGCGCAGTGATGCGCTTTATGGCTCGTGGCTGTGCGGCACCGTGCTGGGGGCCGTCGCTATGGCGCTGCACCACAAGCTTTGCCACACGCTGGGCGGGGCGCTTGACCTTCCCCACGCCGAAACCCACGCGATTCTTCTGCCGCATACCACGGAGTTCAACGCCCCGGCGGCGGCAGAGGCACTTGAACCTGCCGCGCGACTTTTCGGCGGCGACTTGGGCGGCGGGCTTTACGATCTGGCCACATCGCTTGGCGCGCCCACCGCGCTGCGAGATCTTGGCGTCGACCACGACAACCTTGGCCGTATCGCCGATCTTGCCGTCAAGAACCCCTATGCCAACCCGCGCGAGGTGACACGCGATGGCATCCTCGCGCTGCTTGAGGCTGCCTGGGTGGGCTCTCGCCCCGCTCCGATCTGAGAGGAAATGACCATGACTGCAGAAGCCGCCATCGACTATTTTACGGAACGTCATTCAGTCGAGGCAGTGAATGGACGGATGGGCAAGACAACCGATCCGCGCCTTGCACATGTGATGGCCCGGCTGGTGACACATCTGCATGCCTTCATCAAGGATGTGGAACTGACCCAAGGCGAATGGGCCACAGCGATAGACTTCCTGACCCGCACCGGTCAGATCTGCGACGGCAACCGGCAGGAATACATCCTGCTGTCGGACGTGCTGGGCGTGTCGATGCTGGTGGATGCGATCAACAACCGCCGCCCGACCGGCGCGACGGAAAACACCGTGCTGGGGCCGTTCCATGTCGACGGCGTGCCGGAGTATCCGATGGGCACCAACATCACGCTGGCCGGGGCAGGGGAGACCTGCCTCTTTGAGGGCACCGTGACCGACCTTGACGGCGAACCCCTGGAAGGAGTGCGGATCGACGTCTGGTCCGACAATGAGGATGGCTTTTATGACGTCCAGCAACCGGGGGTTCAACCCCGGCACAACAACCGGGGGGTCTTTGTCACCGGGCCGGACGGGCGCTATTGGTTCAGGGGCATCAAGCCCGTCTCCTACCCCATTCCCGACGATGGCCCGGTGGGGCAGATGCTCGCCCACCTTGGCCGTCACCCCTACCGCCCTGCGCACATGCACTTCATCGTCAGCCACAACGGACACCAAACCGTTGTCAGCCACACCTTCGTGGCAGGCGACGACTATCTGACATCGGATGCCGTCTTCGGCGTGAAGCAATCGCTGATCGCCCCGTTCGAGCCGGTGACAGGCGGCGATACCGCATGGCGCTCGACCTATCATTTCGTCCTGAACAAGGCCTCGGTTGCATGACCCCGACTAGCAAAAGCCCCCGCATCGCCTTTCTGGGAACCGGAGCGCAGGGCGCATCCATCGCCGCAGACTTCGCTCTGGCGGGTCTGGACGTCACCTTCATCGACCAATGGCCTGCCCATATCGAGGCGATCCGCGCCAACGGCATCACGGTGAACCTGCCCACCCGCCAGATCAATGTCCATGTTCCCGCGCTGCACCTGTGCCAGGTGGCGGAAATCAAGGAGCCGTTCGATCTGATCTTCCTTGTGGTCAAGGCCTACGACACCACTTGGGCCACCCAGCTGATCAAGCCGGTGCTGGCCGAGGACGGCTTTGTGATCGGCCTGCAGAACGGCATGACGCATGAGGACATTGCCGCTGTCGTGGGCCGCCACCGCACCATCGGCGCGGTGATCGAGATCGCGTCGAACATGTGGGTGCCTGGCGTCACCAACCGCCAGAATGACCATGACGAATCCTGGTTCGCGATGGGGGCGCTTGACCCCGCGCAACAGCACCGGGTCGAAGGTGTGGCCGACATCCTGCGCCACTCGGGCCGGGTCGAGGTGACGGATGACATCCGCTCGGCCAAGTGGATGAAGCTGGTGGTCAACGCCGCCGAGCTGATCCCCTCGGCGATCATCGACACCGCGCTCAACGACGCCGCCCGCGCGCCCGGGATGCTGGAGGTGATGCGCCAAGCCGGGTACGAGGCAATGCAGGCGGCACTTGCCGATGGGGCCACGATCATGCCGATCATCGGGATGACACCCAGCATGAGCAATGACCCCGAACGCTATGTCGATGAGATCTTTGACGAAGTGCTCCGCACCTTTTCGCGCGAAGATACTCTGACCACATCCCTGCAAGACTGGCGCAAGGGTCGCCGGGCCGAGGTGGAAGAGGTGAACGGCTGGGTCGTGAACACTCTGCGCGCCCATGGCCGTGATGCTCCAGTCAACCGGCGGGTGGTCGAGATCGCCTTGCAGATCGAGGCGGGAAAGCTGGCCCCGCGGCCCGAAAACGTCCATCTCCTGACAGATGGTAACCCTGCCACTTGATCATGATCAAGGACGACCAGATAGGGTGGATCAGGGATCAGAATGCCGAACTTGAAGATCTATGTGGACGAAATGATCTATCCTGCCTGCCGCGACAGGTTTCCTGCCGCACTTGTGCCGATCCTGGATATGCTGTGCAATGACCTGACCGTTGATCGCCCAGCCTGCCAGGTTGCCGTGATCCCGGTTCTGGCCATGCCCGATCTGCCGCCGGTGAATGTCGAACTGCAGATCATGCCGCGCGCGGACCGTACGCGGGCTGTCTTGCTGGAGGTCTGTGTCAGGCTGCGGGAAATGGTCGGGGCTGCGACGGGCACCCATGTGGCCATTCGGGTCACCATGCTCGACCCTGAAACCTACATCGCCCTGAAATAGGAAGAGACGGAATGGACAAGACGCTCCCTAATCTGCCGACTGCTGTTGCGGGCATCCGTGATGGCATGACCGTGATGATCGGCGGCTTCGGCGGATCGGGCGCGCCTATCGAACTGATCCACGCTCTGATCGACCGCTACGTCGCGACGGGGCATCCGAAGGGTCTGACCGTGGTCAACAACAACGCCGGGAACGGCCATGTCGGCCTTGCCGCCCTGATCGAGGTCGGCATGGTCGCCAAGCTGATCTGTTCCTTCCCGCGTTCTGCCGATCCGGTGGTGTTCACCGAACGCTACCTTGCGGGCCAGATCGAACTGGAGCTGGTACCGCAGGGCACGCTGGCCGAACGCATCCGCGCTGGCGGCGCCGGTATTCCTGCCTTCTACACGCCCACCAGCTACGGCACCGATCTTGCCAAGGGCAAACCGGTCGAGGTGTTCGAAGGGCGGTCCTATGTGCAGGAACGCTGGCTGAAGGCCGACTACGCACTGGTCAAGGCGCATCTCGGCGACCGTCTGGGCAACCTGACCTACCGGATGGCCGCGCGGAACTTCAATCCGCTGATGTGCATGGCGGCGGCGAACACTATCGTACAGGTCAGCCGGATGGTTGCACCCGGCGAGATTGACCCCGAGACGGTGATCACGCCGGGCATCTTCGTGCAGGGCGTGGTCGAGATTCCCCACCCCGCGCAGGAGGAAACGCTGAACCGCGACGGTGCCAGCTATCCGGAGGTGGCAGCATGACGTCCAGGCTCTCCCCCAGCCAGATGGCCTGGCGCGCGGCGCAAGATATCGAGGACGGCGCCTATGTGAACCTTGGCATCGGCTTCCCCGAGATGGTTGCCAAATTCCAGCCGTCGGGCCGTCAGGCAATCTTTCATACCGAAAACGGCATCCTTGGCTTTGGCGAAGCTCCACCCCACGGTGAGGAAGACTGGGACCTGATCAACGCTGGCAAGAAGGCCGTGACGCTCAAGCCGGGAACTGCCTTCTTCCACCACGCCGACAGCTTTGCCATGGTGCGTGGCGGGCATCTGGATGTGGCGATCCTTGGTGCCTATGAGGTCGCCGAAACCGGCGATCTGGCGAACTGGTCCACCGGGCCAAAGGGCGTGCCTGCGGTGGGTGGGGCGATGGACCTTGTCCATGGAGCCAGGCGCGTGGCGGTGATTACCGACCATGTCACCAAGGACGGCAAGCCGAAACTCTTGCAACGCTGCACCCTGCCGCTTACCGGAGTGGGATGCGTAACGCGGGTTTATTCCAGCCACGCCGTCATCGACGTCTTCAACGGGCGATTCGTGCTGCGGGAAAAGCTGCCGTCTTTTACCCTTGGGGCGCTGCAATCCATGACCGGGGCCACCCTGCATCTCGACGGACCCGCCGCTGATCTTGTCGTGCCCGACCTGTGAAATGAGATTTGATATGACCGACGTCTTCATCTGCGACTACATCCGCACCTCAATCGGCAGGTTTGGCGGCAGCCTATCCTCGGTCCGGGCCGATGATTTGGGCGCGGTTCCCCTTCGCGCGTTGATGGCGCGCAACCCGGGCGTGGACTGGACAGCGGTGGACGACGTTATCTTCGGCTGCGCCAATCAGGCGGGTGAGGACAACCGCAACGTCGCGCGCATGGCGGCGCTGCTGGCAGGCCTGCCGGTTACGTTGACAGGAACCACGATCAACCGGCTGTGCGGGTCGGGGATGGATGCAGTCTTGGTGGCGGCGCGACAGATCAAGGCGGGCGAGGCTGACCTGATGATCGCAGGCGGCGTCGAAAGCATGTCGCGCGCGCCCTTCGTCATGCCAAAGGCCGAAACCGCCTTCAGCCGCAACGCTGAGATCTACGACACCACCATCGGCTGGCGGTTCATCAATCCGCTGATGAAGGCGCAGTACGGCGTCGAGTCCATGCCCGAAACCGGTGAGAATGTGGCGGAGGATTTCGCCATCTCCCGCGAAGATCAGGATGCCTTTGCGCTGCGCTCGCAGGCCAAGGCCGCCGCAGCGCAGGCCAACGGACGGCTCGCAGCCGAAATCACCACAGTAACCCTCCCGCAGCGCAAGGGCGACGCCATAGTGGTGGACCGCGACGAACACCCGCGCGCCACCACGATGGAAGCCTTGGCCAAGCTTGGCACGCCCTTTCGCGTGGGCGGTTCGGTGACGGCGGGCAATGCAAGTGGGGTCAACGACGGGGCGGCCGCGCTTATCCTGGCTTCGGCTGCAGCGGCGCGGACGTATGGGCTGACGCCGATTGCCCGGGTGTTGGGCGGTGCCACGGCGGGCGTCGAACCCCGTATCATGGGCTTTGGCCCGGCTCCGGCAAGCCAGAAGCTGATGGCGCGGCTTGGGTTCGGTCAAGCTGATTTCGACGTGATCGAGTTGAACGAGGCCTTTGCCTCGCAAGGCCTTGCCACCCTGCGCGCCCTGGGGATTGCCGATGACGACCCCCGCGTGAACCCAAACGGTGGGGCCATCGCGCTTGGTCATCCCCTGGGCATGTCTGGCGCGCGGATCACCGGGACCGCAGCACTTCAACTGGCACAGACGGGGGGCAAGCGATCCCTGTCCACCATGTGCATCGGAGTGGGGCAGGGCATCGCCATGGCGCTGGAACGGGTCTGACGTAACAAGCAATCAAGAGGGAGGAGAGATCATGGCTGAACGCGTCCATGGCATGCACCACATCGGAATCACCGTGCCGGACATCGAGGAAGGCATCGCGTTTTTCAAGGCCGTCTTTGGCGCAGTTGAAGTGTTCCGCACCGGTGCCTTCGACGTGGACGAGGCGTTCATGGAGCGCCGGTTGGGCACTCCGGCGCATACGCGCATCCGCGATCTGGTCTTCCTGCGCTGTGGAGCCGGCACCAATGTCGAGCTTTTCGAATACAGCGGCGAAGACAGTTCCGCCCGGCCGCGGCGAAACTCTGAAATTGGCGGCACGCATCTGTGTTTCGAGGTCGAAGACGTGTTCGCCTCGGTCGAACGGCTACGCGTTCACGGAATTGAGTTTCTGGACGGACCAAATAAGGTGACCGAAGGCCCCTTGGCAGGCTTCAACTGGATCTATTTCAACGCGCCATGGGGGCAGTCGCTTGAAATCGCCAGCTTCGACTCGCTGGGCTATGAGAAGGATACGACCGAGCGCATATGGCGAGCTAAGCCGGTTGCATGATCTGATCGAAAGCGCAGCTTGCCAGAACACTCGAACCGGGCACATGTTGGACTGTCTGCGCAGGGACGGCGGTCAAAGTGGCTTCATCGCCCAAACACGGCCTGCAGCAGCATCAGGAACGGATCGACGCTGAGCAACGCCTTGCCGAGGAGCTCAAATCCCACAAGCAAAAGCGCCCAGGTGATAACCCGGTAAAAGGTCTTTTCGCTGACCATGCCGACCGTCCTTTTGCCGACATAGACCCCGATGATCGCCGGCAACATAAGGTAGGCGGCAGTCTCCAGACTGCCAAGGCTGACCTGCCCGGTCATCCAGTAAGGGCCAAGCTTTGCCAGATTGAGGATGGCAAACAGGATCGTCGTGGTACCTGCATAGCTGAGCCGGTCAAGCCGCAGCGGCTGCACGTAGGTCTGGTAGGGCGGCGCGCCGGCGTGACTGATGTAGCTGGTGAAGCCGGCAAGGCTGCCCCAGAAGAGGCCGGGCAGCACCTTGGGCTGACGAACCGGACCGCCATCTTCGCGCCGCGTGAGCATATAGATCGCGAAAATGATCCCGATCGCGCCAACGAGACCAGTGATGATGAGGTCGCCGCCTGGAAGGTTGGCATTGACCGAAGGAATGATCGCCCACCCAAGCCCGATGCCCAGCAATCCGGCCGGAATCATGATCGCAAGGACCATCCGGTCAAACGAGCGCCGGTAGGCCCACAGTCCAAATCCGTCGCTGACAAGATAGACCGGCAGCAGCAATCCCGCCGCCGTAAGGGGGTCAACCGCAAGACTGAGCAGGGGGACGCTCAAGTTGCCGATTGCCGACCATCCGCCTTTGGAAAATCCCACGATCAGGGCGACCAGCACGGCCACACACCAGAATTCCCAGCCTTGCAAGATACATCCCCGATGCCAGTGTGGGGTGGTGCCGCATTACGGCATCCACACGAGCATCTATTGTGTGAGCCGTGAGGAAGTCCAGATAGCGGATGACTGGACTGGAAAGTAAAGCGAACGGGTTTCGAACTCGGTGGAGACGAGGAGCGAGGAAGGCCTGCGGGAGCCTTAGATTGAGCGTGTTTCACCTGTCCCTGCCAGTCGCAGCTTTCGGCTCAGGGCGCTTGCTAGACGTTCTGTGCGGAAAGCGGCCATCCGGTTGGGGAAGTTCAGGTCGACTTCGTCGCAGCGCCGGGGCCAAGACAGGATTTCCGAGCGCCATGTTTGTGCTTGACCTTCCCCTCTTGGGAAGGCGCACAGTCAAGTTCGGTTGTCCGACCGCGCAGCAAAGGAGCACGCCATGTCCACCGTTGATGCACATGCAGGCCACGCTCACTCCGACGCAAGCCGGCCCGCTGTCCCTGGGGCGCCAGGACCGGGTCCGACGGCGGTTGATCCGGTTTGTGGCATGAGGGTATCCATCGGTCCTGCGACCCGAACCGAAAGCTTCGGCGGAGAAGAGTTCCATTTCTGCTCGGACAAATGCCGGACAAAGTTTCAGGCCGATTCATGGTTTTACGCGTCCGGGCGCGCCGGTGGGCGAACGATGGCAGGGGCGGCCAAGGGTCAGTACACCTGCCCGATGCATCCCGAGATCGTTCGCGATGCCCCCGGCACCTGCCCGATCTGCGGGATGGCCCTGGAGCCGGTGGTTCCCTCGGATGAGCCGAGCGCGGAGCTGACCGACTTTACCCGCCGCATGTGGATATCTGCCGCGGTTGCGGCGCCGCTTGTCATCCTGACCATGGGCGAACTGGTGGCGTTGCCGGTGCGCGACTGGATCGGGCACCAGATGGCAAGCTATCTGGAGTTCGTGCTGGCCACCCCGATCATCCTGTGGGCCGCGCTGCCGTTTTTCCGCCGCGGCTGGGACTCGCTGGTGAACCGCAGCCCCAACATGTGGACCCTGATTAGCCTAGGCGTTGCGGCGGCTTATCTTTACTCGATCGTCGCCACGTTCCTGCCCGGCATCTTTCCGGCAGAGTACCGGATGGGTCACGGGGTAGGCACCTACTATGAGGCGGCTGTCGTGATCGTCGCGCTGGTTTTCGTGGGTCAGGTATTGGAACTGCGGGCGCGTGAACGCACCGGCGACGCGATCCGCGCGTTGCTGGACCTCGCCCCCAAGACCGCGAGGCGCATCCTGCCCGATGGGACGGAATATGATGCGCCGCTGGAAAACATCATGGCGGGCGACCGATTGCGTGTGCGGCCGGGCGATGCGGTGCCAGTAGACGGCACGGTGATCGACGGCCGTTCGTCCCTTGACGAAAGCATGCTGACGGGCGAGTCCATGCCGGTGGAAAAGGGTCCGGGTGATCCGGTGACCGGCGCCACAATCAACAAGAACGGCTCTTTGGTGATCGAGGCGGGCAAGGTTGGCGCGGATACGGTGCTCGCCCAGATCGTGGCGATGGTGTCGAACGCGCGGCGGTCCCGCGCGCCCATTCAGGGGCTGGCGGACCGGGTGGCAGCGGTGTTCGTGCCGACGGTGGTGGCCATCGCGATCATTGCCTTCGTCAGTTGGCTGATCTACGGCCCAGAGCCCGCGCTGGTCTTCGCCATCGCGTCGGCGGTATCGGTCCTCATCATCGCCTGCCCCTGCGCGCTTGGGCTGGCGACGCCCATTTCCATAACCACGGCGGCCGGGCGCGGCGCGCAGGCGGGTGTGCTGATCAAGGAAGCCGAGGCGCTGGAACGGATGGCGACGGTGGATACACTGATCATTGACAAGACTGGCACGCTGACCATGGGAAAGCCGAAGCTGACGGACACCGTCGCGCTTGGCGAAATATCACCGACCGACCTCACCTCACTTGCCGCGGCGCTGGAGCGCGGCTCGGAACATCCGCTGGCCGAAGCCATCGTCGAAGGGGCCGAGGCGCAGGGGGCCCCACTTCTGGAAGCTACGGACTTTGCCGCCGTGACGGGCAAAGGCGTCCGCGGCAAGGTCGGCAACCGGGCGGTTGCCCTTGGCAATGCGGCGATGATGCGGGAAATGGGTCTGGAGACCTTATCGGCGGAAGCGAACGCCGACACACTGCGCGCCGAGGGCAAGACGGCGATGTTCATTGCGGTCGACGGCGTGCTTGCCGGCATCGTGGCGGTGGCCGACCCGATCAAGGAAACCACCGCGCAAGCGATAAGGGAGCTTCACGCCCAAGGCCTGCGCGTCATCATGGCGACGGGTGACAACGAACGCACGGCGCAGGCGGTGGCGGGAAAACTGGGCATCGACGAGGTGCGCGCAGGTGTTCTGCCCGAGGCCAAGAAGGAGCTGATCGACCAGTTGCGCCAGGCGGGCACAAGATCGCGATGGCCGGCGACGGGGTGAACGATGCGCCGGCACTTGCCGCCGCCGATGTCGGGATCGCCATGGGCACAGGTGCGGACGTCGCGATGGAAAGCGCTGGAATCACCCTTCTGGGCGGAGATTTGTTGGGGATCGTCCGAGCGCGCAAGCTGGCCCGCGCCGCGCTGCGCAACATCAAGCAGAACCTGTTCTTCGCTTTTGCCTACAACGCGCTTGGCGTGCCCATCGCGGCGGGGCTGCTTTACCCGGTCACGGGAATGTTGCTGTCGCCGATGATCGCGGCGGCAGCGATGAGCCTTTCGTCTGTTTCGGTCATAACAAATGCGCTGCGGTTGCGGCGGGTTGACCTGTGAATGGCTTGCACTCTGTGGCGGGACCGGCGCTTTCAGTTGCGCGCTGGGTCCGACCTCTCCGCTTGGCAAGTGCGAATATGGTCTGGCCAAGTCGACTTGATGAAACGAAGGTCCAATTTGAATTGCCGACAGTCTTCACCAGAGGACGAGCAAGTTTGTCCTTATCAGTTGGGAACCCAGATCCGTCCCACCATCGCGGTGTCATTGCGCGCAAGCTGAGCTTTGGCACAGAAAGCGGCCGGATCGGCCTTGCCGACGGCGATCGCCGCCCCAAAATGCGTGCCGAAAGCGAACATTAGCTCTGACCGGAGAACGACGCTTTCAAGTGACGCATCCTTCAGATCTTCGTCACGGATCGGAACGAGATGGTCCTCACGTATCTGCTGTCGCACTGGATCGGCAGCGTCGAGCCAGTGGCGACGACCGAGGCGGGCAAGGCCATTACTGACTCTGCCAAGAAACTATTGCTGATGCGGGCGCTCATTTGGCCTTGTCGCATTCCTTTGGTTTGGCTGGGCACAAACCGGTTGGTTTGCCAGTCGCTTGAACATATCGCGCACGCGGCTGCGATCTGGGCGGTCGCGGCCATCACGGCAGCGACGATTGTTGGCGGCCGGATCACCTACCTGGTCGCGAAGTCGCTTTAGGAGGGTTCATCGGTTCGGGTCAATGATCGGATCAAGATAATCGTCTTGCACGCCGGCAGTTTGCTTTGGAGAAAGTTTGATCTTCGGCTCGGCGGTCTGTGACTATTGACATGAAACTGGAAACATACATCCTTTTCTGCAACATTGCTGGTCAGTCACGGTCATTTGGACGCAAATGGCAGCGTACTGATGCTGCCAGCAGGTAGCAGATCTGGTCTGAGCAGCCACCGTCGCCGTTTCACCGCGGAGCGAGAGACATGAGAAAACTCTTGTTTGGTGCAGGGCTCTCCGTCGCAGCCGCGGTGATGTCCGGCCCGTTGCAGGCCAACGAGGGAAACGCTGCAAAGGGCGCGGAACTATTCCCCGTCAGGTGTCTGGACTGTCACGCCATCACCGACCCCACGACGAAAAAGATGGGTCCAAGTCTGAAGGGATTGATCGGGCGCACGTCGGGCAGCTTGGAAGGTTACGAATACTCCGACGCCATGAAGGCGGCCGGCATAATCTGGTCGGAAGACACGCTAAAGACCTACCTTGTCGCGCCAAGGAAGGTCGTTCCTGGCACCAAGATGAACTTCAATGGCCTGAAACGGCCGGGTGAGGTGGAGGACATAGTGGCTTATCTTCTTGAAGCAGCGAAGTAGCGTGGGCGTCTTCATTCTTGGCCGAATCCGCTTTGCATGAAGAAGGGCAGGGCGGGCTGCCATGATGCGACGCCCGTGGCATCGGACGGGTCAATGCCCAAGTCCCGAAACTCCAGGGCCGTGAAGGATGCAAGGAGGCAACGCTCGGCGTGCGCGTCTTCAGGCTTGCGGAGGGAGGCGCGGGTTGCACGCAGGGCGGCTGCGGCCCGGGATGCCAACCGCTTGAAGTTATCTACCACGTCTACCTGTGTCGGCCGGCCACCGGTTTCATGAGAGCCTTGGACCATCTGAGACCTCCTGTTCTGCATTTGCGCCCCGTTCCGGGCCTTGATCCCCCAAGGCTACACTTGAGTTCCTGTCGCTGCTTGAGGGTTGCGTGAGGACTTGTTGAGCGACACGTGCGGATTTGGTAGGTTCGGACATGAAGCTGCAATTTGACCCCTTCGAACTGGACATCGATTGCGCCGAACTCCGCACGGCCTCGGAACAGGTCAAACTTGAGCCCAAGGCGTTCCGGCTGCTGTGCCTTCTTGTCGAGAACAACGATCGGGTTATCAGCAAGGAAGAATTGATCGCCACGGTCTGGGGGGGACGCTTCATCTCGGACGCCGCCGTTTCAACTGCCCTGAAAGCGGTGCGAAAGGCGCTTGGCGATGACGGGTACAGACAGGAATACATCCGCACCGTGCGCGGCGTCGGCCATCGATTTATCGCACCCGTGCGTATAAGGCCGACGGAGGTCCGGGTGGGGACAGAACGCTGCGCCATGGGTGATGGACGTGGCGAAAGGCCCACCGTTGCGGTTTTGCCGTTTGGCCGCACCGATTTACCCGAGACCTTTGCAAGCCTCGGCGACGCGATCCCGGCTGACATCATTTCTTCTCTCGCCCGCCTGCGCTGGTTGCGGGTGATCGCCCGTGAATCCACGTTCCGATTCCGAAACGCGGATGTAGACCTTGCGGGGCTGCGCAGCGTTCTGGGGGCAAGCTACTGTCTTTCAGGCGGGTCGAACTTTTCGGAAAGCACCTGGAAGTCAGCGTTGATCTTGTCGACACGCGCAGCGGGGGACTGATTTGGTCAGATCGCTTCGAGCGGCCTGTTGCCGATGTGCACGCCATCCGGCATGAGATCGTCGGCGCAGTGATCGCGGCCCTAGATCTTCAGATTCCGCAGACCGAAGCGGCGATTGCGCGCGGCAAGCAGGTTGAACACCTGGATGCCTGGGAGGCCTATCACCTCGGACTAAGCCATGTTTACCGTTTCAACGCGCACGACAATGCTATTGCCGGCAGTCTCTTCCGCCGCGCGACCGACCTTGACCCTGGGTTCTCCACAGCCTTCGCCGCCCGCTCGTTCGCCAGCTTTCAGGACGCGATGATGGGTTATATCCCCGACCGCCAAGCCGCACTGGCCGCCGTCAGGTTCGCGGCGGAACGCAGCATCGAGCTTGACCCCCTTGATCCTTACGCGAATGCGGCGATGGGACGGTTTCATATCCTCACCGGCAGCCCTGACGACGGGCTGATCTGGCTGGACAGATCGGTGGAATTGAGCCCGAATTATGCCAAGGGTCATTACGCACGGGCCTTCCTGCAAGTAATCCGCTGCCAGACGCTTGAGACCCGCGCAGGAATCGACATGGCCATCGGCCTCAGCCCACTCGATCCGATGCTTGCCCCGATGCGTGCAATGAAGGCGCTGTCCTTTGGGATTGATGGCGACTATGCGACCGCTGCCGACTGGGGAGTTTTGGCGGCACGGACTGCGACCAGCCATTTTCAGATCGTAATGGCGGCGGTCGCGTTGTGCCAGCTTGACGGTCGTACAGAAGCCGCCGCCCGCTGGGCCCGTGTGGTGCGTGAAATACGACCGGATTCCTCGATCACCCAGTATCTGAGGGTAATGCCATACGCGGATGCAGATTTTCGCAGCAGGGTAAGTTCAGCGCTTCGGAGCGCAGGGTTTTCGGACTGAACCAAAGCCCTGGAAAGTCGTTTAAATAAGGCGTCCGCAGAGCCAGCGACGCTGGAGTGCGGTTGTCCGGCCGTCAGGAAACGACCGACGCCGTCCTGAGGTGGGCATGATGCGCAGGCTGTCCGACGGACTGCCTTTCGATCATCGGGCAGTCGAACTTCAGACGGCCGGGCTGGAGAGGCTTCTGGTGATTGATGATCGACACCAGTTCGTCCACCGCATGCCGCGCCATGTCGGCATGCGGCAGTTCCATGGTCGTAAGCGGGGGCAGCATGTCGGCGGTGTATGCCTCGTTGTCGAAGCCGATCACCGAGAGGTCGCGGCCGATCAGAAGTCCGGCCTCGGCCGCGGCATTGTAGACACCGACGGCCGTTCGGTCGCAAAAGCAGAACACCGCAGTTGGCGGGTCCGGCAGCGCAAGCATCTTCTTCATCGCCTTGTAGCCGCTGGAGATAGTCCAGCCACCCTTGACGATCAGCGCGGCATCATAGGGCACGTCCCGCGTCGCAAACGCGCGCTTGTAGCCCTTCAGCCGCTCGCGCGATGCCTCGATACTGTCTTCGCCACCGATGAAGGCGATCCGGCGGTGGCCGGCATCCAGCAGGGCAAGGGCAGCCGTCTGCCCAGCGGCTTGGTCGCCCGGAACGACGGCAGGCACCCGGTCGCGTTCCACGTAGCAGTTCAGCAGGATACAGGGCCACTCGGTCAGACGCGGGGGCAGCACAACCTCTTGCGTGATCAGCCGGGCATAGATGACCCCTGCCACCGGCAAGGCCGACATCATGGTCAGTGCCGAAAGCTCGGCTTCCTCGTCGCCGCTGGTCGGCAGGACCGACACAAGAAAGCCCGCCTCGTTCGCGGCATCCGCCACCCCTTCGATCAGGCCCGCAACATGCGGCGAGCTGGTCACATCATTGATCAGCATGGCGATCACCGGACGACGTCCTGCGGTCTTGTGCGGATGGGAATACCCCAGTTCCGTGGCCTGCTTCAGCACCAGTTCGCGCGTGCTGGCCGATATGCGCGTGCCGGGGGCATTGTTCAAAACCAGCGAAACTGTTGCTTGCGATACGCCGCAGGCGGCGGCGATCTCGCTCATGGTTGGCTTTTTCGGCACAGTCACGTCCAGGCTGGTCAGGTCACGCGCATTCAACATCAGAATTCCCGGTCCAACAAGCAGCTTTGACTCGCATATCACCTATTGATCAGTTATGAAATATATGTCTATAACTAATCCATAACCGAAACCGCCGGATCCTGGGGAGGAGCGTGCATGGGTCGTGTCACCTTGCGTGATGTCAAGAAGACATACGGGGCGGTGGGAGTCATCCACGGCGTATCCCTGGACATCTCGGAGGGCGAGTTCGTCGTTTTCGTCGGACCCTCGGGCTGCGGCAAGTCCACGCTCTTGCGCATGATCGCCGGGCTGGAGGATGTCACTGCGGGCGATGTCGAGATCGGCGGCAAGCAGATGAACGATGTCGCCGCCCGTGACAGGGGTGTGGCGATGGTGTTCCAGAACTATGCACTTTATCCCCACATGACCGTGCGCGAAAACATGGTCTTCGGGCTGGAGAACATCGGCACCTCGAAAACCGAGATTGCCGCCCGCCTGGATCGTGCGGCGCAGATCCTGCAGCTGGAACCCTATCTTGGCCGCAAGCCCCGCGCGCTTTCGGGCGGCCAGCGCCAGCGCGTGGCCATCGGCCGCGCCATCGTGCGCGAGCCTCAGGTCTTCCTGTTCGACGAACCGCTGTCCAACCTGGACGCAGCCCTGCGGGTCCAGATGCGGACCGAGATCGCCAAGCTGCATCACCGGCTGGGCGCGACGATGATCTATGTGACCCATGACCAGACCGAGGCGATGACAATGGCAGACCGCATCGTCGTGCTGCGCGCCGGGCGGATCGAGCAGGTGGGCACGCCTATCGAACTTTACGAACGGCCCGCCAACAGTTTCGTGGCCGGCTTTCTCGGCTCGCCGAAGATCAACCTTCTGAAGGGGCGTCTGGTGTCGCGGGGGGGGACCGAGGCGGTGGCCGAGGTCGCCGGTGCCATGGTTCCGGTCCGGGTGACCGGCGGCGCGGCTGGCGACGCGATCACGCTGGGCTTGCGGCCCGATGTGATGACGCTGGGCGCAGATGGCGGTCTGGCGGCGACGGTCGACGTGGTCGAGGAACTTGGAAATGTCAGGCTGGTCTATGCCACCCTGGCCGATGGTCAGCCGGTGGTGGCCGAGTTGCGTGGTCCTGCCCCGCTGAAAGTGGGCGATGCCGTGCGCCTGTCCCTTGGTGCCGGGCAGCGGCATGTGTTTGCCGACAACAGCCAGGCCCTCACCCTGCACGATGGTGGGGCGCCATGAGCGAAGCCCCCGCATCCGGCCGTCGCGCCCCGCTGGCTGCTGCGGTCTTCCTGGCGCCGTTCCTGATCATCTACACGGTCTTCCTGGTCTACCCGCTGTTCAAGGGGTTCTGGATCAGCCTGCATGACTGGGAACTTGCCGGGGGCTACCGCGAATACATCGGAACGTTGAACTACCAGGATCTCTGGACCGACAAGCTTTTCTGGCGGACAATCCGCAACACGCTTTACTTCGTCGCGATCACCGTGCCGACGATGACGCTTTTGGCGCTGGCTCTGGCTCTTGCCGTGCAGGGCGAGGGGCGGGTGAAGGCCGTGCTCAGGTCGGTCTTCTTCATGTCATCGGTCTTTTCGGTGACGGTGGTCACGCTGGTCTGGTCGATGGTTCTGTCCGCGGACAAGGGTCTGCTGATGCCGCTCTGGGATGTCCTGGGGACGAAGCCGGTCAACTTCCTGGGCGATGCGGTCTGGGCGATGCCGTCGATTGCGCTTGCGACCCTGTGGTGGGGCGTGGGCCTGCCGATGGCACTTTTTCTGGCGGCACTTGGTCAGATCCCCCGCGAGCTTTACGAGGCTGCCGAGCTGGACCACGCCTCGCGCTGGACGGTGCTGCGCCGGATCACTCTGCCGTCCATCCGCCACACAATGCTGCTGGTTCTGGTCCTGCAGATTGTCGGTCAGTTCCAGATCTTCGGACAGGCCTATCTGATGACCCAGGGCGGTCCGGCCAACCGGACCAGGACGATGGTGCAGTACATCTATGACACCGGCTTCCGCGACTGGCAGGTGGGTTACGCTTCGGCGATGGCAATCACGCTCTTCGTGCTGATGCTGGGCTTTTCCATGCTGCAGCTCTGGCTCGGCCGCAGAGGGGAGGACGAGGCATGAGCCTGACCCGCAAGACCGGCCGCGACCGGACCGTTGACCGTCTTCTGCTGACGCTGACCGTCGTGTTCGCGGTCCTGTGGATGATCCCTGTGATCTGGGTCGTCGCGATGTCGCTGAAGCCCAATGCCGAGCTGATGCGCTCGACAGCCGGGTTCCTGCC
>JANPKV010000181.1:0-1722 GCA_031426185.1 Rhodobacterales bacterium | reverse complement strand
GTCGGTGATCAGGACCTTTTTCTGCGCCTTCATCCAGTCGGCAACGGCCTGCGGGCCCTTCTGCTCCAAAAGTTTGCGCGTGCCCATCGGCGGCTCGGCGCGGGGGGCGGGGGGCTTCGGGGCCTTCGCCTCGGCCGGGGGCAGCGGGCGGCCCGCCGTCTCGGGATGTCCGTTGACCGTGATGTCGGCGATGTAGGTCAGGATCTTGGTCGCGCGGTCGCGGCGCTTTTTGAACTGGAAAAGCTCCGGCGTCGTGTCGATGAACTTCGTCGTGTAGGTGTCGTTGAGGAAGGTCGGGTGCTTCAACAGGTTGATGACGAACTCGATGTTCGTCGCCACCCCGCGGATGCGGAACTCCCGCAGCGCCCGGTCCATCCGCGCGATCGCCTTTTCGGGCGTCTGGGCATGGGCCGTGACCTTGACCAGCAGCGAATCGTAATACCGCGTGATCACCGACCCCGCATAGGCCGTGCCGCCATCCAGCCGGATGCCGTTGCCGGTGGCCGAGCGATACGCGGTCAACCGCCCGTAATCGGGGATGAAATTGTTGAGCGGGTCTTCCGTCGTCACCCGGCACTGCACCGCGTGACCGTTCAACACGACATCTTCCTGCCGCGCGACACCGGTCGCTTCGGCCAGCGTCTTGCCCTCTTCGATCAGGATTTGCGCCTGGACGATGTCGATGCCCGTCACCTCTTCGGTCACGGTATGCTCGACCTGCACGCGCGGGTTCACCTCGATGAAGTAGAATTTCCCTGAATCCATATCCATCAGGAATTCGACGGCGCCGGCACATTCGTAATTCACCTGGGCGCAGATCTTGCGGCCCATCTCGCAGACCTCGGCGCGCTGTTCGGGGGTCAGATACGGGGCAGGCGCGCGTTCCACGACCTTCTGGTTGCGCCGCTGCACGGTGCAGTCGCGTTCCCACAAGTGGTAGATATTGCCGTGCTTGTCGCCAAGGATCTGCACTTCGACGTGCCGCGCGCGCAGGATCATCTTTTCAAGATACCCCTCGCCGTTGCCAAACGCCGCTTCCGCCTCGCGCCGACCTTCGCGGACCTTGGCTTCCAGTTCCTCTTCGGAGTTGATCGGCCGCATCCCGCGCCCGCCACCGCCCCATGACGCCTTCAACATCAGGGGGTAACCCACCTCGGCCGCCTGCTTCTTCACCAGCGCCATATCGTCGCCCAAGACCTCGGTCGCGGGAATGACCGGTACGCCCGCCGCCATCGCCACGCGCCGCGCTGACGCCTTGTCACCCAAAGCGCGCATCGTTTCGGCGGTCGGGCCGATGAAGGTAATCCCGGCCTGTTCGCAGGCGTCGACGAAATCCGGGTTCTCCGACAACAGCCCGTAACCGGGGTGGATCGCATCGGCCCCCGCCATCCGCGCCACCCGGATGATTTCGGGGATCGACAGATACGCCCCCACCGGGCTCAGACCTTCACCGATCCGGTAGGCTTCGTCCGCCTTGAAGCGGTGAAGCGACAGCTTGTCCTCCTCGGCATAGACCGCGACGGTCTTCTTGCCCATCTCGTTGGCCGCGCGCATCACCCGAATGGCGATCTCGCCCCGGTTGGCGATCAGGATCTTCTTGAACTCGGGCATCGACGGTCTCCGGGGGAAAGCGGGCAGGACTAACGCACTCTATGGGCGCTGCGGTGCGGCGCAAGGGGCGACAAGCGCCGTTTGCTGCCCAATTGCGACGCAAGCGAACCG
>JANPKV010000180.1:0-6493 GCA_031426185.1 Rhodobacterales bacterium | reverse complement strand
CAGGTCCGCGCCATGCTGGGGGCCTGGGGGATGCATCTTGATTTCGCGCCCGATGTGGCTGGCGGGGGGGTTTTCCCATACCTTGAAGGTTTGGCGGGGCTGGCTTTCGGGATGGTGGTCGGCATGGGCGGTGCCGATACCATTGTGCGCGCGATGGTGGCTGCCATTCGCGCGCGAGGCGGGGTGGTCGAATGCGCCGCGCCGGTCGAGGGCATCCTTCACAGGGACGGCCGCGCGCAGGGGATCGCGCTTGCCGATGGCAGAAAGATCATGGCCAGCAAGGCGGTGATTGCGGGTGTCGCGCCGAGGGCTCTGGTGCGGATGACGGGCGGGATGGCCCCGGTCTTTGACAGGGCGATGACGGGGTTTGCCCATGCGCCGGGCACGATGATGATTCATCTGGCGATGAGCAGTTTGCCCGACTGGGCCGCAGGGACGGACCTGCAGCGGTTCGCCTATGTCCACCTTGCCCCTTCGCTTGACCAGATGGCGCGCACCTACCAGCAGGCCAAGGCGGGCTTGTTGCCGGATGAGCCCGTGCTGGTCGTCGGCCAGCCCACTGCCGTGGATCCGACCCGCGCGCCGGATGGCAAGCATGTCCTGTGGCTGCAGGTGCGCATGGCGCCAGGCACAATCGCCGGAGATGCGGGCGGGACGATCACCGCGACCGAATGGCGGACTGCGGCCGACCCCTTTGCAGACCGCGCACTGGACATCCTTGAACGCTATGCCCCCGGCACGCGGGCGAAAATCCTCGGACGCCGGGTGGTCTCGCCGCTGGATCTTGAGACAGAGAACCCCAATCTGGTCGGGGGCGACCAGTTGTGCGGATCGCACCATCTGGCACAGCACTTCCTGTTTCGCCCCGTTCAGGGCCATTCGGATGGATCGACGCCGGTCAAGGGCCTGCACCTGACCGGTGCAGCCGTGTGGCCGGGGGCAGGAACCGGCGCGGGGTCAGGCTTTTTGCTCGCGCGCAGGCTTGCAGGAAACTGAACCGACGTCATGATGACCAAAAAGACCAACCAACAGGGAAAAAGACCATGAACCTCAACCGTCGCACGCTTTTGCAACTGACCGCGGCCGGGACCGCCCTTGGGCTGACCGGCCTGCCTGCCCATGCCGCCATCGACGAGCTGGTGATCGCATATAACGTCAACCTGCCAAGCTGGGACCCGACCGTCGGCCCAAGTGCCGTGAACCCGACCATCCAGGGGCTATACCAGTCCGTTTTTGATCAGTTCATCCTGCAGCAGCCTGACCTCAAGCCCGCACCTGGATTGCTGACGGAATGGGGCTGGAACGACGACAAGACCAAGGTCACGATGACCGTCCGCGAGGGTGTCACCTGGCATGACGGATCTCCCTTCACGGCAGAAGACGTGGCGTGGAGCCTTGCGCGTGCGGCGGACGAAAAGACGGGCAACCCCATCCAGTTCATCTGGTCGACGCTGGCCAACATCAAGGCCGAGGGGAATGTCGTCACCGCCGATGTGGCGCGGTTTGAACCGACCATCTTCAAGTGGATGTACTTCCTGACGGGTTACGTCCTGCCCAAGGCCTATTACCAGAAGGTCGGGGCCGAAGGCTTTGAGGCGGCCCCGATCGGCACCGGCCCCTATATGGTCGACAAGTTCGAACGCAACGCCTTTGTGCGGCTGAAGGCCAATGCCAACTATTGGGGCGGCAAGCCGGATTTCGATACCGTGACGATCAAGTTCGTGACCGACGCGGCGGCACGGGTGGCCGAGATCGAATCCGGCAACAGCCATGTCACGCTGGAAATGCCCTATGAGGAATATGACCGTCTCAAGGGGTCGATGAACGGGACCGCGACGCCAATTTCCGATATCGGCATGATCTTCCTGAACGACATCGAGGTGATGACCGACCCGAACGTGCGCAAGGCCGCCGCCTGGGCGATCGACAAGCAGACCATCATCGACAGGCTGCTGTCGGGTTACGGCGTCAAGATCGACACGCTGCAGACGCCGGAATACGAGGCTTATGATCCGTCGATCACCGTACCTTACGACGAGGCAGCGGCAGTTGCGGCGCTTGCGGCATCCGGCTACAGCGTTGATAACCCGGTCAAGTTCAAACTCCAGACCACCAAGGGCTTCAAGCCCAAGGACTATGAGATGATCCAGGCCATCGTCGGTTTGTGGCGCAAGGTCGGGATCGAGGCGGAAATCGAGGTCTACGAGATCGCCAAGCATTACGAGCTGCGCGCCGCCGACACGCTGGCCCCCTCGGCATTCTACAACTGGGGCAACTCGGTTGGCGATCCGACCACCTCGACCGGCTTTGCGATGTTCGGGCCAAGCCCGCATTCGGTCTGGGACGGGACCGATCTGATCGACATGATCGGGCCGTTGTGGGGCGAGGCCGATGAGGCAAAGCGGATTGCAGGCTGGAAGGCGGTGGACAAGTATGTCGCCGACAACGCGCTGGTGATCCCGCTGTTGCAATATGTGCAGCCGATCCTTGCGGCGCAGGGCGTGATCGTGACACCGCATGCCTCTGGTGCCTTGTTGCCGCAACTGATGAAGCGGGCGTGAAGCAAATCGGGCCGGGTGACGTGCGCCTCCCTCCCCCCTTCGCGGGGGAGGGCCCCATCCCCTCCCCACGAGGGGGAGGGGTGGTGCCCTGCCCGAACCGCTGCTCCAGATGCCGCTGATACGCGCCGTCCTCTTGCGCCTTTTGACCACGGCGATCACCCTTGTGGGCGTGGCGATGATCGTTTTTGTCGTCATCCGGGTGGTGCCGGGCAATCCCATCGCGATGATGCTGCCTCCGGGTGCGACCGATGACGACATCGCGCGGCTGACGGCGCAATACGGGCTGGACAAGTCGATCCCCGAACAGTTCCTGATCTGGGGGCAGGGGGTGCTGCAAGGGGATTTCGGCACCTCGATCACCGCGCGGCAGCCTGTGCTTGACCTTGTGCTCGGGCGGCTTCCCGCCACATTGGAATTGTCGGTGATGGCGCTTGTTATCGCCATGGTCCTCGGCGGCATCGCCGCGCTGACCGGGACCCGGTTGCGGGACACCAAGACCGAGGCTGCGATCGACATCACCAACGGGATGGCGTTGTCGGTGCCGGATTTTTTGTGGGGACTGCTGCTGATCCTGGCCTTTGGCGTGCTGATCCCGGTTTTTCACATCTCGGGCCGGGTGACGCCCTCGCTGGATCTGCCGTTCACCACCGACTTCTATCTGGTTGAAAGCCTTGTCCGGCTGCGGCTGGATCTTTGGGCCGACATCGTCAGCCACATGTTCCTGCCTGCGCTGGCCCTTGCGATCCCGTTGGCGGCGATCATCGGGCAGTTGCTGAAGCAAAGCCTGAAAGAGACGATGCACCTGGACTACGTCACCCTTGCCCGCACCAAGGGCTACGGCGAAAACCACGTCATCCTGCGTGAGGCTTTGCCGAACGCGATCCTGCCGACCCTGACGCTGGTCGGCGTGCAGTTCACCTTTCTGATCGGCGGGACCGTGATCATCGAGCGGCTGTTCAGCTACGAGGGCCTTGGCAACATGGCCATCGATGCGGTGATCAACCGCGACCTGCCGCTGATCCAGGGCATCGTGATCCTGTTCGCGGTGATCTTCACGGGCGTCAATCTGCTGGTGGATCTGACCTATGCGCTCTTGAACCCCCGGCTGCGCCATGGCTGATGCCCGCGCCATGGTCCGACGCCGTGCCGGGCCGCGATTGTGGCTCAGCGCGGGATGGATCGTCCTCATTGCACTGGCGGCATTGCTGGCGCCATGGCTCGCGCCGAAGGACCCGCTGGCGCAAGACATGTTCATGGGACGCCTGCCGCCCTTCTGGATGGATGGCGCGGAACCGGGATTCTGGCTGGGCACGGACAGTCTTGGCCGCGATGTGCTGTCGCGCATCCTGCATGGTGCGCGGATTGCGCTGATCGTGGCGGTGGTCGCGGGGACGCTTACTTGCGTGATCGGCGCGACGCTGGGTCTGCTGGCCGGGTTCCTACGCGGCTGGGTCGATGTGGTGATCAGCCGGCTGATCGATATCTGGATGGCGTTTCCGCCGGTGCTGTTTTCGATCCTGTTGATCGCCGTGCTGGGTCCCGGTCTCATGTCGATCATCATTGCCATCGTGGTGATCGACTGGACGCGCTTTGCCCGCGTCGTGCGGGCCGAGGCGATGAGGCAAGGCGCGATGGACTATGTGGCCTCGGCGCAAGTCGCCGGCCGCAGCCGCATCGGCACCATGCTGACCGAGATCCTGCCCAATGTCTTGCCGACCATCGTTGTCCTATTGACGCTGGAAATGGGCATCGCCGTCATCGTCGAGGCGATCCTGTCCTTTGTGAACTTGTCCATCTCCACCGACGATCCGACCTGGGGCGGCATGATCGCCGAAGGGCGGACAAGCATCCATCAGGCGTGGTGGGTCCTGGTGTTTCCGCTGGTGACGCTGTTCTTGACGGTGCTTGCCTTCAGCCAGTTGGGCGAAGGGTTGAAGGACCGATACGACCCGGTGCTGCGATGAGCTTTCTGGTCATCCGCAACCTGACGGCGCGGCTGAAAGGCACCGATCAGCGCCTGCTGCGGGGTGTGTCGCTGGACGTCGCGGCAGGCGAAGTGCGCGGGTTGGTGGGGGAAAGCGGCGCCGGCAAGTCGATGATCGGCAAGGCGATCCTCGGCACGCTGCCAAAGGCGGTGGAGATCACGGGCGGCGAGATCCTGCTTGACGGGACCGATCTGTTGCGCCTGCCGCCCGCGCGCCGCCGCAGCCTCATCGGGGCCACCGCCGCGCTGATCCCGCAAGACCCGCTGACGGCGCTGAACCCGTCGCGCCGGATCGGAGGCCAGATCACCGACCGGCTGGTCGATATCCTCGGCTGGACGCGTGCCAGGGCGGATGCGCGGGCGCGCGAGTTGTTGGACGAAGTCCAGATACCGGACGCTGACCGCGTGCTCGGCGCTTACCCGCATGAGCTGTCGGGGGGCATGCGCCAGCGCATCCTGATTGCGTCGGCCTTCGCGGCGGAACCGAAACTGATTATCGCGGATGAGCCGACCACGGCGCTGGACGTGACGGTGCAAAAACAGATCCTGCGACTGATCGGGGCGATGCAGGCCCGGCACGGCACCGCGCTTTTGTTTGTCACGCATGATCTGGGCGTCGTGTCCAAGGTCTGCCAAAGCCTGTCCATCCTTTATGGCGGGCTGGTGGTCGAGGATACCCTTGCGCGCGATTTCTTTGCAGGCCCGCGCCATGCCTATTCGCGCGCCCTGTTGGCGGCGACGCCAAAGTATACCGATCCGCAGGCAAGTCTGGTGCCGGTGCCGGAGGCGGTTCTGGCAGAGGTCCAGGCCGAGGTCGCGGCTTATGACGGACGCGCCACATGACCGACCTTTACACCGTCACGGACCTGCACCTGTCGGTGCCCGACCTGACGCGCAAGCCGATCCTTGGCCCCGCGCCGCGTATCGAGATCCTGAAGGGGATCAGCTTTGCGCTGCCCAAAGGGAAAATCCTTGGCATCGTCGGCGGCTCAGGGTCGGGAAAATCCACCTTGGGGCGCGCGATGGTGCGTCTTATGGAGCCGACGGCTGGCAGCATCGGCTTTGACGGGCAGGACATCACCCACGCACCAGAAGCAACGCTTCGTCCGCTGCGCCGTCGGTTCCAGATGATCTTTCAGGACCCGATGTCGTCGCTGAACCCCCGGCACCGTGTCGGGCAGATCGTCCAGAGCCCGGTTGCCCTGCACGGCCTGGCCGATCCGCAGGCCCGCATGCTGGAGGCCCTGGATCAGGTTGGCCTTGGCCGCAGTTACGCGAACCGTTTCCCGCATGAGCTGTCGGGCGGCCAGCGGCAGCGCGTCGGCATCGCGCGCGCCATCGCGTTGCGGCCCGACTTCATTCTGGCCGATGAAATCGTGTCTGGCCTCGATGTCTCCAGCCAGGCCCAGGTGCTGACGCTTTTGGAGCGTCTGGTTGCCGACCTGGGCCTGACGCTGGCATTCATCAGCCACGATCTCAGCGTCATACGGCGGCTGTGCAGCCATGTGCTGGTCCTGCATCAGGGTGTGATTGTCGAAAACGCCCCCACAGCGCAGGTCTTTGCCCGCCCCCAGGCCGACTATACGCGGGACCTGCTGCGGGCGATCCCGCTGCCTGATCCTGACCAGCCTTGGGATTGACCGCCCAGCTTTGCCTCGGAAAGCCGATGATTTTCGCATGAAACAGCGCAAACGCGCCCTGATTCCGCTTGAAAACGGTTTGTTATCGGCGCATCTAGCGCGCCTATGCCCAAGCCTCAGCGCTCGGGCCCAACCCCAATCGGAGTGACCATGGCCAAGGAAGACATTCTCGAATTCCCCGGTGTCGTCAAGGAACTCCTGCCGAACGCGACATTCAAGGTCGAACTCGATAATGGCCATGAGTTGATCGCCGTGATGGCAGGCAAGATGCGCAAGAACCGGATCCGGGTTCTGGCGGGCGACAAGGT
>JANPKV010000179.1:0-5979 GCA_031426185.1 Rhodobacterales bacterium | reverse complement strand
AGCAGCGCCTCGGTCAGATCGGGCAGGGAACGGGTCATGTGGGTGCCTTTCGCGACAGCAGCGTCGGGTCAGAGGTAGGGCCGCCCCGAGGGAACCGCAACCCTCAGTCCGGGCCTGTCCCCAGATGCGAGGTTCCGCGTGTGACGGCAAGGTCCATCTGGCGCTGGCGTTCTCGGTAGCGGGCGCGGTCCTCGTCACTGCGGACGCCTGCACAATATGGGCAGGCCACGCCGCGTTCATATCGAGGGTCGGCGCGATCCGCCTCGGTCAGCGGATGGCGGCAGGCCCCGCATGACGTCAGATCCCCCGGCACCAGGCCGTGACCCACCGAGACGCGGTCGTCGAAGACAAAGCATTCCCCCTGCCAGAGGCTTTGATCCTCGGGCACTTGCTCCAGATATTTCAGGATGCCCCCTTTGAGGTGAAAGACATCCGTGACGCCCTGTCCCAGCAGGTAGTTGGTCGATTTCTCGCAGCGTATGCCGCCCGTGCAGAACATCGCGATCCGCCGACCTGCAAAGCGCTGCTTGTTGGCCTGCCACCAGGCGGGAAATTCGCCGAAGGCCGTGGTGCCGGGGTTGATCGCCGCCGCAAAAGTGCCGATCCGGACCTCGTAGTCATTGCGCGTGTCGATCACCACGACATCGGGCGCCGAGATCAGGTTGTTCCAGTCTGCGGGCGCGACGTAATGGCCGGTGCCGGTGGTCGGGTCGACATCGGGCTGGCCCATGGTCACGATTTCGCGCTTGAGCCGGACCTTCATCTTGCCAAAGGGCATCTCGGGTGCGGGACTTTCCTTGTGCTCCAGTGCCGCAAAGCCGGGCAGCGCACGCAGATGGGACAGGACCGCGTCGATGCCGTCACGGGTTCCCGCGATGGTGCCGTTGATCCCTTCGGGAGCCACGAGGATCGAGCCTTTGACGCCCATCGCGGTGCAAAAGGCATGCAGCGGCGCACGCAAACCGGTGGGGTCAGCGATGCGGGTAAAGTGGTAAAAGGCGGCGACGGTCAGCATGGGCGCCGAGTTAGGGGTTTTGCGCGATGCGGGCAAGCATCCGATGGCGATGCGCGCAGATCAGGCACAAGGACCGGCTTGACCCGCCCCGCCAATGCCAAGGCGCGTGGCAGGGTCGCAGCCTTTCGGTTGACCCCTTTGCCCGCCAACCTTACGCATGTCTTGTGCACAAAAGGACTGATCCCCATGCCTGTGACTGACGCACTGATCGTGATCGACGTGCAGAACGACTTTTGTCCCGGCGGCGCGCTGGCGGTGGCCGAGGGCGATGCGATCATCCCGCAGGTGAACGCAATGCTGGACGAGTATCACGTGCGCGTTCTGACGCAGGACTGGCACCCGGCCGACCATGCGTCCTTTGCGGCCAACCATGCCGGGGCAGCGCCTTTCAGCATGATCCAGATGCCCTATGGCCCCCAGGTCTTGTGGCCGGTGCATTGCGTGCAGGGCACAGGGGGGGCTGCGTTTCATCCCGGCTTGCGCACCGACCCTGCGGATCTGGTCATCCGCAAGGGCTTTCGCGCCGCCATCGACAGCTATTCGGCGTTCTTTGAAAACGACCATGCGACGCCGACCGGCCTTGATGGCTATCTGCGCGCGCGGGGGGTGACGGCGGTCACTCTGGTTGGCCTCGCCACGGATTACTGCGTCGCTTATTCGGCGCTTGATGCGGCGCGCCTGGGCTTTGCGGTCACGGTTCGCCTGTCCGCCTGTCGCGCAATTGATCTGAACGGATCGCTGGCTGGCGCGCTGGACCAGATGCGCGACGCGGGGATCGGCCTTATTTGACCGCTCCCTGCGCCTTCGCGTAAGACGGGGCTGCAAAAGGAAAGCTGCCATGGTCGATATTGCCACCCGCGTCTACAACCACCGCTGGAGGATCGATCCGATCGTGCGGTCTCTGATCGACACCGATTTTTACAAGTTATTGATGTGTCAGTCGATTTTCCGCAACCGCCCCACCACGCGGGTTGAATTCAGTCTGATCAACCGCAGCCATTCGGTGCGGCTTGCGGATGTGATCGACGAAGGTGAGTTGCGCGAGCAACTGGACCATGTGCGCAGTCTGTCGCTCAGCCGCGGCGAAAGCACCTGGCTGCGCGGCAACACATTTTACGGCAAGCGCCAGATGTTCCGCCCGGATTTCATGGAGTGGTTCGAGGGGCTGCGCCTGCCGCCCTATCATCTGGAAAAGCGCGACGGCCAGTTCGAACTGACCTTCGAGGGGCTCTGGCCCGACGTGATGCTGTGGGAAATCCCGGCATTGTCGGTCTTGATGGAATTGCGCAGCCGGGCCGCAACCAAGCATCTGGGCCAGTTCGAGTTGCAGGTGCTCTACGCCCGCGGCATGACCAAGCTTTGGCAAAAGATCGAGCGGCTGCGCAGCATCGAGGGTCTGCGCATTGCCGATTTCGGCACGCGCCGGCGCCACGGGTTCCTTTGGCAGGACTGGTGCGTGCAGGCAATGCAGGAAGGGCTGGGCTCCAAGTTCGCGGGAACGTCGAACTGCCTGATCGCGATGCGGCGCGAGGTGGAGGCAATCGGCACCAACGCGCACGAATTGCCGATGGTCTATGCGGCGCTGGCCAATTCGGACGCGGAACTGGCGCAGGCGCCCTATCAGGTCCTGGCCGACTGGCACGAGGAACATGACGGCAACCTGCGGATCATGCTGCCCGACACGTTCGGGACCGAGGGGTTCTTGCGCAATGCACCCGACTGGCTGGCGGGCTGGACCGGCATCCGCATCGACAGCGGCGATCCCGCGGTGGGGGCCGAAACCGCGATCCGGTGGTGGAAGTCGCGCGGCGAAGACCCGGCGACCAAGCTCGTGATCTTTTCCGACGGGCTGGATGTGGCCAAGATCGAGGAACTGCATCGCCAGTTCGCCGGCCGCGTCAAGGTCAGCTTCGGCTGGGGCACGATGCTGACCAATGACTTCATCGGGCTGATCGACGGAAATGCGCTGGCGCCGTTCAGTCTGGTCTGCAAGGCGGTTTCGGCGGACGGACGACCGACTGTCAAGCTTAGCGACAATCCCAACAAGGCGCTGGGTCCCGCCGACGAGATCGCGCGCTACAAGCGGGTCTTCGGGCTGGGCGCGCAGGTGGCCGAAGAGGTGCTGGTCTAGCCGCAGGGTCGCGCCCCTGTCACCCCATCACCCGCGCGGCCCACATCACCGCCCGCGCGATGTGGCTTTTGTGGACGGGATGCCCCAGCGGCATGCGCGGCATCGTCCAGCCGACCGACGCACAACACCGCGCCAGCGTCATCGCCTCCACCAGATCGCGGTCTTGCGTGCCGTACCCTTGCATCAAGGCGTCGCGGATGTCGGTATAGGCAGGCTCATAAAGATTCTGGCTGAGGACGGTTCCAAGGTCATAAAGCCGAAACCCAAATCCGCTGTCGTCAAAGTCGATCAGCGACAGACCAGCGGGGCCGACCAGCACGTTTTCGCGCAGGACATCGGCGTGGATCGGGGCCAGGACCGCGCCCTTCGCCTGATGCGCCGACAGCGTGTCCCGCAGATGGCGGCGGGCAGCCATAAGGCAGTCCCGGTCGGCATGCGTCGCCTCGGGGTGGTCCCAGAATCGGCCCCAGAAGGGGGCCTCGCCCACCAAACCGTCGATGTCCCAGCGCGGGCGGGAAAAGGTCGGCGGCAGCACAAGACTGTCCGTCACGCGGTGCAGGTCGGCAAGCAGCTGCCCCAGCGCGCGGTGCAGATCAAGACTGCGATCCGGCGAATAGGCGAGGCGCTGCCCGGCCTCGCCCAAGGGGTGGCCGTCCATCCAGCTGACCGCTGACGCCATGCGACCAGCCTTTAGACGCAGCATGAGATCGCCACGGGCGGTGGCAAACGGCCCCGGCACCGCGACGCCGCGCGCCGCGAGTGCAGCGCACCACCACAGTTCCGACTGGATCGCGGCATCGCTTTGATACCCCACCCTGTGGAGCCGCAGGGCCGCGCGGCTGCCGTCCCGCAGCGCCATCTCGTAGACCGCATTTTCACGCGCATCGATCAGACGCACCGGGGTGCCGCCCCAATGCATCGCCGCCTCGCGCGCAAGCGCGTCAAGTTCGGTCATGCGGGCACGGCTGGACGCGTCAGCTCGTCTTGCAGCGCGTCCGTCAAAATGTCGGCGTGTTCCACCGAGAACGGCATCGGGGGCCTGATTTTCAGCGTGTTGCCCCCCTTGCCGATCCGGTTCAGCAAAAACCCGCGCGCCACCATCCGCTCCACCAGAGCGGCGACGAAATCGGATGCCGGCGCGCCGGTGTCAGTCACGAATTCCACCCCGTAGAACTGCCCGACACCGCGCACATTGGCCAGCATCGGATGGTCCAAGGCGGCCAGGCGGTCCATCATGTGGGCATGCGTGCGGCAGGCGCTTTCAAGCAGGCCCTCGTCAGCGATCACGTCCAGCACGGCGTTGCAGGCGGCGGCAGAAACGGGATTGCCGCCAAAGGTGTTGAAATAGCCGAACGCCTCGCGGAACGCGGCCATCACGTCTGGACGCGCCAGAACCGCACCGACCGGGTGCCCGTTGGCCATCGGCTTGCCCACGGTGACGATGTCGGGGGCAAACCCCAGCCAGTCATGGCCCCAGAAATGGGTGCCGCAACGGCCATAGCCGGGCTGAACCTCATCGGCGATGATGACGCCGCCCGCCTTGCGGATCGCCGTGACCGTGGGGCCGAGAAAGCCGCGCTCCACGCTGGGCAAGCCTTCATTGGCAAAGACCGGGCAGAGCATCATGGCCGAAAAGCCAAAGCCCTGGGCCTGCAGATCCGCGATCGCTGCGGCGACATGGGCAGCGAACGCCTGCGCCTGCCCCCGGCCAGTACCACCCAACGGGTGCAGCGTCGATGGCGACGGCACCAGCCGCACATTCGGGGCGTACCCCCCGATCGGGGGACGGCGGGTCGACAGCTGGCTGACCGCCGCAGTATTGCCGTGATAGGTGTTGTCCGTCGCGATGATGCCGGTATGTCCGGTGACGGCCTGTGCCATCCGCAGCGCGATATCATTGGCCTCGGACCCCGTGCAGGTCATGATTGCCTGTGATATCCCGTGGCCAAGGGTCGCGGTCAGCCGGTCGATATAGTCGAGAATGCCGTCGTGCAAATAGCGGGTGTGGGTGTTCAGGATCGCCGCCTGCGCCGCAATGGCCGCGACCACGCGCGGGTGACAATGGCCCACATGCGCGACGTTGTTGTAGCAATCGAGGTAACGCTTGCCGTCCGCGTCCCAAAGCCAGACCCCCTCGCCGCGCACGATATGGACCGGATGCTGGTAAAATGTCGGCACGTTCGGCCCCATCAGGCGGGCACGGCGCTGCAGCTGCGTTTCAGTCATCGGCTTCACCCACCTTGGCGCGGCCCGCCTTGACATCGGCCCGCACGGATTTCGCCACCAGCCTGCGGCGTTCGCTGCCAAGCGTCGGTTTGGTGGCGATTCGGCGCTTCGGGGCGACCAGTGCTGCGCGGATCATGTCGGCCAGCCGTTCGCGGGCAATTTCGCGGTTGCGGGCCTGGCTGCGGGTATCTTCGACTTGCAGCACGATCGCGCCTTCCAGGGTCCAGCGTCGTCCGGCGAGCTTTTTCAACCGATGCTTGACCGACGCCGAAAGGTTGGGCGAACGGTCCGCCTCGAACCGAAGTTCCACCGCCGTCGACACCTTGTTGACGTTCTGTCCGCCGGGACCCGACGACCGCACGAAGGTCTCGGTCAGTTCCCAGTCCGCGATTTCCAGGGTGTCATTGATGCGCAACATGAGGTGAGGCTAGCCAAACAAGGCCACAAGAGAAAGGGTCGCCTGGTGTGCAGACGACCCTTTCCGAGATCTAAGGAGATGAGCCAGTTAGGCATCAAAATCCAATCAGGAGTTCATTTTCCAAGGGTCTGCCCTCAGAAGACGATCCCCCCGACTGTCCCGACACGTCTCTCCAATATCACTCTAGAC
>JANPKV010000178.1:0-10312 GCA_031426185.1 Rhodobacterales bacterium | reverse complement strand
CGGGGCCGGCCTCTGGGTCTCTGTGCCCTGCCCCCCTTGCGTGGGGGCGGGGCCAGCCTTTGCGTCTCTGTGCCCCGCCCCCCTTGCGTGGGGGCGGGTCCAGCCTTTGCGTCTCTGTGCCCCGCCCCCCTTGCGTGGGGGCGGGGCACGGGCGATATGTGGAGGGCAACCGGAAGGGAAACCCCGAGACCATGGCCTTGCCGATCCGTGCCCAGGCGACCTCTTGGGGCATCGCCGCCATCATATTTCTTTTACTCCTGTGGTTTCTTGGGGGCGTGATCCTGCCCTTTCTTGTCGGGGGGGCCATTGCGTATTTTCTCGACCCGGTGGCCGACCGGCTGGAGCGCGCGGGGCTGAGCCGGGTCGCCGCGACGACCGTCATCACATTGCTTGCGGTGCTGATCATGGTTCTGCTGGTGCTGGCGGTCATCCCGACGCTGGTGAACCAGTTGACCGCGCTGGTGAACGCGGCCCCCGATATCGCCAAACGGCTGCAGCTGTTTCTGGTGGAACGGTTCCCGGAACTGTCGGACGAGACATCCACCATCCGCACTACATTGGCGAACCTGGCCGAGACCATTCAGTCGCGCGGCGCGCAGCTTGCCAACACCCTCATCTCCTCGGCGCTGGGGGTGGTATCGGCGGTGGTCTTCATCATCGTCGTTCCGGTGGTGGCGTTCTATCTGTTGCTGGACTGGGACCATATGGTGGCGCGGATCGACAAACTGGTGCCGCGCGACCATCAGGCGACGGTGCGGCAACTGGCGCGCGAGATCGACAAGGTGCTGGCGGGGTTCGTGCGCGGGCAGTTGTCGGTCTGTTTGCTGCTGGGGTCGTTCTATTCCATCGCGCTGATGCTGGCGGGTCTGCAGTTCGGGCTGATCGTGGGGGCGATTGCGGGGGCAATCACCTTCATCCCCTATGTCGGATCGCTGGTCGGGGGCGTGCTGGCCGTGGGGCTGGCGTTGTTCCAGTTCTGGGGCGACTGGGTATCGATCGGGATCGTCGCTGCGATCTTTGCGGCAGGGCAGTTCTTCGAGGGCAACATCCTGACGCCGAAGCTGGTCGGAAAATCGGTGGGGCTGCATCCGGTGTGGCTTTTGTTCGCGCTGTCGGCGTTCGGGTCGGTGTTCGGGTTCGTCGGCATGCTGGTGGCCGTGCCGGTGGCCGCGTCAATCGGGGTGCTGATGCGGTTCGGCATCGGGCGTTATCAAAGCAGCGCGCTTTATCGTGGCTATGCCGGCCCCGATGACGAGGACCCTCGGTGACGGGCCAGCTGACTTTTGATCTGGCAGGCAAGGCGGGATATGCGCGAGAGGACTTCTTTGCCTCGCCCGCGAACGCGCTTGCGTTGGAGGCAGTCGGGCGCTGGCGGGACTGGCCGCAGGCAAAGCTGCTGCTGATCGGGCCACAGGGGGCCGGCAAGACGCATCTGGCGCATGTCTGGGCCCTGGAGGCGGAGGCGGTGCTGTGCCAAGGGGCTGCCCTTGTCGCCGCGGACCTGCCGGCGGGGCAGTCGCTGGTGGTGGACGGCGCGGACGAAGTCGCAGGCGACCCGGCGGCAGAGACTGCCCTTTTCCATCTGCACAACATGGTTTTGCAGGGCGGCGGGCGGCTGTTGCTGACGGCCAGTACGCCGCCGCGCGACTGGGGGCTGCAGCTGCCCGACCTCGCCAGCCGGATGTCGGCGACGGATGTGGCGCGCCTTGAGCCACCCGACGACGCCCTGTTGTCGGCGGTGCTGATCAAGCTGTTCGCCGATCGCCAGATTGCCGTGCCGCCAAGCCTTGTGGCCTACCTCGTGACCCGGATGGAGCGGTCCGTGGCGGCGGCGGCGGGGTTGGTCGCGGACCTCGACCGGGTGTCCCTGTCGACGCGGCGGCCGGTGACGCGCAGTCTTGCGGTCGAACTTCTGGACAGCCGGGACCATGAGTGAAAGACTGTTACCGTTGCGTAACAATCGACTGTCATAACCGCCACCCATGTCCATATCCGATTTCCTGCAGTCGCCCTTTCCGCCCCCTGTCTCGTTGCCCGAGGCGGACCAGACCGGTCCCAGACGGTTCTTCAATCGGGAACTGAGTTGGCTGGCGTTCAATTGGCGCGTCCTTGACGAAGCGGCCAACCCGGCGGTGCCCTTGCTGGAGCGGTTGCGGTTCCTGTCGATCTCGGCAACCAACCTCGATGAATTCTTTACCGTCCGGGTCGCTGGACTTCGCGCGCAGGTCCGCAACGGCAATATCACGCCCTCGACCGACGGCCTGACCCCGGCGGAACAACTGACGCTGGTCCATTCTGATGCCCGGCGCCTGATGAGCGCGCAGCAATCGGTCTTCAACACGCTTAAGAAAGGCATGGACGCCAACGGGATCACCATCCTGACGCGGTCCAAGCTGAACTCGCGCGACCTGAAGGCGATGGAGGCGTATTTTCTGTCATCGGTCTTTCCGGTGCTGACGCCGCTTGCCATCGACCCCGCGCACCCCTTCCCGTTCATCCCCAATACCGGCTTTTCACTGGCGCTGGAACTGGAGCGCGAGACCGATCACCGCGACCTTCTGGCGCTGCTGCCCATTCCACAGCAGATCGCGCGGTTCGTGGCCCTGCCCAGCCGTGAAGGGGAACACCGGTTCCTGCCGCTGGAAGAGCTGTTGTTGTTGCACCTCGACATGCTGTTTCCCGGCTATACCGACCGCGGCCACTGCCTGTTCCGCGTGCTGCGCGACAGCGATCTCGAGGTTGAGGACGAGGCCGAGGATCTGGTTCGTGAATTCGAGACGGCGCTGAAACGCCGGCGCCGGGGCGAGGTGATCCGCCTGAAGATGAGTGCGGGCGCGCCGCCGGAATTGCGCGAACTGATCATGGAAGAACTGGCCGTCACCGAGTCGGAGGTGGTCGAAGTGCGCGGGCTGATGGGTGTCGCCGACCTCAAGGAACTGGTGTTGTCGTCGCGCCCTGACCTGTTGTGGCCGCCATTTGCTCCGCGCGTTCCGGAACGGGTGGAAGACAACGACAATGATCTTTTCGCCGCGATCAAGCAAAAGGACATCCTTCTGCACCATCCCTACGAGACCTTCGATCTGGTCATCCGCTTTCTGGAACAGGCGGCGCGCGACCCGAACGTGCTGGCGATCAAGCAGACGCTGTACCGCACCAGTTGGGACAGCCCGATCGTGTCGGCGTTGTGCGAGGCTGCCGAGGCGGGGAAATCGGTGACGGCACTGGTCGAACTGAAGGCGCGGTTCGACGAGGCCGCCAACATCCGGCAAAGCCGGCGGCTGGAACGGGCGGGCGCGCATGTCGTCTACGGCTTCATCCACTACAAGACCCATGCCAAGATCAGCACGGTCGTGCGTCGCGAAGGCGACCAGCTGGTCACCTATACGCATTACGGCACCGGCAATTATCACCCGATCACCGCGCGCATCTATACCGACCTGTCGTTCTTTACCTGCGATGGGGCGCTTGGGCGCGATGCATCCAAGGTGTTCAATTATCTGTCGGGCTATGTGCAGCCGCAGAATCTGGAAAACCTCGCCATCTCGCCCATCACGCTGAAGCCGCGGTTGCTGGAGCTGATCGCCGCCGAGGCCGAGCACGCCCGCGCGGGACGTCCGGCGGAAATCTGGGCCAAGATGAATTCGGTGATCGACCCCGACGTGATCGATGCACTTTACGCAGCGTCACAGGCGGGGGTCCGCATCAGCCTGGTGATCCGCGGGATCTGCGGATTGCGGCCGGGCATCAAGGGGGTGTCGGAAAACATCCGGGTAAAGTCCATCGTCGGGCGGTTTCTGGAACACAGCCGGATCGTGTGCTTTGGCAATGGTCACGGCTTGCCTGCCAAGAACGCGCGGGTGTTCTTTTCTTCCGCCGACTGGATGGAGCGTAACCTGACACGGCGCGTGGAAACCCTGGTGGAGGCGATGAACCCGACCGTCAAGGCACAGATCATGAGCCAGATCATGGCGGCCAATCTGGCGGACGAGGCCCATAGCTGGGTGCTTGACGCCAATGGCCATTACCACCGGGATCTGGCCGGGATGGGCGGCACGCCGTTTTCGTGCCACACGTTCTTTATGGAAAACCCCTCATTGTCGGGGCGCGGATCGGCGGGCGCGAACGATGTCCCGCGCCTGGCGCGGTCGCGCGATGAACTGCTTGGTCCTGCCGCCGCTGAATAGGTTTCGCCCTTTCAGTTGCCTTGCCCCACCCCGCGAGCTATCTCTTTGCCAGAGGACGCTGCCACATCTTGCGTCGTCTGCTGGGGAGGTTGGCTGATGGCTGCGGATGGCGAAGGCGCAGGCGTGCAGGCGGCTGACGAGGACTGGGGACCCTTTGGCAGGCCGATCTTTGACGACCCGATGGCCCGTGCGCTGAGCCGGGTCGGTGTCGTGGATGTGGGGTCGAACTCTGTCCGGATGGTCGTGTTCGACGGGGCTGCCCGCTCTCCGGCCTATTTCTACAACGAAAAGATCATGTGCGGCCTCGGCAAGGGATTGGCCGAGACCGGCCGACTACATCCCGAGGGCAAGCGGCGCGCCCTTGCGGCGCTGAAACGGTTCGCCCTTCTTGCCAAGGGCATGAAGATCGACCCGATGACGGTGGTGGCGACAGCCGCCACGCGCGAGGCCGCGGACGGCCCGGAGTTCCAGGCCGAGGTGCTGGCCGAAACCGGATTGCGGATGTGGGTGATCGACGGCGATGAAGAGGCGCGGCTTTCGGCGCAAGGGGTGCTGCTGGGCTGGCCCGAGGCCAAGGGGATCGTCTGCGATATCGGCGGCAACTCGATGGAGCTGGCGCGGATCGGGGACGGCAAGGTGGGCAAACGCGTGTCGACGCCGTTGGGTCCGTTCCGTCTGCAACAGGTCGCGGCAACGCCAGCGCTGCGGGCCGAGCATATCAGCAAGACCCTGAAAGAGGTTCAGGCCGTCCTGAAATCCCACGGCGAGCGGATTTATCTGGTGGGCGGGTCCTGGCGCGTCATCGCGCGCCTGGACATGGAGCGGCGGAATTATCCACTGACCGTCTTGCACGAATACCGAATGCAGCCGAAATCGCTGCTGGATACGCTCGACTGGCTGGCGGCAAACGATCTTGCGGTCCTGCGCGGGCGCACAGGCACATCGTCGGAACGGATGGAACTGGTACCCTTGGCAAGCGAAGTGCTGCGCGAGGTGATCCGCGTGCTGAAGCCATCAGAGATCGACGTGTCGGCCTATGGCATCCGCGAGGGGCTTTTGTACGAGCAGATGCCCCAAAGGCTGCGCGCACGCGATCCGCTGATCGAGGCGGCCAGGATGTCAGAGATGACCTCGGCGCGGATTCCGGGTTTCGGCAAGAAACTGTATGAATTCCTTGAGCCGATCTTTGAAGGCGCGCCGCTTGAACGGTTGCGGCTGATCAAGGCCGCCTGCCTGCTGCATGACACGACCTGGCGCGCGCACCCCGACTACCGGGCCGAGGCGTGTTTTGACAATGCGACGCGCGCCAACCTGGGCGGTCTTGATCACCCGGGGCGGGTCTTTCTGGGCCTGGCGCTGCTCCACCGCTACAAGAACAGCCGGGCCGGGTCCCGGATGGAGCCGTTGTTCCGCCTGCTGACCGAAGAAGAGATGTGGGACGCCGAAGTCCTGGGCAAGGCGATGCGGTTCGGCGCGATGTTTTCGGTGGGCGATCCGGCACGGGCGGGCACGCTGATCTGGCAGGCGAAAAAGCGGGTGCTGGAACTGCGGCTGACCGAAGATGGACAAGGGCTTTACGGCGAGGTGGCGCAGGCGCGGTTTGCGTCGCTGGCACTGGCGCTGAAGGCCCAAGCCGTGGTCACAGCCCCGCAACCGGCATGAACCTGGATCATCTCGTCGTGTCGGCCGGGTCGCTGGCCGAAGGGGCCGAAGCGGTCGAGGCGGCGCTGGGATTGCCTTTGACGGGGGGCGGCCAACATCTGGCGATGGGCACGCATAACCGGTTGTTGCGGCTGGGGGATGTGTATCTTGAAGTGATCGCGACCGATCCGTCGCAGGCGGTCCCCGCGCGGCCGCGCTGGTTCGATCTGGACCGGTTTGCAGGCCGCCCGCGCCTGACCAACTGGGTGGTGGCGTGTGACGATCTGGCGGGGGCTTTGGTGGGGGCGCCCCACGGGACGGGCGTGCCGACGGAGTTTGCGCGGGGCGACCTGCGCTGGCAGATGGCGGTGCCGGCGGATGGGCGCCTGCCATTCGACGGGGCCTATCCCGCCCTGATCCAGTGGCAGGGCACCGCGCACCCGATCAAGGTTCTGCCCGATAGCGGCGCGCGCCTGACACTGCTTGAGATCGTGCATCCCGACGCCGATGCCCTGCGCACAGCGCTATCAGCGCTGTCGGATCGGCGCATTGTCTTTGTCAAAGGGCCAGCCAAAGCGTTGCGCGCCGAAATCTTGACGCCCCACGGGACGCGGGTTCTGGAATGATCCGCCCCGCCGAGGTGCAGGATGCGCGGTCCATCATGGACATCTGGAACCTGGTGATCAGCACCACGACGCACAACTTTTCCTCGACCCTGAAAACGCAGGAGGGTGTCGCGGCGCAGATCGCGGACCATTGGGCGGCGGGGCACGGGATCTGGGTGGCGGAATTGGCTGGCGAAGTCGTGGGATTTGCAAGCTATGGACAGTTTCGCGGCGGCAATGGCTATGCGCGGTGCATGGAGCATTCCGTCCATCTGACCGAAGCTGCACGGGGCAATGGGTTGGGTCGCGCGCTGATGTCGGTGCTGGAGGATCACGCGCGCCAAGGGGGCGCCCATCAGATGATCGGGGGAATCTCCGGCGAGAACACCGCTGGCCAGGCCTTTCACGCCGCCCTGGGGTATGCCCCCATCGCGCGCATCCCGCAGGCGGGCTGGAAATGGGGCCGCTATCTTGACCTTGTGCTGATGCAGAAAATGCTGTCCTGACAAGCGGTATGCGCCGCGATATGCTGGCGCCATCATGTCGATCTGGACCCGCATCGCCGAAGCCTTGTCTGCCCTTGCCAATGGCGAGGCGCTGTCGGTCGTGCTGGACCGGCTGCGCAACGCCCCTGCCCCGGAACGGTCGATCGCATTTACCATCGCGGTGATCGCATTGGGGGCCAAGATGGCCAAGGCTGACGGCGCGGTGACACGCGACGAGGTCAGTGTGTTTCGCCGCATCTTTGCGATTGCGCCCGAAGACGAAAGCAGTGCCGCCCGTGTCTTCAACCTTGCCCGGCAGGATGTGGCCGGGTTCGACAGTTACGCGCGCAAGGTCGCGGCCCTTTTCCGCGAGGAAGACGAGACGCTTTGCGCTGATGACCGCAACGTGCTGATCGACCTCCTGGAAGGGCTTTTTGCCATTGCCATGGCGGACGGTGCCTATCACCCGCAAGAGGATGCGTTCCTGGAACAGGTGGCGACGATCTTCGGCCTTGACGCGCGTTGCTACAACGTGGTCCGGGCGCGGTTTGTCGAAGGCGCGCCGCGTGATCCCTATGAGGTGCTGGGAATTTCGCCCGATGCGACGCTTGCCAAGGCCCGCGCCGCATGGAAGCAGGCCGTCCGTGACAGCCACCCCGATGTGATGATCGCGCGCGGCGTGCCCGCCGAAGCGGTAAAGCTGGCCGAACGGCGCCTGATCGCCATCAACGAAGCCTGGGACGCGATTTCTGCCCGGCGCGCGGCCTGACGTCCGGCATGCGCATCGCCACCTACAATGTCGAATGGTTCAACGCCCTGTTCGACAATGACGGGCGGCTGCTGTTTGATCGGGAACTTTCGGCGCGCTACAAGCTGACCCGTGGCGAACAGCTGGACGCCCTGGGGATGGTGTTCACGGAGATGGACGCCGACGCGATCACCATCATCGAAGGGCCCGATACCAATTCCAGACGCTCCACGGTGCGGGCGCTGGAAAGGTTCGCCGCCCATTTCGGGCTGCGCGCGCGACGCGCCTTGATGGGGTTCGCCTCCGAAAGCGAACAGGAGATCGCCTTTCTGTATGACCCGGACAAACTGACTGCCCGGCATGATCCGAAGGGGGGCGCGTCGGAGTTGGTCAGCAAGGGTGCCGCACCCCGGTTTGACGGGAATTTCCACTACGATCTTGATTCGGATGGACTTTCCGAAAACATGACCTTTTCCAAACCGCCCTTGGAGATCGCGGTGACGACCAAAAGCGGGGTCTCTTTCCGCGTCATCGCGGTGCATGCAAAGTCAAAGGCGCCGCACGGGGCCAAGGGCGATGCTGCCATCGCGCGCCTGTCCATCGAGAACAGGCGCAAGCAACTGGCGCAATGCGTCTGGCTTCGCCGCCGGGTCGACGATCATCTGGCGGCCGGCGAGACGTTGATCGTGGCGGGCGATTTCAACGACGGACCCGGCCTCGATGAATATGAAAAGCTGTTCGGCCGGTCGGGGGTGGAGATCGTGCTGGGCGAGCCTGAGGCAAATGGCGGCAAGCTTTACGATCCCCATGCCAGCATGGCGCTGAGCCAGAAAATCGGGACCATGCCGACCACCGCGCGGTTCTATCTGGCCCCGAAAAAGCGGTACTTCGAGGCGCTTCTGGACTTCATCATGGTGTCGGATGACCTTGCCAATCGGACCCCTGCCCCCGAATGGCGCATCTGGCATCCGCTCAACGATCCGGAATGCTACATGCGCGCAGATCTGCGCGATGCGCTGCTGCAGGCCTCCGATCATTTCCCGGTCACACTGGATTTACCCGGCTTTGGTTGAAAAATCGTGCGGCAAGGCGCATATTGAGAAAATGCGCCAGTATATCGCCTGTCTTGCCCTCGTGACCTTTTGCGCAAGCCCCCTTGCCGCAGAGACCCCTGTCGTGCCCGAGCCCGAGGATGACGGCTTCAGCCTGATGGAAGAAGGTGCCAAGCTGTTCATGCGCGGCATCATGTCGGAGATGGAGCCCGCGCTGGACGAGATGGGCAAGGCGCTGGATCAGGTGGAGCCGTCGCTGCGCGCGCTGGAGCCGAAGCTGCGCGAGCTGATGGCGCTGGTGGGTGACCTGCAGAACTACCACGCGCCCGAAAAGCTGCCCAACGGCGACATCCTCATGCGTCGCAAGACCGAGCAGGAAATCATGCTCGACAAGCTGAAGCCGGACGGGGTCGAACTCTAGGGTCAGGCGGCAAGATCAGTTCCTTGGCGTCCGTATCAGCCGCAGCACTTCGGCGGCCGCGTCGGGGATGTTCGTGCCCGGTCCGAAGATGGCCTTGATCCCGCGATCATAGAGATATTCGTAATCCTGCTGCGGGATGACGCCACCGCAAATCACCAAGATCTCCCCCGCCCCTGCCGCGTTCAGCGCCTCCACGAGCTTCGGGGCAAGCGTCTTGTGGCCGGCCGCCTGCGACGAAATGCCGATCACATGGACGTTCTTGGCAATCGCATCGCGCGCTGCCTCTTCGGGTGTCTGGAACAAGGGGCCTACGTCGACGTCGAATCCGATATCGGCAAAGGCCGAGGCGATGACCTTGGCGCCCCGGTCATGGCCGTCCTGCCCCATCTTCACGACAAGCATCCGGGGACGGCGGCCCGCCTTGGCGGCGAAGGCATCGACCTCGCCCTGCATCGCGGCAAAGCCCGCATCCCCCTCATAGGCGGCACCATAGACACCGGCGAGCGTGCGCACCTCGGCGCTGTGACGACCAAACACATTTTCCATTGCCAGGCTGATTTCCCCCACGGTGGCGCGGGCGCGGGCGGCGTCGACAGCGGCGGCAAGCAGGTTGCCATTGCCGCGCGCGGCGGCCTCAATCGCTGCAAGCGCCGCGTTGCAGGCCGCCGTATCGCGCGTGCCTCGAACATGGTTCAGGCGGGCGATCTGGGCCTGGCGGACGGCGACGTTGTCGATGTCGCGAACGTCGATCTTGTCCTCGGTTGCCAGTCGGTACTTGTTGACGCCGACGATGACCTCGTCGCCCCGGTCGATGGCGGCCTGACGGCGCGCGGCGGATTCCTCGATGCGCAGCTTCGGCATGCCGGAGATGACGGCGCGCGTCATGCCGCCCATGTCTTCCACCTCGGTAATCAGCTTCCACGCCTCATCAGCCAACTGGGCGGTCAGGCTTTCCACGTAATAGGAGCCGGCGAGCGGATCGACGACATGGGTGATGCCGGTTTCTTCGGCCAGGATCAGCTGGGTGTTGCGGGCGATGCGGGACGAAAATTCGGTCGGCAGCGCCATGGCTTCGTCAAAGCTGTTGGTGTGCAAGGACTGCGTGCCACCAAGCACCGCCGCCATCGCCTCATAGGCGGTGCGGATGATGTTGTTGTAGGGGTCCGCCTCTTGCAA
>JANPKV010000177.1:0-9174 GCA_031426185.1 Rhodobacterales bacterium | reverse complement strand
GTATCCGGCAAAGGCCCCATATTCGTGCGGCTCGATCACGTTGCCGATCCGAAGCGCATAGATGTCCGCGCCGTACCGCATCGCAAAGGCGCGCGCCGTCTTTTCATTCACGACCTTGGACAGGCCATAGCTGTCCATCGGATCGCTGTCGTAGTCCTCGGTCAGCGGAAAGGCATGGTAATCCTTGTCGCCTTCGGCAAAGCACACGCCGTAGGTTGTCTCGGATGACGCGACGATGACCTTGCGGACCCCCAACTTCATCGCGGCTTCGATCACGTTGTAGGTGCTGGTGACGTTGGCCACAAAGGTCTTGTTGTCCGGCTCGATCCCGACGCGGGGGATGGCTGCAAAGTGGACGACGGCGTCAGGGGCCGACGGGGGTGCGCCGTCCTCGTAATGCTGCAACCCGAAATGCGAGGTCAGCGCGTTGAAGGTCTGTCCGCTGTCGGTCAGATCGGTGATCAATGTGTTGACCCCCGGCAGATCCAGCGGCTTGAGGTCCACGTTCAGGACATCATAGCCACGCGCAAGCAGATGCGGCACGGCATGCCGCCCCGCCTTGCCCGTGCCGCCGGTAAAGATGATGCGCTTGGTCATGGTCGTCTCCATTCGGAAAAATTCTGCATTGGGCGTCTCAGACGGCGGCGGGGAGGTCAAGGCCCGCAAGCCCTGCAATCATCCGCGCCACGGAGGCATCGTCGTCGCGCCCCATGCCTGCCGCAGCCGTCATCACGAACATCTGCAAGGCCATGGACGCGACAGGGGTCGGGAATTTCAGGTCGCGCCCGATATCGGTCACGATGCCCAGATCCTTGGTAAAGATATCCACGGCACTTCGAGGCGCATAGTCGCCCTCAAGGATATGGGGGACGCGGTTTTCGAACATCCAGGAGTTCCCGGCCGAGGCGGTGATCACTTCATAGACCCGCTCCATATCAAGACCCATCGCCTTGGCAAAGGTGATCGCCTCGCAAGCTGCCGCGATATGCACGCCCGCCAACAGCTGGTTGACGATCTTGAAGGCAGCACCGGTGCCGGCCGCATCGCCGAGCTCGTAGACTTTTGCCGCAATGCAGCCGAGCACGGGGCGCGCCCGCGCGAAGGCGTCACCCGTCCCGGATGCCATGACCGTCATCTCGCCGCTGGCGGCGCGCGCGGCACCGCCGCTGATCGGAGCATCGAGGTAGTGAAGCCCAAGTGCCTGCGAGCGTGCCGCGAAAGTGCGGGCGGCGTCCGGTGACATCGTGGCGCAAGACAGGATGACTGCGCCCGGCGCTGCCGCCGAGGCCGCGCCTTGCGCGCCAAAGAGGACCGTTTCCGTCTGGGCCGCGTTCACCACGACACAGATGATGACGTCACAGCCCTTTGCCGCCGCTGCCGGGTCATCCGCCGCCGTTCCCCCCATGCCGGCAAACGACGCGCGCGCGTCGGCGTTGATGTCGCAGCCCGACACGACGAAGCCGCCACGCAGCAAGGACCCGGCAATCCCCAGACCCATCGACCCAAGGCCGATCACACAGACCTTCAGGTTCTTTGCATCTGACATGCCGTCTCCCTCGCCGAATTCTTTCCCCGCGCTTGTGCCTGGCACAGTGCAATGATAGCGTTGTCATTGCAAGTCAAAGCGCGCGGTACTTGCCGGAATGTCTGTCATTTTCACAATGATGTCAGATGCATATAAGCACGGCTGGAGAAGTGTGCCAGGCCGGACGGAGGATGGCTAGAAAATGCGGATCGGTGCGGTCGCGGATGACATCACGGGGGCGTCTGACCTGTGCCTGATGCTGTCGCGCGCGGGGCTGCATACGCTGCAGGTGATGGGGGTGCCGGACCCGGACGCGGTGTTGCCGCAAGCGGACGCGGTCGTGATTGCCCTGAAATCGCGGACCATCCCGGCCCCGGAGGCGGTGGCGATGTCTGTCGCGTCCGCCCGCGCCTTGCTGAAGGCAGGGGCGGACCAGATCATGTTCAAATACTGCTCCACGTTCGACAGCACGGACGCGGGCAATATCGGCCCGGTGGCAGCAGCCTTGCTGGCGCTGACCGGGGCCAAGGTGACCATCGCCTGCCCTGCATTTCCCGCCAACGGGCGCACCGTCTATATGGGGCATCTGTTCGTGGGACAGATGCTGCTGTCCGACAGCCCGATGAAAGACCATCCGCTGACGCCGATGCGGGACTCCAACCTCGTGCGGGTCTTGTCGCGGCAGACGGAATTGAAGGTCGGTCTGGTCAACTCGGCCACGATCGGCTCGGGCAGCGCTGCGGTGCGCGCATCGATCGACGGGCAGGCGGCAGACGGCGCGCGGATCGTGATTGTCGATACCCTGAGCGATGCCGACCTGATGACGCTTGGGGCCGCCTGTGCGGACATGCCGCTGGTGACAGGCGGGTCGGGCATAGCACTTGGTCTGGCCGCGAATGTCGTCGGGTCGGGCAAGGTGTCGCCGCGCCCCGCTGCCACGTCGATGGCCGCGCCGCCCGGTCGCGCCGTTGTCCTGGCGGGGTCGTGTTCGGCGGCCACGCTGGGGCAGATTGCAGCGGCCCAGGCCGCAGGCATCCCCATGCTGGCGGTTGACGTCGAACAACTCGCCAGCGGCCAACAGTCTGCTGCGGAGATTGCAGACTGGGTGACGGCGCAGCCTGTTGACCAGCCCGCGCTGGTTTATTCCGGCACCGATGCCGCCGCCTTGGCCAAGGTCCATGCCCGCCTTGGGCGCGAGGCCTCCGGCGCGCTGGTGGAGCAGACTTTGGCGGATGTCGCGGCACGCTTGCAGGCCAGGGGCTTCGCCCGGTTCATCATCGCGGGCGGCGAAACCGCTGGTGCGGTGGTGGCGGCCTTGGGTGCGCGCGTGCTAGAGATCGGCCCCGAGATCGACCCCGGCGTGCCCTGGACGCGCAACATTCAGGGACCCGACCTTGTCCTTGCCCTGAAATCCGGAAATTTCGGCGCGCGGGATTTCTTCATCAAGGCCTGGTCACTTTTGCACACGGATGTCGCTGCATGACCGACGAGACCCGCATCCGAGACCAGATTGCCCGCATCGGGGCCTCGTTGTTCGACCGTGGCCTGACGGCGGGGTCCAGCGGCAATATCTCGGCCCGTTTGCCGGATGGTGGCTGGTTGATGACGCCGACCAACGCGTCGCTGGGGGCGCTTGATCCCGCACGGCTGGCGCATTTCGATGCGGCGGGCAGGCAGTTGTCTGGCGATGCGCCCACCAAAGAGGCGTTCCTGCATTTTGTCATGTATGGCGAACGCGCCACCGCGGGTGCGGTGGTGCATCTGCATTCCAGCCATGCCACGGCGGTAAGCATCCTGCGCGATGTGGATCCCGGTGACGTGCTGCCCGCACTGACGGCCTATTACATCATGCGGGTGGGCCGATTGCCGCTGGTGCCGTATTTCGCCCCGGGCGACCCCGATCTTGCGCATGCTGTCCGGGCCCTGGCGGGCCAGCATCATGCGGTGCTGCTGGCAAACCACGGCCCCGTGGTTGCGGGCACCACGCTTGCCGATGCGCAATACGCCATGGAAGAACTGGAAGAGGCATCCAAGTTGTTCCTCTTGTTGCAAAATCAGGCCCTGCGCACCTTGACGCCCGCCCAGATCTCCGATCTGCGCAAACGTTTCAACCTGTCCTGAAAATAGCCGGAGAGCGCTTATGACACATGAAAAAGTCGGTTTTGTCGGCATCGGCCTGATGGGGCAGGGCATGGCCAAGAACATCGTCGAAAAGGGCTGGCCGCTGATGGTCATCGCGCATCGCAACCGGGCACCTGTCGATGACCTGGTGGGTCGCGGCGCGGTGGAGGCTGCGTCGATGCAGGCGATGGCCGAAGGCTGCGACGTGATCTTTCTTTGCCTGACCGGATCGCCCGAAGTGGCCGCAGCCGTGGCCGCCCTGAAGCCGGGGCTGAAGCGCGGGTCGGTGATCGTCGATTGCTCGACCTCCGACCCGACCGTGTCGTTGCGCCTTGCGGCGGAGCTGGCTGACATCGGCGTCGATTTCGTCGACGCGCCTTTGAGCCGGACGCCGAAAGAGGCGTGGGCGGGCACGCTGGACTGCATGGTGGGTGCCACGGACGCGGCCTTTGCCCGGGTACAACCCGTCATCGCCGCATGGGCCGCCAAGATCGTGCACATCGGCGGGATCGGCGACGGCCACAAGATGAAGCTTTTGAACAACTTTCTGTCGCTGGGCTATGCGGCGCTTTATTCCGAGGCGCTGGCGCTGTCGCGCAAGGTCGGGATTCCGGTCGCCGAATTCGACAAGGTGATCCGCGGGGGGCGGATGGATTGCGGATTCTACCAGACCTTCATGGGCTACGCGCTGGAAGGCAACCGCGAGGCGCACCGGTTCACCTTGGGCAATGCCTACAAGGACATGCGCTATGTGGAATCGATGGCCAACGCGGCAACCGTGGTGACGCCGATGGCCAGCGCGGTGAAGAACTCCTTCGCCCTTGCGATGGCGGCAGGTGGCAACGGACCCGAGGATTACGTCCCGCATTTGTCGGATTTCATCGCCAGGGCGAATGGGGTCGTCTGACAGCGATACCTACGGCGCGGCGGCTGGTCCGCCCCGCCGATGCAATAGATGAACAAGCAGAAGAGTTGACGGGCCATGCCCGCTGCCTGCGCCGGCCTGTCCGCGCAACCGTCGCCGCCGCTATCCCGCGCGCATCGTGCAGACCCCGGAGGGCCTGCCGATCATGGGCTTTGCCGACGGCGGCACAAGACCCCCTGATTTCGCGCATCTGTTCGCGGATTGAGCCAACCCCCGTGGCGGGGTGGTCACGCCGACGGGTGCCGCTGCCAACCGATCCGGTCAAACACTTGGCCATAGTGCTGTGCCAGGGCGCGCAAACCTTTGCCGTCCAGGCTGTCGTTCACGTCCCAGGCCTTGTTCGCCAGCCCCAGGATGCGTGGCGCCAGCATGGGTTCGATCTGGGTGTCCTCGGTGGTAAACTCGCCCCAAAAGCAGCCCTGAACGCCGACCACGTTTGACGCGATGTCTTCCGCGCCCTCGGGTATGGGCCGCCATGCGACAGTATCCTCAAGCGTGATGGAGCCGGCCCAGCTGGCCCCCCAATCGTCGGGATCGGCGGTGTGGGCCATGTCGAAATAGGTGTTCTGCGCCGGGCACATGACCACGTCATGGCCCATGCGCGCCGCCGCCGCACCCGCGCCCTGACCAGTCCAGGAAAAGAGCAGCGCATCATGGCCGATGCCGCCTTGGGCACCCTTTGCGGCCTCTTCCCACGCGGCGGGGCGCACCCCTTGCGCGCTCAGATGTCCGGCCAGCCGCGACATGGTCCAGCCTTGCAGGTCGTCGCGGTCGCCAAGCCCCTCGCGCAGTTTCAATGCCGTTGCGGCGGGAGATTGGTCCCATGCAGCGGGCGGCAGCTCGTCGCAGCCAAGGTGCACCATGCGCAGGGGGAACAGCGACGCCACTTCGGATGCCAGCGGCTCCAGCAGGGCCCAGGTCTCGGGTTTGGCGGGGTTGAGGATGTTGCGGGGATAGCCCTGAATGCTGATTTCAGGCGTCGGATCGGACTGGTCGGTCAGGCCCGGCAGCACGGCATTGATGCAAAAGCTGTGGGCGGGCACTTCGATCTCGGGCAGGATCTGGATATTCAGATCGGCGGCATGGGCGATGAGCGCGACCACATCGGCCTTTGAATAGCTGCCACCGGACCGGATGCCGCCACCAAAAACCCCGGGGACCGGTAGCCCCTCGCCGCGAAAGGCCGTGAGGCGCCAAAGGTCGGGCGCGCAGTCCACCTGCAGACGGAACGCCTCGTCATCGGCAAAGTGCCAGTGGAACCGGTTGAGTTTCAAAAGCGCCATCAGGTCCAGAAGGCGCCGGATCGTCGCGACCTGAAAGAAGTGCCGGGCGCAGTCCAGATGCTGGCCGCGCCAGCCGAAACGCGGGGTGTCCGTGATGATGCCGCAGGGCAATTGACCATCGTAGGTTTCGCGCAAATTCAACAGCGTTATGCCGGCGGCAAAGATGCCTGCCGGCCCCGAGGCGCGCAAGGTGATCGCGATTGGATCAATGGCCAGGATGTAAGCTTCGTTTGCCAAAGACGGATCGGGCTCGATCGTGACCGGCGTGCCGTTCGTGGTCAGAAAAGGCGGCAACCCAAGCCGGCCGCTCAGGCGCGCGACAGGTGCCAGTGCATTAGCGGGATCGGCAAAGCCCGTGGCGATCAGACTGCCCCCGGTTGGCCTCCACTCGGTCGGCTGCGGGACCAGCCGCAGGCCTTCAAAAGACGGGACAACGGGTGCCGCGCGGGCAGTATCGACGCCAAGCCTGAGGGGCGGAAGCACCATGGTCCTGCCATGAACGCGCAGATAGGCCCCAAGCGGCAGCCAGGCGCGATTGTGCGGGGTGAAGTCAGGGTTGTCATGGGCAAGGCGCAGGTGCGCGGGTATGCCAGCCCGAATGTCGGGCAACCGGACTTTGCCATAACCCGCAACCTGGCGCACCAATGTACCGCCCGAGATGACGCATGGGGCGGCCATCAGCGAAAAGCACAACACGGGTGCAGCGAGGTCTTCGTCGCTGCCGATTTCGCAGGCGATCTCACTCCCCTCGATGCGGGCGGAAAAGGTCAGGGTCATAGGGATTGCTCCAGCCGCAGATCGGCGACAAAATCATAGATGTCGGATCGATAAAGCCCACGCGTGAACTCAATCGGGCGGCCCGAGGGCAGATAGGCGGTGCGGTCGATGCGCAAGACCGCGACGCCCTCTGTCAGGTTCAGAAGTTTGGCGTCCGCGCCGCCGACATTGATTGCGCTGATGCGCTGGACGGCGCGGGTCGGCGCGGTGCCCGCCGCCCGCAAGACGTCGTAAAGCGAGGTGTCGACGGCGTCCGGGTCGGGCAGAATGTCAGTGGGCAGCGACGACCATTCCAGCGCCATGACGGTATCGTCGGCACTGCGCAGGCGGTCGACCCGCGCGACCCGGTCTGAGCCGCCAAGACCAAGGGCAATCCGTTCGTCCGGGTTGGGCAGAAAAAGACCGCGCTGCAGGATGCGGCTGGACGATGATCTGCCGCGCTGGCGCATGTATTCGGTGAAAGACAGAAGTGCCGATAGAGAATGTTCCAACCTGGGGCGCGGCGATTTCACGAATGTTCCGGCCCCCCGGCGCTGTTCCAGCACGCCATCCTCGACGAGGCGTGCGACCGCCTTGCGCACCGTGACGCGGCTGACCTCGGCCAAGTCGGCCAGTTCGCGTTCCGGAGGCAGTTGGCTGTCGGCGGGCAGGATGCCCGCCGCGATGGCACCGGATAAATGGCGGTAAAGCTGTTGATAGCGTGGCCCGCGCCCAGTGCGAAACCAGCTGTCGGGGCGGAAAAAGGCGTGACTGTTCATCCTTGTCCCGACCTTTGAATTGGTATTGTCTGAACGAGACCGACCTTGGGCGTGAATTGGCAGTTGATCCGCAAACTCGTGACAAAACAAGATAGAACTTCCCATGCTCCCGGTTTCGTGTCTGATTGGTATTAAGTTGGTAGCAATACGTGAGAGTTTTGGTATGGTTGGCGCATGGGTCGATTCGGCCCCGGCGGCAACGCGTCCCGGGGTCTGGTGGCGTGGGGGACGCATGGCTGAAACCTCCGACATCATCAAGGCCGGGGCGCGACACTGGGTCGGCGCTGAACCCTCGCTTCAAGGACGCATGTGATGCGCATTGTGACCGCCGGCATCGGATTGCGGGCAGGCCATCTTCTGACCGCGCTGAAAGCCGCCATGCCCGAGGCAGAGGTCGTGGGGTTTTACGATCCGCAGCCGACGCATCTTGACATGATCGGCGCCGACACGCCGCGCTATCCCTCGGTCGAGGCAATGCTGTCGGATGCCCGTCCCGACCTTTTCTGCGTCTTTTCCCCCAACGTTTTCCATTTGGAGCAGATCCGGCTGGGGCTGGAGGCCGGTGTTCAGGTCTTTACCGAAAAGCCGGTGGTCCTCTCCATCGACGAGACACTGGAACTGGCGCGATTGCTGGCCAAACACGGCGGCGTCCATCGGACGATGGTGGGTCTGGTGTTGCGCTATTCCCGGCACATGGTTGACCTGCGCGCGGCGATGGCGGCGGGACAACTGGGTCAGATCGTCAGCCTTGAGGCGAACGAGCATATCGCGCCTTATCATGGCGGGTTCTTCATGCGCGACTGGCGCCGGCGCGACAGCCTGGCGGGCGGCTTCATGCTGGAAAAATGCTGTCACGATCTGGATATCTACAACATGATCACCGGGTCGCGCCCTCAGCGGGTGGCCAGTTTCGGCGGGCGGCGGTCGTTCCTGCCGGAACATGCGCCCGCCTCGAATGCCGAGGCCGAGATTTTCCACGTCAAGAAATCGGTCTGGGAAAGCACGGATGATCCGTTCCGGTCGGATGCCGACATCATTGATTTCCAGACCGCGATCCTGGCTTATGAAAGCGGCGCGAGTCTCGCCTTTCACACGAATCTGAACGTACCTGACGAGCATCGGCGGTTTTGTATCATGGGCAGTCACGGCATGGCGGAAGGCGACTTCGTGCGCGGATTTCTGAAGGTGACGGCGCGGGACGGTCGCAGGCTTGCCGACCACGATTACACCCAAGGGTCTGCGGCCATGGGCGCACATTACGGCGCGGATGCGATGATGTGCGGTGACATCGCAAGATATCTGCGCGGCGAGATTGTCAGCCTGCCGGTATCGATCCTGGACGCGATGGAAGCCGGCATCGCGGCGATGGCGCTGGATCGGGCCCGGACGACCGGGCGAGTCGTCGATCTGACCGACACATGGTCCACGCTTGATGCCGTGGGGTTGCGGACATGACGGGTGTTCGACCTGCCGGGGCGCATATGCGGGCCGAAATCGCCGAAGCGCCGGCGATCTTTGCCGCGACGCTGCACGAGGCGGTCGACACGGGTCGGCTGGATCAGCTTGCCGCGCTGCACCTGGACCGCGCGCGTGCCATCTACACCATCGCGCGGGGGTCCTCGGACGCGGCGGCCAACATCCTGGCTTATGAATTCATGCGCGAGACGGGCAAACCGATGACCAGCCTGCCACCTTCGGTCTTTTCGGTCGGGCGGGGCGTGGATATGGCCGGGTCAGTGTCGTTGATCGTGTCGCAGTCGGGGGGCAGCGATGATCTGGTGCGAT
>JANPKV010000176.1:0-4921 GCA_031426185.1 Rhodobacterales bacterium | reverse complement strand
AGGCGGGCGCGGTTCTGGGCCTGTCCGAAGGCACCATCGCCTGGCGGATGTCAGAGGTGAAAAAGCGCCTGAAAGCGCAATGGAAAAAGGAGGCACGGGCATGACCGACGATCTTGACGCCCCCGACCTTGATTCCCTCGGCGCCGCGTTGCGGACGCCGCCCGCACCGGGCGCCGAAAGCCGCGCCGCAACCCTGCGGTTGGCGATGGAGAATTTCGACAGGCTCCAAGGATCGAGCGCAGCGCTGCGTCCCAGTCAGGACCGCCCAAGCCGGGCGGGTCTTTGGATGGGAGTGAAGACCATGCTTACGAACCTGAACCTGCGCCCGAGCCTTGTGGCGACGACTTCCGTAGCGGCCCTGTGCCTGGGTGTGGTGATCCTGTTGCCGCCGGGCGCGTTGAACTTCGGCAATCAGCCGGGGGTGATCGGGGACGCGGCCGCGGTGCAAGATCACCCGCTTGCGTCGCTGCCCAAGCCCGAGGGCCCGGCAGACCTGGCGGCCGGGCCGGTCCCCCAGACCCTGGCCGAAGCGCAGGTCCCCGAACAAGACGCGCTCGCACCCCTGGTGCGGCGCGAGGCCGTGCGCGACGATGTGACGGTGGCGGCACCTCCGCCCGCAGCCGCCGCGGCGGCGAAACGGGACGCGTTGGGGCAAGGCACGGTGCAGGACTATGGCGCGGTGGCAGCCGACGAGGCGCGCGATACCGAGGCCCCGCTGGCCGAAGGCTATCTCGCCGAGACCGGCGATACCGAGGCCCCGCTGGCCGAAGGCTATCTCGCCGAGACCGATACCACCCGTGCCCAGCCCGAAATGGCATCCGGCGTGGCCCCCGCACCCGTGGACGGCGTCGCAGCCCCGCCCGAGCCGAACACCGAAGCCTTTGCCAACACCGATGCGAACCCGGTCAAGGTGACCGCCGAAGAGCCCGTCTCCACCTTCTCCATCGACGTCGACACCGCGTCCTACGCGGTGATCCGCCAATCCCTGTCGATGGGCACCCTGCCCCCGCCCGAGGCCGTGCGGATCGAGGAGATGGTGAACTATTCTCCCTATGCCTACCCCGCGCCCAAAGGCGATGCGCCCTTTGCGACGTCGGTATCGGTGATGCCGACGCCGTGGAACGAGGGCACGCGACTGGTGCGGATCGGCCTGCAAGGGGCGTTGCCCGCGATTGCCGACCGTCCGGCCCTGAACCTGGTGTTCCTGATCGACACCTCGGGCTCGATGGACGAGCCGAACAAGCTGCCCTTGCTCAAGCAGTCCATCGCACTGGCGCTGTCGGAATTGCGCCCCGAGGATCAGGTCGCGGTGGTCGCCTATGCGGGTTCTGCGGGCGAGGTGCTGCCCCCGACGGCGGCGGGCGACCGCGATACGATCCTCGGCGCGCTGGACAACCTGTCAGCGGGCGGGTCCACCGCCGGGGCCGAGGGGATCGAGTTGGCCTATCAAGTCGCTGCCCGGATGGCAGGCGATGGCGAGGTTAGCCGTGTCCTGCTTGCGACGGACGGTGATTTCAACGTCGGCCTGAGCGACCCGGCGGGCCTTGAGGCCTACGTTGCCCGCCAGCGCGAAACCGGTATCTATCTGTCGGTCCTCGGCTTCGGGCGCGGCAACCTCGACGATGCGGTGATGCAGTCGCTGGCGCAGAACGGCAATGGGACGGCGGCCTATATCGACACCCTGTCCGAGGCGCGCAAGGTGCTGGTGGATCAACTGACGGGGATGCTGTTTCCCATCGCCGACGATGTGAAGATCCAGGTCGAATGGAACCCCGCCGCTGTCGCCGAATACCGCCTGATCGGCTACGAGACCCGGGCCTTGGCGCGCGAGGATTTCAACAACGACCGGGTCGATGCGGGCGAGATCGGGGCGGGCCATCAGGTGACGGCGATCTACGAAGTGACGGCCCCGGGGAGTGCCGCCCTGCGCAACGACCCCCTACGCTATGGCACGGTATCGGCCACCGATGCGGCGCCCAGCGAAATCGGGTTCCTGCGCCTGCGGTACAAGGCGCCGGGCAGCGACACCTCCACCCTGATCGAGACGCCCATCACGGGGACGGAGCCAGCCACAGACGAGGCCCGCTTTGCCGCTGCCGTGGCCGGGTTCGGTCAACTGCTGCAGGGGTCGACCTACCTGGGCGACTGGGGTTGGGACGACGCCATCGCGCTGGCCCTGTCAGGCCGGGGCGAGGATGCGTTCGGCTACCGCGCCGAGGCGATCAACCTGATGCGCCTGGCGAAAAGTCTGGACCGCTAGCCAACGCCGCATGCATGCAAAAGGCCCGCCTGTTGCCAGGCGGGCCCCTTCATGACGCCAAGCGGCAGATCAGTTGACCGTCGCCTCGACCGTCTTGTCCTCGACCGCCTTGGCCTCGAAGTCCGCGCCGCGCGCGATCTCGATCCGGCGGGGCTTCAGCGCCTCGGGCATTTCGCGAACAAGGTCGATGTGCAGCATGCCATGTTCATGCGCGGCACCCGTCACGCGCACGTGGTCGGCCAGCGTGAAGCGGCGCTCGAACGCGCGGGTGGCGATGCCACGATGCAGGAAGGCGCGATCAGTCGTCTCGGCGGTCTTGCGGGCGGTCACGACCAGCGTGCCGTCACGGACCTCCACGGACAGATCCTCGGGCGCAAATCCGGCGACGGCGACGGAAATCCGGTAGCCGTCATCGGCCAGCTTTTCGATGTTGTAGGGCGGATAGGTGGGGGCGGCGACATCATTGGTCAGAACGCGGTCCATCAGGTCGGCGATCCGGTCAAAGCCCACGGTTGCACGGTAGAGAGGTGCAAGATCAAAGTTACGCATCGGGGTCATCCTTTTCAAAGCGATGTGGTGTGTTACCCGCCCGATACCCGGGCCGGGTGCAGTGTCCCCGGGCCCAACGTGGCACCCGGATGACTGTGATTTGGGAAATCGCGTTCGGGGTTTCAAGCCCCCCAAGCAATCAGGGTTTGATGAAACGTGCGCCGATGTCGCTGTTGGTCTGACCGGCGCCGATCCGGCGGATCGCAGGGCGCGTGGCGACATTTGCAGACTGGCTCAGGGCCTTGCCCTGACGCAGCAGGGCCTTCAGGTCGGCCACGATGGTGGGCAGCTCCATGCCGATTGCAACGGTTGCGTCATCCGCATCGCGATAGCCGCCCGAAATGATCGACACGATCCGCGCGCGGCCAAAGGACCGGTCAAGGACCGGCGCGCCGGAGGCCCCGAACGTCACGTCGCAGTCGATCATGATCAGGCCCTCCTGCTTGCCAAGGAGTTTGCAGACCTTTTGCCACGACAACGCCTCTTCGCGACCTTCGGCATAGGAAACGACGCTGACATCGCCGCGATTGCCGGGGGTATCGACGGAAAAGGGTGCGGCGACATTGGCAAGGATCGGCGTTTCCAGCTGCAACAACGCCACATCATGGCGCACGAAATCCGCATCTATCGGCCCCGCCTGCGCAAAGGCAGGATGGGTGACGGTGCGTGCGATGCGCACCTCCGCGATGGCCGTGTCACCGGTGAGTCCGGCGCGGAAGGTCATGCGGCCTGCATCGACGGGCGTGCCGTCCGGTCCGAAGACGCAGTGCCCGGCGGTCAGCACAAGGTCGGTTGCGATCAATGTGCCGGTGCAGAAGCCGCCACCATCCACGTCGATGCGACCGACTGCCTCCCAGCCAAAGATCTCGTCGCGGCGCGTCAATTCGTCAAGGCCGGTCCTGCTTTGTGCGAAGGCGGGCGCCGTCGCCAGCAAGACAAGGCCAAGAACGGTGCGCCAGATCGTCATGGCTTGACGAATTTGGCGCCGCCCGCGCCACCGGAAAGTATGCGCACGCCCGGGGTCGGCGACCGGATGATGTCGGTCCCCGCCGCCATTTCGGCCTGCAGATCGGCCAATGGCTGGTCAAGCAGCACCGCAAGGGCGACCTTGTTGCCGCCAAGCTCGGCCTTGGCTGACACCACCGACACCACCCGCGCGACACCGTCACGCAAGGTAAAGACCGGTGAGCCGGACGAGCCGAAGTCGATATTGCATGACAGGACAAGCATGTCGGGGCGGCGCGTCAGGACGTGGCAGATTTCCTGGATCGAGGGGGCGTCGGCGCGGTCCTCGGCATAGCTGACAATGCCGACAGGTTCGCCCTCGGCGGGGAAAGGATCGGTCTCGAACGGCTGGACGGAGGGCAGGCGGATGGGCTGGTCCAGTTCCAGCAAGGCAAGGTCAAAGCCGACCCGGTCCATCGGTTCATGCCCGCCATAGACATATTCGGGATGCGCCAGCGCGCGCCGCACGCCGCGATACGCCTCGGCCCGGCCATTGCGCCAACCGGCACGAAACTCGATCTTGCTGGCGTCGATGCGCGCGCCGGTTTCCTTGTCGAACAGGCAATGCGCCGCCGTCAGCACCAGTTGCGGCGCGATCAGCGCGCCGGTGCAGAATCCGCGCGTGCCCAGCATCAGCTTGCCCACGCCCGCCCAACCGCGACCGGCATCGCTGGTCTGCATGGAAATCAGCGGCGTGTCCGCGTCAGAAGTGACAATTTGCGCTGAGGCAGAGGCGGCAAAGGCAGCGACAACAAGGGCAATCAGCAAGCGGTACATGGGTCCTCCGGGCAGGCCCAACGCAGCTATCGCCGGACTACGGCAGATTTGCGGCAACCGCGTTCATCTGTCCAGCGCGCGCGGGCGCGGCCCGCCCGTAGCCCAATCCAGAAGCTCCACCGTATGCACAATTGGCACAGTCGTCCCCGATCCGATCTGCATCATGCAGCCGATATTGCCTGCCGCGATGATGTCGGGACGGCGGGCGTTGAGCGTTTCGACCTTGCGCGCCTTGAGCTGCGCCGAAATCGCAGGCTGCAGCAGGTTGTAGGTCCCGGCAGACCCGCAACAAAGATGGCTGTCGGCGGGCTCCACCACCTCAAAGCCGAC